>CAYWNY010000047.1:0-22250 GCA_964459765.1 uncultured Hyphomicrobiales bacterium | reverse complement strand
CCCGGCGAGAGGGGCGACGCGGATCTGGCGTTTTCGCAGTGCGTCAAGGGCGAACAGGCCATGCGTCAAAAGCTGATGGGTGAGTGGTCTACTTTCGCGCCCGCGGACAAAGCCACTTGTGTTGGATCGGAGCGCGGCGGACTGCCGAGCTACACTGATCTCGTGACTTGTCTCGAAATGGCGCGCGACGCACGGCAAATGAACAAATAAACTCGACCCCGCACCTCAGAATACGGATCGGGGATTCGAATCCCTCCCTCTCCGGCACCCCAGGCCCGCCCTGCTACGAGTCATAAGGACAACAATGCGCTGGTACCATTATTTGGCGTACTTCTTCGGGGGCGCATTCCTTGCGAACGCCATGCCCCATCTTGGCAATGGGATTTCCGGCAACGCGTTCCAGAGCCCGTTCGCGTCACCGCCGGGAGTCGGCCTGTCCTCCGCACTGGTCAACGTCCTCTGGGGCCTTTTCAATCTTGCCATCGCTTACCTGCTCGTCTGTCGCGTGAGCAGCTTCGATCTGCGTAAGACCGCGCATGCGCTTACCCTCGGGGCCGGCATCCTGATTATGTCGGTCCTGCTCGCCCACACTTTTGGGCCGCTCCATGGCGGACAGTGAAAGCTCTTGTCGGTCG
Source organism: uncultured Hyphomicrobiales bacterium (assembly GCA_964459765.1). Classification (GTDB taxonomy): domain Bacteria; phylum Pseudomonadota; class Alphaproteobacteria; order Rhizobiales; family Xanthobacteraceae; genus BOG-931. Next base: position 21,615 of record CAYWNY010000047.1, on the reverse strand, counting down.
ATCGCGACGTGGAGGCGATCCAATTTCGTTGCGACGCATAATGCAGCCCCATGTGATGGTGTAGTAGGCTGTGGCCGCTAGAGGCGAACTACGAGACGGCTGGATTTCAACACGCTTGCCGCGGCTTGGGCCTTATGCGTTCGCGCCGCATCACCAAAAGAGGTGGACCCATGAACGCGTTCAATGCCGTGCGTTTCAAAGTGAAGGCGGGCCGCGAACAGCAATTCCTCGATGCGCACAACAAGGATGCGTTTTCTTGGCCCGGGCTTAATCACGTCAACGTCATCAAGACTGGCGAACGTACCTTCTGCGTCATCGCCGAATGGACCGACATGGATGCGATTGTCGACGCACGCGCCAGCAGGATCGCGACACTCAACTCGTTCCGCGACACGCTGGAAGACCTTGGCGGCGGGCTCGGCGTCACCGACCCGGTCTCCGGCGAGGTAGTGAAGGCGCTGAAATAAGGAAGACTGTAAGCGTCGTCGCCGAGGTGATCGAAATACGCCGAGCAACTTCCGACCGGACGGCATACCCCGGGCGCCGGGTAGAGATTTCCCGGCGCACTGCCCCGCCAGCCGGTTTCCCAGCTGTGCCGGAAGCTCAAGCCACGCGGATTACCGTCGGCGAGCCTCCTTCAGGCTTGGATTGGTCGGCGCGCTTGACACGGTTGCGCCCCTCGGTTTTGGCACGATAGAGCGCGGTATCGGCGTCCTCGAGCAACGCGGTAAGTGTCTGCTCCGAATGAAGGCTCACTGACAGACCGCAGCTCACCGTCGCATCGATTCGGCGATTGAGCGCGAAGTCGCAACTTGCCGCGAATGAAGCGCGCATCCGCTCGGCGCGGACGTAGGCAGATTCGATACCCGATCCGGGCAACACCACGGCGAATTCCTCGCCGCCCATGCGGTCGAACACGTCGTTCGGCCGCAGCGCCGCTGAAACGACCTCACAGAACGTTCGGATGACGGCGTCACCAACCGCATGGCCGTGTCCATCGTTGACAGCCTTGAACCGATCGAGGTCGAACATCATCACCGAAACCGGCGCGCTGTCGAGCCGGCAGCGCTCCAAAACTCGCCCGGCGCTCTCCAAGAAAGAGGCGCGGTTGGCAATGCCCGTAAGCGCGTCGGTGCGCCCGGCCGTGATGCTGACCGCCTCATTGCGCTCTTTGACCAACGCGAGAACGAACACGGAGGTGCCGAGCGCAAAGATGATGCTTTCAAAATAAATAAAGCCGAACAAGCTGGTGATCGACGGTAAAATATCTTGGCCGGTAGACCCGCTGAAGGTGCTGTATGTGCCGACCAACAAAGCCGCAGCGTGCAACCCCGACAAGCCGATCAGCGGCCAACGCGCGGCCAGTCGTTCCTTGCCGGGCCATAAGGTTGTCGCGGTCGCGATTCCATATGCAGCGCCGACAACGAGGGACAGCGACCCGGCGATGCTCATTAGGCCGGGAATTACACCCGCGAGACCCACAACCAGCGGCCCGAGGACCGCAAGGACCAGCGGTGCAGGCTTCGAGTCGATGATCCGCGCGGCCTTCCATATCAGGCCGGATTGCAGCGGCAGCAGTACGCTGCCGACAGCCAACCAGGCTTGCTGATGCAAAGCGAAGCCCAGCATCAGCGAAAGAATGCCTGCGGCTCCGATGACGTTGGCGAGCCCCCAAACCGCCAAGGTGGACGCGTTGCGGTTTTGCAACCACGCCAAAAGCAGAACCGCGCCGGCACATGCTAAAGCGAAGCTTTGCATGATCATCAGCGTCGGTAGATCGAGCTGCATAATCCGATACCTTTGCCACCACCCCTTGCTGCAAGCAGTCCCTCACGCTGCCGCAGGGCAGCGCGCGCCGGGACTGAGGTGGCTCGCGCGCTCCAGCTATTCAGGTTTTTTGTGAATACTCGGTGCTCAGATAGCGACAATTGTAACCGATATCATCGAGATGGATGATGAAGCCGTAGTTTGAAAATCGCGCCGCGGGAGGCGAACATCATGTCCCCATTCACGCGAAGCTGAGCACGTCCGCCAGATAGTGGGCGAGAACGACCGGCCAAAGGGATCCAGCCCGCCGCAGAAACAGCATGAGCAGAACGCCCATGATCGTCGCCTCGACGATGCTGCCGAGACCGGTCCACCAATGATAAGCCCCAAACAAAAGCGACGAGGCCACGACCAGGAGATAGCCATCGCCGACACGTGATTCGATCACATGGCGCGCGCATCGCCGAAAAATAACCTCTTCGCTGTAGGCGACCAGCGCCAGGCCGAGAACGGTGTCGATCCAATAGAGCGACCCACTTGGTCGCGGGTAAGTTCCCAATATCGTCGCTGGAAACGCCGCATCGATCTTCGGTGTGACAAAGATCAGCAGCGCAATGTCGATAGCGGCGATCCCGATAACCCACAAAGCGACCCGCCATAGCGGCATTCGACGTTCATGCGGCCGGAATGCAACGGAGCGAGCAGAGGGAATTGCGACCAGCACCGCCAATGCCGCAAGCCGTCCAATATAATCGGAGAAAATCCACGCTGCCGGATCGTGCTGATTGAGACGCACAATCTGCGAACCGACCATCGGAATAAGAGCAGCCACGAACCAGGCTGGGGCGGGAATCGACCATCGCGGCATTGTCGACGATTAGCACGATTGCGCATTCGCGCGCGATGCGCCGCAAACCTGACCGATCATTTCGCCGGCGCGGCGGCCGGTGTCCGGTGGGCGAGGAGGATCCGCAGCATCGCGTTCATCGATATGATGCGTTGCGCCATCAGCCGTGCCGCCATCTGGTGAAACTCGGCGGCGACCGCGGGCTGCTCCCGGTTCAGACGAACGAGGGATTCGCCGCTGATCACGCCGATGATCGCGCCCGCATCCGCCATCAGCGAGGCCGAACGTTTCCGGTCGGTATAAAAAGCCATTTCACCCGTCAGGGTGCCGGGCAAGAATTTCCGCAGGCGAACCGATTGTCCGCCGCCGAGGTCGAGATGCGCCGAAAGCGTGCCGCGCACCAGCAAGATGGTGTCGAAGTCATCGTCGCCCTGGCGGAACACCGTGTCACCTGCCGGTATGTCACGGATGGTGAAATAGGGTAACAGGGCAAGCGCCTTGTCCCGTTCCCCCACGACGGAAATCAAGGCGTCCTCGGCGCTGAGCGAGCCGCAGGTCGGGTCGTCGACCCAGCCGGACTGCTTGAGCAGACGGTCTTCAACCAATTCGACAGCCATCGCCGTCGTCGCGAAACAGAACGAAAGGTCTTTGTCGAGGATCTTCGCGGTCTGCAGGTCTTTGGTGGCGGCGCCGCTCAAGCCCGAATACAGCAAACAAATATCCTGCGCTCTCGCAAAAGTTTTCAGCTTGCGGAGCGCGAAATGCGCAGCAGCATCCAGCCCGTCAACATTCGCGAACCCCAAAATCACAAATTGGATTTTTGGCATGCTCGCGCCGATGCGCGCGCGGATATGGTCCAAAAGTCCGATCGCCGACCCGAAGAAAATGAATCCCTGGATTTCGAAGGTAACGGCCCGCTCCCCGACCTCACGCAAAATGCTGTCGGCGCGGGGCGAGCGTTCGACGTCGCTGCGAAAGTCGCGTCCCGAAAGTTCGGCCTTGATGACATTCAATCGGCTGTATTTGACTTGGAAGTCGAGGGCAGCGACGAGAACACCGACTCCGACCCCCGGCAAAAATCCGACCAGCGCGATGATCCCGGTGATCAAGACGATCAGAAAGTAGTCGCTGCGACTAAGCCGATGACGGGCGCGGATCAGCCATTCGTCCATCAGGCCGAACGCAAACACGACAAGAAGCGTGCCCACCATGACCTTGGGCACAAAGCCTAGGAGACTGAGACCCGCAGCCCCGAGCGCCAGACTAAAAAGCGGGCGCAGGAGCGGCACCAAGCGGCTGGAGGCTCCGAGGCGGAGATAAGATAGCGAGGGTCCAGTCAGCGTGAAGGCCGGCAAGCCGCCGACCAGCGCAGCCGCCAGGTTCGCAAGCCCATGCGCCCGCAATTCGTGATTGGGCTCCAGCTCTGTTTCGGCGCCGATTTCCAGGGCCGTGGTGGCGACCGACGCGCCGATCGTACAGACCAGAATCAGGCCGCCAATTTTTCCCAGACCATCGAGGACAATATTCCAATCGATTTTCGTTACGGAGAGCCATTGGGCCGCGTCGAAGACGCCGCCCTCGGGCAAGGACCGGAAGACAAAACCGTTGTCCCGCAGGGAGACGAGCGAAAAGGACCCCATGCTTGCAACGACATAAAATAAGATCACGATGCCGATCAGTGCGATTGGCAGAAACAAGACATGCCGAAAGCGGCTCATTCCCCAATACAGAAGGCCGCCGGCGATCACGGATGGCAGCCAGTGCAAGGCTGTCTGCCCGGAGAAAAGCTGCGGAAGGCTGTCGAGCGTCGGTGTGATCCCCGACTGAAACCGGATCGTGGCGATTAAGACCATCACGCCGACGCCAGCCAGGAAGCCGCCGATCACCGGATAGGGAATGAGTTGCGTGTATTTTCCGAATCGGAGGACGCCGAGGAGCAGGAGAGCCAAGCCGAAGGAAGCGGTAGAAAGAACAACGACGGCGAACATCGTCGAGATGGCCGCCTCCTCATCGAGCAAGCTCATACTGGTGAGGCCGCTGGCGAAGGTCGCCAGAATGGCCGCCGGCTGATCCTGGGCACCGCTGAGATTGCAATAAAAGCGGCTCAACAGACCGATCATCAGCGCCGCCACCGCTGTGCCGGCCAGAAAGGTGACGAAGGCCAGCGGCACGGCCTTTGCCAACGGCCCGGGAAAAATCAAGGCGGCGAATGCCACCGTGCCGAGAACGGTGATGACGCTGGACAACGTCGCCAAGGATAGGTCCGCGAGGACCTCATGCGCTGTTAATTGTCTGATCTGCATTCTCGGCGTTGCCCTATCACACCAAGCTGGCGCCCGAAACCCGGCACAACTTAACACTTACGTCGCATGCGATGGGCGATGACACCGTGACTGTCGCAAAAGTTTCACAAACTCGCGCCGTCTCGCGGCGTCAGAACGTTCGCTTGCATCCCGCGGATCGTGCATGCGCTGGCGGTTACGGCCAAGCGGCCGGTCCTGCGGCGCGCCCGATGCCGCCTCAGATCCGCAGCTTCGTCGGCGAAGTTTCGCGCATCATAGCCATGGCAACGAGACCGACGGCGGTCGCGAAGAGCATGTACCAGGCCGGGGCCAGCGCATTTCCGGTTACGTGAATGAGCCAGGTGGCGACGAGCTGCGCGGTGCCGCCGAAGCCGGCGATGGCGACGGCATAAACGATGGCGAAAGCGCCGCCGCGAATACGTTTCGGCAACCCCTCGACAAGCGCCACATAGAAGGCGCTGTAGGGAACGCTGTTGACCAGCGAGAGGACGCCGAGCCCACCGAGCAGCGCCCAGGCGCTGCGCGTCTCGACGATCCAAAGGAAGACCGGATAGGTCAACAATAGTGCGGCGAGCTGCGGCCAGACCATCGCCGGCCACCGGCCGAAGCGATCGGCAAGCCAACCGCCGTAGAGCGCGGCGGCGATGCCGACCCCGTTGCTGACCGCAGTGGTGGCGAAGGCAAGGTCGGCGGCAACATGCAGCGTGTTCTCGGCATAGGTCGTCATGTAGTTCGTGAGGTAGGTGATGATGGTGCCGTTCGCGAGAATGAAGAGGCCGAGGATCAACAGGCGAGCATTGGCGCTCGCAAGATCCAGGCGACTGCCAGAGTCGTCGGCGCTCGCGGCCCCTTCGTCGGGTAAATGCAACGTTTCCGGAAGGGTTGCGCGCAACCAAAGTCCGAGCGGCAATGTGGCTGCGCCGATGAGAAAGGCGATGCGAAAGCCATAGGTATCGAGCGCCGGGCCGCTCATCACGACGGAGAGCACGAGGCCAACCACGGCACCCGCCGTGGCGGCGATTTGCTGGCTGGCCGGTTGCCACGAGACGGCAAAGCCGCGTCGATGCATGACCGCGGATTCCATCAAGAAGGCCGTGGTCGGGCCTACTTCGCCGCCGAGCGAGAAACCCTGCACCATACGCGCCAGGATCGCCACGATCGGCGCAGCAATGCCGATCGCGGCATAGGACGGCGTGAGCGCCAGCGCGGCCATGGCGCAGCCCATCATGGTGAAGGTCAGGATCATCGCCGGCCGGCGTCCGGCGCGGTCGGAATAGGCGCCGATGACAACCGCACCAATCGGGCGGGTAACAAATCCGAGCCCGAAAGTTGCCAGTGACAGCATCAGGCTGGCGAAGGCGCTGTGCGCCGGGAAGAAGGCGTGGCCGATCTGAATAGCGAAGAACGCGTAGGTGATGAAATCGTAGAATTCGAGCATGTTGCCGATGGTCGCGGCGAAAATAGCGCGGCCGGTGAGACGCGGGGACTGCTTATCGGCGGCAATACTGTGCCGCAAACGTTCCTCCACCGTGGCACCTAATCGGCAAATCTGCCTGGTCGATGAGCGCTGCCTTCGACCTCGAGAGGCGCGGCGCCTCCATGCGGCAGCTTGGACGCAAGAGTACGGAATAACATTAAATGACGTAAGTGGCGGCTGCATGAAGGAAAGTGGAAATTTCCGGAAAGCGTCGCCGTTCTCTGCTGTCGCCTTCCGGCGCGCTGGAACTAGTCGTCGGTTCTGCGTGTTACGCCGACATTGATTGGCGATAGTCCGTAGGCGACTCGCCAGACGCCCAAAAACTCCCTATCTTTCAATGGTCACTGACGCGTCATCCTCTGCGGGCATTCCGTCCGTCCCTCTCCGCCATCAACACGACCGGGTCATGCTGCAATCGTGGATCAATAAAGCGGCGCGTTATTGCGTTTCGCACTTTCGCAGCGTCATCGTGGCCGCGCTCCTTCTGACGGTCATTTTCGGTGTTTACGCGGCGCGGCACTTTGCCATCGACACCGACGTCAATGACTTGCTGTCGGAGAAATTGCCCTGGCGGCAAAACGAGATCGGCTTTGACGCCGCCTTTCCCCAGGTTGCGGACATCATTCTGGTCGACGTCGGCGCTTCCTCCCCGGAAGCGGCCAAGGCTGCCGCGCGCGACGTGAAGGCGGCGCTGGCCAACAAACCGGATCTCTTCCGTTCGATCACGGACGCATTGGATAGTCCGTTCTTCCGCCAGAACGGGCTTTTGTTTCTTGCCCCTGATCGGATCGAACAGATTACCGGCCCGCTCACCAAGGCGCAGCCGCTCGTTGGCGCATTGGTCCGCGACCCGAGCCTGCGCGGCGTTTCGGGAATCCTGGTCGAGGTGGTGCAGGCAGCCGAACACGGCTTGGTTCCGATCGACCAAATGGCGCGGCCGCTGAATTTGGCTTCCGCTACGCTTGACGAAGTCGCGCAAGACCGCCCGACGGAGTTCTCCTGGCGCGTCCTGCTGCAGGGTGCGCCGAAGCCGCTGGATCTGCATCGCTTCATCCTGGTTTGGCCGGTTCTCGACCACAACTCGCTTGAACCTGGCGGCAAAGCCACAGCCGCCATCCGCGAGATCGTCGACCAACTCGATCTGCCGAAGAAGTTCGGCGCCGAGGTAAGCCTGACCGGTCCGGTCATTATTTCCGACAACGAGTTTGCCGGCGTGCATGAGGGGATCGCGCTCAACAGCGCCGTCACCGGCGCGATCGTTCTCATCATCTTGTGGCTGGCATTGCGCTCGCTGCGGCTGGTGGCGGCGGTGGCGGTCAACATCGCGGTGGGTTTGGCGATCACGGCCGCGGGCGGCATCTTCATGGTCGGGGCGCTCAATCCGATTTCGCTGGCATTTGCCGTCCTGTTCGTCGGTCTCGGCGCCGATTTCGCCATCCAGTACACCATCCGCTATCGCGCCGAGCGGCATGACCTCGGAGACACCGATCGGGCGCTCGGCGCCGCCGCCGACTGGGTCGGAATTCCGCTGTCGCTGGCGGCCGGCGCCGCCGCGGCCGGCTTTCTGTCGTTCACGCCCACCGCTTACAAAGGTTTGTCGCAGCTCGGTGTGATCGCCGGTTTCGGCATGGTGATCGCCTATGTGACGAGCCTGACCCTGCTGCCCGCGCTTATTCACGCCGTCAAACCGCCGGCCGAGCCGAAGCGGCTCGACCTGCCGGCGCTCGCGAAGGCGGACGCGTTCCTCAAGCGACACCGGATCGCTGTCATCGTCACCACCGTGGCGATCGTCGTCGCCGGGCTTCCGGCGTTGACCAGGCTGCAATTCAACTTCAACCCGCTCGCTCTGGAAAAGCAGACTTCGCCGGCGCTGATAGCGCTTTATCGGCTGGGCAAGGAAGTGCCGTTCGCCACGGCGAAGGTCGTGGTGCCCCCCGCCGACGCCGCCGCCGCTGTGGCAAAATTAAGCGCATTGCCGCAGGTGGCCGCGACCTGGACACTCGAAAACTTCGTGCCGTCCGATCAGGAGCCAAAGTTGACGGCCGTTGCGGCGGCAAAGAAAAAGCTCGACCCGGCGCTTCATGCCGCGGCGCGAGGCGCGCCGAGCGATGCCGACAATATCGCGGCGCTCAACAAGGCCGCGGGAATCTTGCGAGAGGCTGCCGACCAGACCAGCGGCGCCAGCGCCGATGCGGCGCGGCGGCTGGCGACGGCGCTGGACAAACTCGCGCAGGCCGATCCGGGCCAGCGCGCGCGTGCCACCGACGCCTTTATCGTGCCGCTGCAGCTCGACCTCGACGACCTCGGCGCAAGCCTCTCGGCCGACCACGTCACGCGCGCTTCGCTGCCGCCTGAGCTTGTTCGCGATTGGGTAGCGCCCGACGGGCGCATGCGCATCGAGGTCTGGCCCAAAGGCGACGCCAACGATAACGCCAACATTGCCCGCTTTGCGCATGCGGTGCTGGCCGCGGAACCGGGCGCCACCGGTGAGGCCATCGAGAGCACCGAATGGGGCGGCACCATCGTCGAGGCATTCGTGGAGGCTGCGGCGCTGGCGCTATTCTCCATCGCAGCCTTGCTGTTCCTGGTGCTGCGGCGATTTGTCGACGTGCTGGTGACGCTCATTCCACTCATCGTCGCCGCCATCGTTACGCTCGAAATCTGCGCGCTGGCGAAGTTTCAGCTCAACTATGCCAATATCATTGCGCTGCCGGTGTTGTTGGGCATCGGCGTCGCGTTCAAGATTTACTACGTGACGGCGTGGCGACGCGGCGAAAGCAATTTCCTGGAATCGGTGCTCACGCGCGCGGTATTCTACAGCACGCTCCTGACCGCCACCGCGTTCGGCAGCCTGTGGCTTTCCAATCAGCCCGGGATTTCCAGCATGGGCAAGCTGTTGGCGCTGTCGCTGGTCTGTACGCTCGCCTCGGCGGCGCTGTTTCAGCCGGCGCTGATGGGCGGGCTGCATCGGCCGAAGAGCGACGCCGACAAGGTCGGCTGATCAACCCATGCGTTATCGACGTTAAGAGGACTTGAGAGGTGGCGAAGGCTCGTCGTCCGAAGAACCTGCCGCGCGAACTCGCGACCATCCTGGACTTCATTCGCTACGCGGTGACGCACTTTGCGCAAGCCGAGCTTGCTTTCGGTCAGGGTACGCACGACGCCGTCGAAGAGGCGATGTTTCTCGTCGGTGAAGCGCTGAAACTGCCGATCGATCGGATCGAAGCATTTTTGTCGGCGCGGCTCACGGCGCACGAAGGCCGGCGAATATTCGCGTTGATCGAGAAGCGGGTGCGGACCCGGCTGCCGGCCGCTTATCTTCTCAACCGCGCCTATCTTCAAGGAACGGCATTTTACATCGATCAGCGGGTCATCGTGCCGCGCTCGTATCTCGCCGAGTTGCTCTACAGCGACCTGTTTCGCGGTGAAGCGCCGCTCGTCGATTGCGGAGCGGTCGCGAGAGTGCTCGATCTGTGCACCGGGTCCGGATGTCTTGCGGTTCTGGCCTGCGATATTTTCCCGAATGCGCAAGTCGATGCCGTCGACATTTCGAAAGACGCGCTGGCGGTTGCCGCCGTCAACGTCTCGAACCATGGCCTGCAAGATCGCATCACGCTCCGGCGCGGCGACCTTTTTACGCCGGTTGGCGCCGCGCGTTACGACATTATTCTGGTCAATCCGCCCTATGTGGACGCCAAGGCCGTCGCCGATCTGCCGGCGGAATACGCCCACGAGCCGCGTGTGGCGTTGCAAGGCGGCGCCGACGGTATGGACATCGTGCGGCGGATTCTTAACGGTGCTTCTGCACACTTAAATCCCGCGGGTGCGCTGTTGTGCGAAATCGGGCGCGGCCGCGAAATCCTGGAACGCGACCATCCGCAAGCGGAGTTTCTCTGGCTCGACACCGCCGAGAGTTCCGGCGAAGTCTTCTGGCTCACGGCGGCGGCGCTGCGAAAAATCAGCGGCCGATAAACACCGGAGCGCGCTTCTCCACAAACGCGCGCGCCGCCTCCTTGTGGTCGGCGGTGCGGCCAGTCTCGATTTGACCCCGGGCTTCGAGGTCGAGGAGCTCGGCAAGGGTTCCGCTTTCTGCAGCATTGAAATTCTGCTTCATCAGTCCGAGCGCAACGCGCGGGCCATGCGCCAGCTTGCGCGCTAGCTGCATCGTGGCCTCGGCGAGGTCGGCGTCGGGCACCACGCGATTGGCGATGCCGAGCGCCAGCGCTTGCGCGGCGTCCAGCGGTTCGGCCGTGTAGTAGAGCTCGCGTGCCTTGCCGGTGCCGACCAGCTTCGAGAGGAAATAGCTTCCGCCGAAATCGCCGGAGAAGCCGACCTTGGCGAAGGCGGTGATGAACCGCGCCGATTGTCCGGCGATGCGCAGGTCGCACGCCAGCGCAAGCGACAGGCCGGCGCCGGCCGCCGGTCCATTGACCATCGCGATGGTCGGTTTGGCAGTTTCGTGCAGCAGCCGCGATACTTCCATTCTGCTGCGCAAACGGATGACCGCGTCTTCAATCGTCGTTTGGACCGCACCCTCCGCCATGCTTTTGACGTCGCCACCGGCGCAGAACGCGCGGCCGGCTCCGGTCAGCACAATGGCGCCGACCGCCGGATCGTGCGCCAGCCGCGGCAGCGCTTCGAGCAACCCGTCCATAATCGGTGTCGAGAGTGCGTTGAGCCGGTCCGGCCGATTTAAGGTCAGCGTTGCAACCCCGTCCGAGATGGCTTCGATCAGGTGCTGTTCCATTGGGCTTTATCCTCCACTTCCGGTTTTCACCGTTTATACAGGCCGGTGGGCGGTGCGGGAACCGACGGAAGGCGCGTTGCTGTCGCGGCTCCAGAAAACGGCTAAGCTTGAGCCGGCTTCGACGAACCGGGAAACTGCAATGTGCGACTATAGCATCCACGCCGCTCGATCGCGCCCGGCCAGGGTCGACGACCGGCTGACCAACCACAAGTTCGGCGGCGGGTCGCGCGGCTTCTGCGCGCCGGAAGATGCCGAGATCGCGGTCTGCCTGTTGCCGGGAACGGAGTTGTCCTTTGTCGAAGAGGTTGCCGGCATCCGGTTGTGGCCGTGGAGCAAGCTCGTCACACACAAGACCGCGATCTTTCGGCAGGTGAATACGCGCAATCGGCGCACGCATCACGACGCGCTGGAATTTCCCGACGGCCAGATCGTGCTGCTGACGTTCATGCCGAAAGGCCTGCAGGCTGTTGTCCTGCAGTTGCCGGTGACCGCGGGCGCCAAGGCCCCGCAGCGGGCGGCCAAATTCAGAGCGCCGTTCTTCGCCTAGTCCACAACGGTGGCGCGTGCGGATTACCAGCGCAGCGCGGCGGTGTGCACCGGCTCGTCCCAAAGCTCCGTCAATTTGTCGTCCAGCATCGTCACGGTGAGCGAACAGCCCGCCATATCGAGCGACGTGACGTAAGAGCCGACCAGAGAGCGAACGACCTTCAGTCCGTGCTTTTCCAGAATCCCGCGAGCGGCATGATACATCAGATAAAGCTCGAGCGACGGCGTGCCGGCGAAGCCGTTGACCAGCAACAGCACCGAGCCTGAGGTCGGATTGCCGCGGTCGGTGAGGATCGCGCTGAGCGTCTCGTCGGCAAGCGCATTGGCGCTGGCGAGCTTCACGCGCTTGCGGCCTGGTTCGCCGTGAATCCCGACGCCCATCTCAATCTCATCATTGCCTAGTGCAAAGGTCGGCGTCCCGGCAGCCGGCACGGTGCAGCTTGTCAGCGCCATACCCATCGAGCCGGTCTTGTCGTTGACGTGCGCGCCGAGTTCGGCGCAGGCTTTCAGACCCATCCCTTTTTCGGCCGCCGCGCCGACGATCTTCTCGACCACCAGCGTGCCGGCGACGCCGCGGCGGCCGGCGCTGTGCGTGGATTTCTCGACCGCCACGTCGTCATTGGTGATCACGGTAGCCGATGGCGCGTCGACCAATTCCGCGCCCATTTCGAAATTCATGCAATCGCCGGCGTAATTCTTCACGATAAAGAGCACGCCGGCCGGGCCGCCGACGGCCGTGGCGGCTTCGACAATCTGGTCGGGCGTCGGCGAGGTGAAAATCTGTCCGGGACAGGCGGCGTCGAGCATGCCCTTGCCGACAAAGCCAGCGTGCAGCGGCTCGTGACCGCTGCCGCCGCCGGAGATCAGCGCCACCTTGCCTGGATTGAGCGCCCGCCGCCGCACGAATTTGCGCTCCGGCCCCAACGCAACGAGGTCGGCATGCGCGGCGGCAAAACCATCGAGGCTTTCGGCCAGCATGGTATCGACGGAATTGATGAACTTCTTCACGTTGTCCTCCCGTTCGGCGGCGCTTTAAGCGCGCTCACTTCTCGTCTTGCAGAATAGCGACCAGACGGCGGGCGAATTCATGGAACAGTGCGTCGACCTTGCCGTTGCGTTTGCTGCTGCCGAGATCCGGCAGATGTAGCGTGATCGACCGCTCGCGCGGGATCTTGATCAATTGGCCGACGCGCCGCGGATGGGCGCGGGCATAGGCACGCAGAAACGCTTCCTTCGCCGCCGGCGGAAAGTGGCAGACATCGAAAATCATGTTGAGGTGCAGGATCGGCACCGGCACCGGATAGGCCGGGTTGGATATCTGGCTGACGAAACTGCGATTCTTGCCCATGGCATGCGCCAACCGAATGCGCATTCCGGACGGCCGCGAATCCAGGACTTCCTTGAAAATGCGCTTGTACTCGGCGACCGCGCCGGCTTCTCCCGGTTCATCGAGCGCCGCGTCAGCCACAGCCATCCCCGCGGCTTAAGGTGTCGATGGTTTGCTTGATCCGTGCCAAGGCTGAAGGACTAACCGAAAACTCGCGCACACCGCAGGACAGCAAAGCGGGGATGCAGCCTGGATTGCCGGCCATTTCGCCGCACAAACTGACGCTGATCCCAGCGTGTCTGCCGTAATCGGCGGTGCGGCCGATGAGCTCCAGGAGAGCCGGATGCAGAGGATCGATCAGCTCGCCGAGCGATCCATTGGTCCGGTCACAGGCCATCAAGTATTGCATCAGATCATTGGAGCCGATCGAGAAGAATGATGCCTCGAACCCTTCGATGGTCAAGGCCGCTGCCGGCACCTCGACCATCATTCCCACCTCCGGCAACGCTGCCGCTATGCCCTCGCTTTGCAGTTCGGCAACCGCCTCGACAAAAATCCGCCGGCCGGCGTCAAGCTCCTGCGGCATCGTAACCATCGGAAACATCACTTTGAGATTGCCGCGGACCGCCGCGCGGGCCAGCGCGCGCAGCTGCACGCGGAAGACCTCCGGCCGCGCCAGACAAAGACGTATGCCGCGAACGCCGAGGAACGGGTTGGCTTCGCCGTCAATCGTAAAGCCCGGGATCGGCTTGTCGCCGCCGGCGTCAAAGGTGCGGATCGTGACCGGACGCGCGCCGGCCCAACGCAGCACGGCGTCGTAGGCCCGATACTGCGCTTCCTCGTCCGGTAGACCCGCGTGTCCGTCGAGCAGAAACTCCGTGCGCATCAGCCCGACGCCGTCGGCGTATTGCGCGTGCGGGTGCTCCAAGTCCTTGGCGCTCTGGATGTTGATCAGAATGTTGATCTTGTCGCCGCCCCAGGCTGCCGTCGGCCGGTGCAGGAGCGCGGCCGCCGAGGCCCGATCGCGGCCGTTGCGATCCCGCCGCCGTTCGAACCGCCCGACCTGCCCGGCGGTAGGATCGAGTTCGAGCACGGCGCTGTCGCCGTCCAGCAATGCAGTCGCGGCGCGTTCGGCGATGACGCCGAGTTGCACCACCATGGGGACGCCGTGCGCCCGCGCCAGGATGGCGACATGGCTGGTCGGGCTGCCCTGCAGCAAGGCCAATCCCCCGCCGCTTGACCAGTCGATTTCCAGAAACCGCGAGGGCGGCAGGTCGTCGGCGCAGACGATGGCGCCGCGTGGAATGCTCAAGCCCTCGGCTTCGCCGCCGCGCAGTGCACGGATGACGCGGTCGCGCAGATCGGCGAGGTCAGCAGAGCGGGCGCGCAGATATTCGTCCGGTGCGGAATTATAATCGGCGATCTGGGCATCGAGCGCCATCGCCCACGCCGCGTCGGCGGCCGTCCCGTCGGCGACGGCGGTGAAGACCGGTTCGAGGAAATCTTCGTCATCCAGGAGCTCGAGCTGAAACTCCAGGATTTGCGCCGCCTCGATGCCGGCTGAGGCCGCGAGTGCGGCAATCTGCCGGCTCGCTTTGGCGAGGGCGTCGCGCAGCGCGGGGACTTCGTCATGCGGTCCCCCTGGAGAGCGGCCGTCAGTGGCGCCTCCTTCGAGACGCACAAAGGGCCCATGCGCAAACCCGCCAGAGGCGGTTTTTCCGCGATAAGCGGGGCCGGCGATGTCGGCGCGCAAATTCACGGGGTGTTATCCGGAAAATCCCTGGCGACAAGATCGACCATTGCGGCGACGGCCGCTTCGGCATCTTCGCCGGATGCCTTGATCTCAATGGTGGAGTCGCGGGACGCCCGCATCGCCATGACCTTGGCGACGCTTTTGGCATTGATCCAATCGGCGCTCTCGCCGGCGCGGATCGAAATCTGCGCCTGAAATTTTTTGGCGAGCTTGGTCAGCTTGACTGCCGGCCGTGCGTGCAAGCCCGCATCGTGAATCAGCCGGACACTGCCGGTGATCGTGTGGCTGTTCGATTTGCGGGTCTCCAACATCATTTCCATTCCTCAAATTTCTCCCGCCGCACGCTCAGCCGGCGGAAAGTTCCTCGGCCACCGCCCGCACCTGTTCGAGCGAGCCGCCGCCGGCGGCTTCGGTCGCCGCCATCACCGCCCCTTCGACGATCGGGGCATTGCACACCACGACCAGATCGCGACGCTCCGGCTGTAGCATCTCGACCGCCATTTCGCTGTTGGTCTCCGCGCCGCCGAGGTCGACCAGGATGGCGACCCCTTTGGGCGACCAGGCTTTGTCGATGGCCTCGATGATCAACGGCACATTGGTGCCGAGCCCGCCGCCGGGATCGCCGCCGCAGAACGCTACTTTCACTTCGCTGCCCACCATCTGCCGCACCATATCGGCGGTGCCCTTGGCGATGTCCTGGGAGTGCGAGACGATGACGATGCCGACCGTGTCGCTCATTGCCGCGCCTCCAGCGTGTCGCAGACGGCCTGCACCAGGACGCAGCTCGACCGCGCGCCGGGATCGATATGTCCGATGCTGCGCGCGCCGAGAAACGATGCGCGGCCCTTGGTAGCCTGCATCGGCGCGGTGCGGGCGACGGCTTCGCTTGCGGTTTCGCGAACGCGGTTAAGCAAATCCGGCTTGCCGGCGGCCGCCGTCAACGTTTCCAAAACCGGCACCAGCACGTCGAGCATGGTCTTCTCGCCGGGCGCCGAGCGGCCGCGCGCCCGCACGGCGCCGATCCCGCAAGCGAAGACTTCGGCGACATCGTCGGGCAGATCCCGGCTCTGCAACAGCGAGTCGCCGGCGGCGAGGAAGAAACTTCCGTATAGCGGCCCGGAGGCGCCGCCGACGGTCATGACCAGTGTCTTGCCGATGGTCTTGAACGCTTCGCCGAGCGGCTGCGAGCCGATCACATCAAGCTTGCCCAGCACCGCCTCAAAACCGCGTTTCATATTGGCGCCGTGATCGCCGTCGCCGATCGCCTGATCGAGTGCGGTCAATTCCG
Organism: uncultured Hyphomicrobiales bacterium; assembly: GCA_964459765.1. Taxonomy (GTDB): domain Bacteria; phylum Pseudomonadota; class Alphaproteobacteria; order Rhizobiales; family Xanthobacteraceae; genus BOG-931. Next base: position 5,560 of record CAYWNY010000047.1, on the reverse strand, counting down.
GCGCGCTGGCTATCACCTTTTCAGCGGCGGCCTTCACCAGCGACTTCAATGTTTCGGGTTCAAGCGACATCGCCTCGGTCCTCAATGCATCGTCGCAGCGATGCGCCGTCCGTCGGCATCGAAATAAAGCGGTTGCAGCAATTGCAATTCGACGTCCTGGCCGGCCTCCAGCGGCGCGTGCGGATCGGCGAGCGTCACCAGCATCTGCCCGCGATATTCGAGGTGAACATGGTTCTGATCGCCTAAATGCTCGATGCGGTGCACCCGGCCAACGAGACTGCCGCCGTCGGCCTTGGCAATGCGAAGATGCTCGGTGCGCACCCCGATGGTCTCGGTTCCGGCCGGCATGGCGATTTCGGCGACCATGCCTGCGGGTAGAAAATTGATCGACGGCGTGCCGAGCCGCGAGGCGACATAGCGGTCGGCAGGGCGCTCGTAGATCTCGCGCGGCGTGCCCAGTTGCAAAAGTTCGCCGTCTTTGATGACGCCGATGCGCGAGGCCATCGTCATGGCCTCGACCTGATCGTGGGTCACGTAGAGGATGGTGGCGCCGAGTTCGACCTGGATGCGCTTGAGCTCAAGGCGCAATTCGGCGCGCAGCTTGGCGTCCAACGAAGACAGCGGCTCGTCCATCAAATAGATGGACGGATCCCGCACCAGGGCGCGGCCGATCGCGACCCGCTGCATTTCCCCGCCCGAGAGCCGGGTCGCCCGGTTGCCGAGCTTGGCGGAGATACGCAGAAGCTCGGCGGTCTGTTCGACGCGCTTCTTGATGGTCGGCTCGGCAACACGGCGCGCCGGCGAGCGCAGCGGGAAAGCGAGGTTGTCGTAGACGGTCAGATGCGGATAGAGCGAATATTGCTGGAATACAAAGGCGATGTCGCGCGAGCCCGGCGGATCGCGGGTGACGTCGCGGCCGTTAATGGAAACCGCACCCTGGTCGGGATGCTCGAGGCCGGTAATCAGCCGCAAGGTCGTCGTCTTGCCGGCGCCGCTCGGGCCCAACAGCACGACGAACTCGCCGTCGTCGATGGCAAGCGACAGGTCGCGCACGGCTTCGATGTGGCCAAAGCGTTTGCTGACGTGCCGCAGCGCGACGTTAGCCATGGGCGTTGCTCCCGAGACTCGCGTCGCCGTTGGCCGCGGTCTTGATGGCCGAGCCGGATGTCGCGTCGAACAGCGTCAAGTTGTCCGAGCGGAAGGCGAGACCAAGGGTCTCGCCGATCCGCACCGGCTCGCGCGACGAAATGCGCGCTTTGACGCGGCCCTGTTCGGTCTCGATCGTGACGATCTGCGTGGTGCCGAGATATTCGGTACCGAAGACGCGGCCGCGGATCGGCGCCGCATCGGAAAACCGGATGTGCTCCGGACGGACGCCGAGCACCAGCGGTCCGGCCGAGCCCTCGCGCACTTCCGGCACCGGTACGCTGACATGATGAAAGCGGATGGCGCGATCTCCAGGCTGCAGGCCGCCCTCGAAATGCAGGAAGTTCATCGGCGGCGAGCCGATGAAGTCGGCGACGAACATGCTCGTCGGGCGGTCGTAAATCTCCTGTGGTGCACCGATCTGCTCGATCCGGCCGGCATTCATCACGGCGATGCGGTCGGCCATCGACATCGCTTCGTGCTGATCGTGGGTGACGTAGATCGTGGTGGCGGCGATGCGATCGTGCAGTTCGCGCAGCTCCCCGCACATCAGCTGCCGGAATTCGGCATCTAGCGCGCCCAACGGCTCATCCATCAGGAACGCCTTCGGCCGCCGGACCATGGCGCGGCCGAGCGCCACGCGCTGCCGGTCGCCGCCGGACAATTTCGAGGTCTTGCTGGCGAGCAAGTGCTCGATACGTAGCAGCCGCGCGGTTTCGCCAACCCGCTCGCGCACCTCGCGCCCCGGCATGCCCTGGCATTTGAGTGGGAAACCGATGTTCTGTTCGACGTTCATATGCGGATAGAGCGCGAACAGCTGGAACACGAAGGCGATGTCGCGCGCCGCCGCGCGCCGAAAGGTGACGTCCTCGCCGTCGAGCAGAATGCGTCCGCTGGTCGGCAGTTCAAGACCGGCGATCATGCGCAACGTCGTGGTCTTGCCGCAGCCCGAGGGCCCGAGCAGCGCGAAAAACGTCCCGCTCTCGATGGTGAATTTCGAGTCATGGACGGCCGTGAACAGGTCGAAGACCTTGTGCAGATTTTCCACCCGGATTTGAGCCATGTGCGCCGCCTATTCCGGGAAGTGGCTGACGGCGACGTATCCGAGCGTGCCGACGAGGATGGTCACGAACGAATAGCCGTAAAGATCAAGCGAGAAAGGCTGCACCAGCATGATGATGCCGGCGCCGATCAGCGTCATGGCCGCGGTTTCCCAAGGACCGCGCCGGAAGAAGCGGACGATGCCGCTGTTGTTGACCGCCGCGCTCATTTGCGCACCGCGCCGAAGGTGATGCCGCGCAACAGATGTTTGCGCAGCAGGATGGTGAACAGGACGATCGGGATGACGAACAGCGTGGTCGCGGCGGCCACCGCCGGCCAATCCTGGCCGCCTTCGCCGATGATGAAGGGGATAAAGGGCGGCATGGTCTGGGCGTCGCCACTGGTCAGCAACACGGCGAAGGCATATTCGTTCCAGGAGAAAATCAAGCAGAAGATGGCGGTCGCGGCGATGCCGGTGACGGCTTGCGGCAGCACCACCTTGCGCAGCGCTTGGAGCCGCGTATAGCCGTCGACCAAGGCGGCTTCCTCATATTCGCGCGGGATTTCGTCGATAAATCCCTTCAACAGCCACACCGCGAGCGAGACGTTGACCGCCGTGTAAAGCAGGATCATGCCGATCTTGGTATCGGTGAGATTGAGCTGCCGGTACATCAGATAAATCGGGATCGCGACCGCCACCGGCGGCATCATTCGCGTCGACAGAATGAAGAACAAAAGATCGTCGGCGAGCGGGATGCGAAAGCGCGAAAAGGCGTAAGCCGCCAGCGTGCCGAGCAGCACCGCCAAGAAGGTCGAGCCGAAACCAATGACCAGCGAGTTGATGAAACGCGGCACCACTTTCGAAGGCCCGGCGATCACCATGTCGTGGCTGCGAACGAGTTTGTCGTACCAGGCGGTAGCGGGCGGCAGGCTATTGATGAATTCCCGCGTCTGCCGCGTGCGCACCGTGAACAGATTGACGTAACCCTCCAGTGTCGGCTGGAAGATCACCTTGGGCGGATAGGCGATGGCGTCGCTCTGCGACTTGAATGCCGTTGCCGCGATCCACAACAGCGGCAGGATCGCGACCAGCGCGTAGAGCACGACCAGCGTGCCTGCGAAGGCCTTGGTGCGCGGCGAGGCCTCGACGATCGAATGAGCGGTGGATTTGGCGACCGCGCTCATCGCTGCTTCACCCGGTTGAGGGCCTTCACATAGATGTTGGCAGCGCCGAAAACCGTGACAAACAGGATGATGGCGAGCGCCGACGAGTAACCGGTGCGCCACTTCTCGAACGCCGCCCGCTTGAGCGTGATCGAGACCAATTCCGTAGTCGAACCCGGTCCGCCTGAGGTCAGCAGATTGACCATGTCGAACATCTTGAAATTCTCGATGGCGCGAAACAGCACCGCGAGCATCAAGAACGGCATCGTCATCGGCAACGTGATCGACCAGAATTGCCGCAACGACGAAGCGCGGTCGACCTCGGCGGCTTCGTAGATGTAGTCCGGGATCGAGCGCAGTCCTGCGAGACAGATCAGCATCACGTAGGGCGCCCACATCCAGGTGTCGACCAGCACGATGGTCCAGGGCGCCAGCGCCACTTCGCCGGTCATCGAAAACGAACTCGGCGGAATGCCGGTGAAGAGGCCGACCACATAATTGAACGGCCCGATCTGCGGCTGAAACAGCAAAGTCCAGAAATTGCCGACCACCGCCGGCGACAGCATCATCGGCAACAGAATGATCGTGGTCCAGAAGCTGTGGCTGCGGAACTGCCGGTTGATGAGCAGCGCCAGCCCGAAACCGATCACGACCTGCAAGGCGACCGAACTAATAACGAATTGCGCCGTGGTCTGCAGGCGCAGCCAGAGATCCTCGTCGGTGAGGATGTCGCTGTAATTGTCGAGGCCGACAAAGCGCAGCGGCAGGTACGACATGCTCAGATTGAGGTTGGTGAAAGACAGCCGGATCATCCACACCAGCGGAAAGATGTTGATCGCCAACAGCAGCGCGACCGTCGGAGCAACGAACAGCCAGGCGATGGCCCGATCCGACAGGCCGCGCACGCGCCGGGCGACGCGAAACGGCGATTGCGCGCCGACGCGATCGGCCGGGGCATCGGGATGAATGATCGCGGTCATCGGATTTTCTTACAAGCTTGTCGGGTCTCCCCGGACCATAGCACCGGGGAGACCCTTGGGCAGGCGGCGTCGGGGAGGTTAGTCAGACGCGACCGCCTTGCCTTGTTCCTTGAACACCTTGGTCCAATCCTTAACCAACAGATCGAGCGCCTGCTGTGCCGTGCCTTTGTCGGCGACGACGTAGTCATGCACCCGCTTCTGCATGTCGAGCAGCAGTTGCGCGTAGGACGGCTCGGCCCAGAAGTCCTTCACGATCCCCATCGACTCCAGGAACTGCGGAGCGAACGGCGCGCTCTTGGGGAAGCCGGGCGCATCGACGACGGCTTTGAGCGCCGAATAGCCGCCGATCTCCCACCACTTCTGCTGCACCTTCGGCTGGGCGAACCATTTGATGTAGCGAAGCGCATCGTCCTGGTGGTCGGAAGTCGCCACCACCGAAATGCCCTGGCCGCCAAGCTGCGTGAAGTGACCCTTCGGACCGGCGGGATTGACGAAGAAGCCGATCTTGTCGCCGCCGACATTGGGATCCTTGTACAGGCCGGGGAAGAAGGCGAACCAGTTCATCTGCATCGCCACCTGGCCGGATTTGAAGGCATCGAGGCCTTCCTGCATGTAGGCGTTGGTCATGCCCGGCGCGGTGCAGCACTTGTACAGGTCCTTGTAAAATTCCAGTCCCTTGGCCGCTTCCGGCGAATTGACGAAGCCCTGCATCTGATACGGCTTCTTCGGGTTTTCGTATTCGAAGCCGTAATTGTAGAGCACGTTGGTGACGCCCATGGTGATGCCTTCCGAGCCGCGCTCGGTGAAGATGTAGGCGCCATAGACTTTCTTGCCGTCGATCTCCCGGCCTTGGAAGAATTCGGCGATCTGCTTGAGCTCGTCATAAGTTTTCGGCGGTGCTAGATCCCGGCCATACTTTTTCTTGAACTCGGCCTGAATTTCGGGCCGCGCGAACCAATCCTTGCGGTAAGTCCAGCCGACCGCGTCGGCCATCGCCGGCAGCGCCCAGTAGTTCGGCGTGTTCTTCGGCCATTCCGAATAACCGACCACCGTCGCCGGGACGAAGTCGTCCATGGTGATGTGTTCTTTGGCGAAGAAATCGTTGAGCTTGACGTACCAATGGTTCTCGGCGGCGCCGCCGATCCACTGGCTGTCACCGATGATCAGGTCGCAGAGTTTGCCGTGCGAATTAAGCTCGTTGAGGAAGCGGTCGGCATAGCTCGTCCACG
>CAYWNY010000046.1:0-22525 GCA_964459765.1 uncultured Hyphomicrobiales bacterium | reverse complement strand
TGTCGAGGATCGGCTCGTAATTGCCGCTGTCGTAGGAGAGCGGCGCGAAGTCCTGGTAGATGATCTCGTTGTTGTACGGGAAGGCGTCGGGCGGAATAAGGTTGAGGCGGCGGATTTCGGCGCGGTCGATATTGAGTTCATGCGCGGCGATGTCGAGCAGCCGCTCGATGACGAACACGCCGTGCTGGCGCCCGGCGCCGCGATAGGGCGTGACGGTCGTCTTGTTGGTGAACACGGCAGTGAAGGTCGAGTCGTAATTGGGCACGACGTAGGGGCCAAGCAAAGTGCATTGGCTGTTGATCGGCACCGTCAAGCCGTAAGGGTTATAGGCGCCGGTGTCGTGCAAAAACACGTCTTTGATGCCGAGAATGCTGCCATCGGCGGCAAGCGCGATTTCGGCGTCGTGGGTCTGCCCGCGTTCATGCGTGGTGGCGAAGAAATGCTCTAGCCGGTCCTCGATCCATTTGACAGGGCGGTTGAGCGTTTTCGCCGCCCAGGCGATCACCACCTCTTCCGGATAGAACAGCATGATCTTCGGACCGAAGCCGCCGCCGACAAAAGGCGCGATCACCCGCACCTGCCGCTCGCCCAAACCGAGCATGGCGGCAAGCCCGTTGCGCAAAAACACCGGCGCTTGGGTCGTGTCCCAGATGGTCATCTGATCGGCGCGGGCGTCCCAATTGGCGACGATGCCGCGGGTTTCGATTGGCGACGAGGCGCCGTGATCGTAATGGAAGCGGCGGGCGATGACGCGGGCGGCCTTGGCGCGGGCGGCGGCGTAGTTGCCGCGGCCCTGCCAGACATGGGCGGCGACGTTATCGCGCACGTCGTCGTGCACCGTGGCGGACGGGTTTATGAGCGCGGCTTCCAGGTCGACCACCGCGGGCAGAGGCTCAATATCGACGGCGATATCGGCGAGCGCGTCCTCGGCGAGATAGCGGCTTTGCGCCAGCACCACCGCCAGCGGCTCGCCGACATGGCGGATCTTGTCCTTGGCGAGCGGCACCTGCGTGCGCTGATTAAACACCGCGCCCTTGATCGGCGGCGGTGGCACCAGCAGCGGACCGGGCGCCCAATAAGCGCCGAGATCGGCGGCCGTGTAAACCGCAACCACGCCCGCTCGCGCCCGCGCCGCCGACACGTCGATCGTGCGGATGCGCGCATGCGCCACATTCGAGCGCAGAAACGCCGCATGGAGCATGCCGGGAAGCTCGACGTCGTCGACGAACAGCGCCTGGCCGCTCAACAGCCGCGCGTCTTCGTTGCGGCGGATCGGGGCGCCGAAGCTGCGGGTGCTCACGCGGCGCTTCCATTCATCCGTTTGGCGGCCAGCAGCATCGCCTCGACAATGTGCTGATAGCCGGTACAGCGGCACAGATTGCCCGACAAAGCTTCGCGGATTTGCGCCTCATCCGGCGCCGTAGTCTCGTCGAGGTACGCCTTCATGGTCATCAGGATGCCGGGCGTGCAATAGCCGCATTGCAAACCATGGCAATCGCGCATCGCTTGCTGCAGGGGATGTAAATGGTTGCGATCGGCCGCTAAACCTTCGACGGTCATGATCTCGTGGCCGTCGGCCTGCGCCGCGAACATCAGGCAGGAGCGGACTGGAGCGCCGTCGAACAATACCGTGCAAGCACCGCACACCCCGTGCTCGCAGCCGACGTGGGTGCCAGCCAGCAACAGATCGTGGCGCAGAAAATCGCTCAGCAACAGCCGGCCTTCGACCTGGCGGCGGTAGAGCGTGCCGTTCACCGTGACAGCGACGTCGTGGGTGTCAGTGGGCACGGCGCGCCCGCTGGTTAGCGGCCGTCAACGCGCGCGCGGTGAGCACGCCGGCGACGTGGCGCTGAAATTCCTTACTGGCATGAATGCTGCCGCCGGGATCGATGGCGCCTTTGACCAGCGCCGCGGCTTCTTCGATTTCCTTCACGCCGATCGGGCGGCCGAGCAGCGATGCGCTTGCATCAGCTGCATAGACCGGGCCGTCGCCGGCATTGCACAGGCCGATACGCGCCTCTTCACATTTGTCATCGGCGTCGAGCCGCACCATGCAGGCGACGCCGATAATGGCGAAATCGCCGCGCCGCCGCGATAGTTCCATAAAACACGAGCCGGAATTCCGCGGCGCCACCGGCAGTTCGATCTCCATGAGCATCTCGTCGGCGGCGAGCGCGGTCGTGAGCGCGCCGACAAAGAAATCGCCCGCCTCGATCCACCGCTTGCCCTTCGCCGATTGCGTACGCAACCGGCCGCCGAGCGTAAGCACGATCGCCGGCATCTCCGACGCCGGATCGGCGTGGGCCAGATTGCCGCCGATGGTGCCGCGGTTGCGGATTTGCGGATGCGCTATCAGCGGCAACGCTTCGCCGATGAGCGGCAGCGTTTGCGGCGTCGCCGGATCGCGCTCAAGCATCCGGTAGCGCGTGAGCGCGCCGACGCGCACGCGATTAGCCGCGCCGTTGGTGACGCCGGCAAGTTCGCCGAGCCGATTGATGTCGATCAGCACCTCCGGCTGGGTCAGCCGGAAATTCATGGTCGGAACGAGACTTTGCCCGCCGGCGAGAAAGCGTGCGTCGTCGCCATATTGCGCCTTCAACGCCAAAGCCTGCTCGACGGATCGGGCGGCGACATAGCGAAAGGGCGCGGGTTTCATATCGTCGAGGCGTACCAGAAATGGTCGATGCCGGCCCGCCGAATATGAAAAGAATCGCGGCGCCGAGTCAAAGTCGGCCAGACGGCGCGAAAAAGCCTCAGAACGCGGCGTGGCCTGGCGTTTGCTCGCGTTCGACCGCCGCGAGCACCGCCTCGCAGGACAAAGGCTTAAAGCCCGGATGAAAGTTCTCCCGGCCGAGCCGGTAGATCGCGCGGTTATAGGGCGCCGCCACGCCATGTTCGGCGGCCAGCCCCACCACATAGCCGGTTATCGATTCAAGTCGGGTATCCTGCGCGCCGCGCAAAATCACGTCTTGCGTCATGCTACCCATCTCGTAGCCGCGCAGCCAGCGCCTAAACAGCGGACGGATCGCCCAGCCGGGCAGTGTCGCCAGGAGATGTAAAAGCGCAAAAGATGGAATGCCGGGAATGCGATATTCGCCGAAGCCTGAGGCCCGCATCACCCGCACCCCCTCCCATAAGGCGTGCGACAACAGCTTTTGATAGATCGGCAAGCTGGTCAGCGGCTGCGCGCCGCGGCCCACCAAGGCATCCAGCGCATTGGTCAGATTGATTACAATCTTGGTGTGCACGGAATCCTGGAGCCGGTCGACAATCTCGGTCGGACAGCCACGCGCCAGGATCGACTGGACCAGGCGAAGCTCGTCGCCCAATTGGTTGTCGGACGTGCCGATCAGGAGCGGCCCTTTGCGCTGATAGCCGACGACCACCGGCTCGTCGCGGCGCGCATTGTAGCTGACCACGCAATAAATCACCTTGGAGAAGAACTTCGGCAGAATGCGCTGGTTGTCGATGCCGTTGGCCATCGACACGATGATCGGCCGGTCGCCGAGAGCGTCTTTGACCTGTTGGGCGACAGCGGCGAGGCCGTAGTTTTTCACCGCCAGAACCACAATGTCGGCGTCGCCGACGGCGCCTGGCCGGTCCACGGTCGCGATGCGCACATTGCGCCGCGTCGCCTGTGGATCGGCAAAGGCGTAGGTGGTGACCCCGTTTTGCCGCAGCGCCGCCTGCGACGCGCCGTGGCCCATGATGAAAATTTGCGGATAATTCTGCGCCACCCAGGCCGCGACGGATGCGCCGATGGCGCCCGGACCGATGAACAGGATTTTGGCATCGCTCACTTTGATCCGCCGCGCTTGCTTTGTTGCAACGTCCTAACGCACATTGGTCGCCGGCGACAACGTGGGTTTCGTCTCGTGCGACGGCGCCCGCCCGATAAAATACGCACCGCGCTAAAGAGCGGGCGCCAAGGAAACGCAAGAAGGGGTGCCATGCCCAAACCGTCCGCCAAGCGGCCGTCCGCCAAAAAGAGTTCCGTTAAGAAGCCTTCTGTCAAAAAGCGGTCCGTGAAGCTGTCCTCGGCGGCGGCGCGGTCAACGAAGAAGCCCGGACAAGGCGGTCACGGCCCGCTGCACGGACTGCGCGTGCTCGATCTTTCGGCGATGATTGCCGGTCCTTACGCCGCGCAAATCCTCGCCGACTACGGCGCCGACGTGATCAAGATCGAGACGCCCGAAGGCGATCTCTTGCGCCGCAGCATCGGCTCAGCCAATAGCCCGGACATGAGCCCGCTCTATCTGCAGCTCAACCGTAACAAGCGCAGCCTGGTTCTCGACCTCAAGCAACCGGCAGCGCGCGCCGCACTGTTGGCGCTCTGCGCCGACGCCGACGTCTTTGTCACCAACGTGCGGCCAGCGGCCATGCGGCGGCTCAAGCTCGGTTATGACGACATGCGCAAGGTCAATCCCCGCGTCGTCTACGTATCGGTGATGGGCTATGGCGAGAGTGGTCCGTATGCCGGCAAACCGGCCTACGACGATCTTATCCAGGGCATCTGCGCGCTGCCGACGCTCTCCGGCGCCGACAACAGCGAGCCGCGCTACTTGCCGCTCGCCTTGGTCGACCGAGTCGTCGGCATCAACGCCGCGCACGCCATCCTTGCTGCGATCGTCGGTCGCGACCGCAGCGGAAAAGGTCAGTATGTCGAACTGCCGATGTTCGAGACCATGGCGCAACTGGTGCTCGCCGATCATCTCGCCGGACGCACATTCGACCCGCCGATCGGCAAGGCCGGCAATCCGCGCGTCGCGCTGCGCCACCCGTTTCACACCAGCGACGGCCACGTTTGCGCCCTGGTCTATACCGATAGACACTGGCGAGCGTTTTTCGAGCAGCTCGGCCGTCTCGATCAGTATGAGGCGATGCCGCAGCTGATGAAATTCGCCGCGCGCCGGCAACGCTCTGCTGAAGCGAACGCGGTCGTCGCCGATATCTTGCGCACGCTAACCAGCGCCGAAGCCCTGGCGCTGCTCGAGCGTTGCGACATTCCCTGTGCGCCGTTGAACGATCTGGACACGCTGATCGAGGATCCGCATCTCGAAGCGGTCGGTTTCTTCCACACGCGCGCGCACCCGACCGAGGGACGGATTCGCTATACCGGCATCCCGAGCCGCTGGAACGGGCAAGCGTTGACGATCAGGCGGCATGCGCCGCGCACCGGCGAGCACAGCCTCGCGGTGCTCAAGGAAGCCGGACTTCCGCAGAAAGAGATCGCCGCACTCCTCCGCAGCGGCGCCACCGTCGACGGTGCGATGAAAGCCAAGGCTGCCGCGGCACGATAGTGCGATTGCCGCGGCAATCGCGATGCCTTAGCGTGGCGCCAAAGCGGAAACTTCAAGTTCAGGTGGAGGACGCCCATGAACCGGCTGACCATGAACCGGCTGGCGATTTTTGCGGCCTTGTCGGTCGCCGTGACGGCGAGTGCGGCGCGAGCGGCCGACGCGCCTGCGGAGATCAAGCTCGGGACGCTGTACGCCGGCTCCGGGCGCTATGCCAGTATTTCGCTGCCAGTCCACGACGGGCTCAAACTCTGGATCGATCAGAAAAACGCCGAAGGCGGCGCCTACGTCAAAGCCTTCGACAAGAAGATTCCGCTCAAGCTCGTCGCCTACGACGATCAGAGCAACACCGTCACCGCCGCAACCTTGTACAATCAGCTGATCACCCAGGACAAAGTCGACATCCTGATCTCGGATTCCGGATCCGTGCTCACCTCGGTCGCGGTACCGATCGCGCGCGACCACAAAATGTTGCTGATCGACCAGACCGGTACCGGCGCCACCTTTTTCACGCCCGACAATCCTTACATCGTGCTGATGGCCGATCCGGTGTCCACGATTTGGCCGAAACCGCTTGCGGATTTTCTCACCAACGATGGTCCCGCGCTTGGCATCAAGCGCGTCGCCATGCTCTACGCCACCAATGACTTCACCGGCACGCAGGCGAATACGATCCGCAAGCTCATCAAGGAAGCGAATTCTGGCGTCGAGCTCGTGTTCGACCAGGGCGTGCCGACCGATACGTCCAATTATACCGTGCTGCTCAATAACGTCAGCGCATCGAATCCGGACGCGGTTCTTCACTCGGCTATGCGTCGAACGACATTGCCTTCCTGCGCAACGTTGCCGACAGCGGCACCAAATTCAAGTTCCTGTTCAGCATCTACCCGGGAATAGAAACCGAGCTCCTCGAAAAGAATCTCGGCGCCAAGGCGCTCAGCTATCTGTTCACCTATGTGACCGCCAGAGACCTGGCCTACGAGCCCAATTTCGGCATGCCGCTGAAGGAGTTCCAGGCGGCGTGGGACAAGAAATACGCCGATGCACACGTGGAGTTCGGTTTTAACTCCATCGCCGGCTACACCGGCCTGGTGCTGGAAAAGGCGCTGGCCACCGCCGAAAATCTGGATCAGCTGGAACTGCGCAAGGCGATTTTCGCGCTGTCGGGTAAGCTCAAGACGCTCGACGGCAGCTTCGAGCTTGACGCCACCGGCGGCCAGATCGGCGAATTGACGCCGATCGGACAATTTCAGCCCGGCGACGGCGAGGAAGCAAAGCTCGTTACGGTTTGGCCGCACAACCTCGCCAACGGCAAGCCGGTCTATCCTCGCCCTTGATGGTACCTGCACGGTAGCGGCGCAGGCCGTCGGCGGAGCGCGCGTTAGATGTTCACTTACAGCCTGCTCGCCGGATTGCTGTTCGGCCTTTACTTTTCGCTGATCGGACTCGGCCTCAATCTGATCTTCGGCGTCATGCGCATCGTCAATCTCGCGCACGGCGATTTTGTGATGCTGGGCGCGTTCCTGGCGTTCTGGCTGTTCACGCTGTTTACGATCAATCCGGTTGCAGCGGTTCCCGTCGCGTTTGTCGTCTTGGTGATGGTCGGGCTGCCGCTCTACTACCTCTTGGTACCGCGGCTACTGCGCGCCAGAGACCCGGAGATGCTGTCGTTCATTCTTTTCTTCGGGCTGTCGCAGGTGATCCAGGCGGTGACGACGATCGCCTTTGGCACCAGCGAACGCTCGATCCCCGGCGACCAGCTCGGCCGTGCGCTGGCCACGGTCTTGAGCGTGTTTGCCGGCCATAAAGTGGCGACCGGCCCGGTCCACATTCTGGGCCAAACCTTTCCGGCGTCGTGGGTGGTGAGTGGCATTGCCAGCGGTGGCGCTGTGCTTTTGATTTACATCTATCTCTACCAGACCCGCCTCGGCTATCTCACCCGCGCGGTTATGGACAATCGCGACGAGGCGATTGCCACCGGCATCGACGTGCACCGCGTCTCGGCACTCGCCTTCGGCATCGGACTTGGGCTCGCCGCCGTCGCCGGCGTCTTCGCGCCGTTCATGCTCGGCAGCATCACGCCCGCCATGGGCGCCGAGATCACCGTGACCGCCTTTGCGGTCATCGTCATCGGCTCGCTCGGCAATCCGCTCGGCACCGTTTTGGGCGGCATCGTCTACGGCATCTCCTACATGCTGATGCAAAGCTACTTCAGCACCTGGGCCAATCTGTTGCCCTATGTCCTGCTCATCGCCATTCTTTTGGTGCGGCCGCGCGGCCTCTTGGGCCGGCAGGTGCGCCGTGCCTAGGATCACGCGCGACATTTTGTTGATCCTGCTGCCGGTTGTCGGCGCCTTCGCGATTGCGCCAGCGATCTACAGCAATCATCTGCTGCTGTTCAATTTCATCATCTTCATGACGTTGGCGCAGGGCATCAACGTCATCTACGGCTTCACCGGCTATCTGCCGTTCGGTTATGTCGGCTTTTTCGGCGCCGGCGCTTACGGCTTCTCCCTGACGGTAATGCATCTGCAGGCGCCGCCGCTCGTCGCGCTTGCGGTCGCCGCCGCCGCGGCACTGGCGCTGGGATTGATCCTCACCCCGCTGTTTCGGCTGTCGGGCGCCTATTTCTCCATCGCCAATCTTGCCGCGGCGTTGGCGCTCCTGCAGGTCGTGTCCAACCCCGATCTGGAAAGCATCACCAAAGGCCCCTACGGCATCAGCCTGAGCGGCGTGTTCAACCCGACGCTGGCTTATGCCGCGGCCTTGGCCGTACTCGCCGCGACGCTCGCGCTCGTCATCTATCTGCGCCATTCGCATTTAGGCATGGCATTGCAAGCTATTCGTGAGGACCCGATCAGCGCCAGCATGGCCGGCATCAACGTGGTGCGCGAGCGCATCATCGCCTGGCTCATCAGCGCGGGTATTGCCGGGCTCGCCGGCGGCGTTTTCGCCTGGTACGTGTCGGTGTTTTATCCGGAGACCGTTTTCAGCGTCGAATTCACGATCTTCGCCACCGTGTTCACGTTGTTCGGCGGCACCGCCACAGTGATCGGGCCGATCCTCGGCGTCGTCATTCTCTACGGCATCTACAACGCCGTCGGCATTTCGACACCGCAATACTTTCAGCTCATCTACGGTGCGCTGATCGTGGGCTTGGTGCTGTTCCTGCCGAACGGCGTGGTGTCGTTGCTGCAGCGGCGGGGCATTTATGTCCCCTGACGTTTCGCCGCTGCTCGTTGTCGACGGCCTAGTCAAGCGCTTCGGCGGCTTTCGCGCGCTGGACATGCTCAGTTTCAGCGTCAGCGAGGGCGAGATTCTCGGGCTGGTGGGGCCGAACGGTTCCGGCAAAACGACGTGTATCAACGTGATCTCCGGCCTCTATCGGCCGGACGGCGGCGGCATCCGCTTCGCCGGCCGCTCCATCGGCGGCTTGCCGTCGCATCAGCTGGTGCATGCCGGCATCAACCGCACCTTCCAGGTGCCGCGGCCGTTTTTGGCGTTGACCGTGCGGGAGAATATCGGAATCGCCGTAGCTTATGGCCGCAGCGGCAACGGCGGGGCCGACGCCGAAGCGCTCCTCGCCTCGCTCGATCTCGCGCCCTACGCCGATGACCCGGCCGGCGCGCTCAACAGCGCACAACAAAAAATGCTCGACCTCGCGCGCGCCTTGGCGACCGGTCCACGGCTTTTGCTCATCGACGAGCTCGCCGCTGGACTGAACCCGGCGGAGTTCGAACGCATCGCCGAGAGACTCAAAGCGCTCGCGCGCTCGGGAATTACTCTGCTCGTGGTCGAGCATCTGATGGGTTTCATCGATCAGATCACCGATCGCATCATCGTCATGAACGCCGGCAAGGAAATCTTCGAAGGCAAATTGGCGGACGCGGCGAGGAACGCGCAGGTGGTCGAGGTATTCCTCGGGGACGAGCATGCCGCCTGAAGCCGCACCCTTGCTCAACGTCGCCGGCGTCACGTCCGGCTATCGGCGCCTGCAGGTGCTCTGGGGCGTCGATCTTGCCGTCCGCGAGCACGAATCCGTCGTGCTGCTTGGCGCCAACGGCGCCGGCAAGACGACGTTGTTGAAAACCATCATGCGGCTTATCGAGAGCTGGACCGGCCGGATCGATTTCGCCGGTGAAGACATCACCGCGCTGCGCACCGATCAGCGGGTGCGCCGCGGCATGGTTTTCATGTCGGAAACATCGGGCTTCCCCGGCCTCACCATCGAAGAGAATGTGCTGATCGGCGCCCAGTTCCTGCCGCGAAGCCGCGCGCGAGCACGCATGGACGAGCTTTACGCCATGTTCCCCGCTCTTGCCGAGCGCCGCCGCGCTGCCGCCGGCAGCCTTTCCGGCGGCCAGCGCAAAATGCTCGGCATCGCCAAGGCGCTGGTCGGCGAGCCGCGTTTGCTGGTCATGGACGAGCCGTCGGCCGGTTTGTCGCTGCGCTTCGTCAAGGAGGTGATCGCGCACTTGGCGCAGTTCCGTGCTCAGAATCTGGCGCTGCTGATCGCCGAACAGAACGTCAAATTCCTAACACTTGCAGATCGGGTCTACACGCTCGACAACGGCCGCATCGGTTTTTCCGACACCGTCGGCGCCATGCACGAGAATGACGCGCTGCGCCGTGCCTATTTCGGTTTGAAGGGATGATCGGCGTACCACGCTAGATCGGCGCGCGAAAAATAAAGAACGCGCCTCCGGCAATCAGCGCGAAGCCGATCAAATGGTTCCAGGTCACGCCCTGGTGCAGATAAACCAGCGAGAAGACGCAGAATACCGAGAGCGTAATCCTTCCTGGATCGTTTTCAGTTGCGCCGCGCTATAGACGTAGCTGCCGTAGCGGTTCGCCGGAACGGCCAGGCAATATTCGATCAGCGCCAGACCCCAGCTGATCAGGATGACCTGCCATAGCGGCACTTCGCGAAACCGCAAATGCCAATACCAGGCCGTGGTCATGAAGGCGTTGGAACCGATCAGCAGCAGGATGGTGAGGAGGTAAGGAGAAGCGAGGAAGGGCGGCATCGGGAAATCCGTTTTAATGAACCACTGCTCAATAACGCGCCCGGGCCGGAACCGTCACCGCGGCCGCATTGCAAAATCGGCAATCTCGCGGCGCGACGCCGCATGCCGGTCGCAATTCGTGCCTATCGATTGCGCCATTGCCTCATCTGTTTTGCCCGCCGACCGAAGCCGGAGACCCGTGATGCGCCATTATCTCATCGCCACCAGCCTCATCCTTGCCGGTTGTCTGCTCGCTGCCGCGCCGGGCCGCGCCCAGCAACCGCAGCTGCCGCAGCTCAAACCGCCACCGCCCCCGCCGGTGAAGCCTTATCAGGCAGTCGCGGTGACGCCGCCGCCGGTCGTCACCGACCCGAGCTTTACGGCGTTCCGGGCGCAGTTTGCCGACGCCGTGGCGCACAAGGACCGCGCCGTGCTGGGCAAGCTCATCGTCGCGCAAGGCTTCTTCTGGATGCAGGACAAGGATCTTGCCGACAAGCGCAAGCCCGGCATGGCCAATCTGGCGGCGGCGATCGATCTCGACGCCAAGGACGGCTCCAGCTGGGATATGCTCGACGGCTTCGCACACGAACCGACCGGCGAACCGCTGCCGGATCGGCAAACCGTGATTTGCGCCCCGGCGGTGCCGCGCTTCGACCTGAAGGCGTTCGAGGCGCTGATCAAATCGACCCAGACCGAACCGCCGGACTGGGGCTACGCGACCAAAGACGGCCTCGAAGTGCGCGCCGCAGCCAAGCCGGACGCACCGGTCGTGGAAAAGATCGGCCTGATCCTGGTGCACGTGCTGCCCGACGGTCCGCCGCCCGACAATCCCGATCAGCCGCCGTTCCTGCACGTCGCGTTGCCGTCGGGCAAAACCGGCTTTGTATCGGTTGACGCGCTGTCGAGCCTTGGTGGCGATCAGATGTGCTACACCAAGGAAACGAGCGGCTGGAAGATCACCGGCTATTACGGTGGCGCCGCGCAATAGGCGCCGGTTTGTTTTTTCACAGCTGCTAATTCTTGGCCGCTTCGGCGGCGATGGACTGCGCGGTCTGGCCGAACAGGATCGCGCGTTCCTCGGCGGTGCGAATGCCACCCGGATTCGGATTGATTTCTTTCGCCTTGGCATACGCGCGCTTGACCGCGTCGCGCTCGGCAATAGCCTCGAGCCAGCGCTTGAGATGCGGGAAGTCGGCGATGTTCTGCCCTTGGCGCTCCCATGGCACCACCCACGGATAGCAGGCCATATCGGCGATCGAATAATCGCCGGCGAGATAACCGCGATCAGCGAGCCGCTTGTTCATGACGCCGAACAGCCGGTTGACCTCTTTGTTGTAGCGGTCGATGGCATAAGGCAGTTTTTCTTGCGCGTAATGCGCGAAATGATTGTTCTGGCCGGCCATCGGCCCCAATCCGCCCATTTGCCAGAACAGCCATTCCAGCGTCTGCACGCGCGCTCGCAAATCCTTGCCGATGAATTTGCCGGTCTTGTCGGCGAGATAGAGCAGAATGGCGCCGGATTCGAACACCGGGATCGGTTTGCCGCCGTCGACCGGTGCGTGATCGACAATCGCGGGGATGCGGTTATTGGGCGCAACCGCAAGAAAATCCGCCTTGAACTGCTCGCCCTTGCCGATGTTGATCGGAAATATTTTGTACGGCAGTCCGGTCTCTTCGAGAAAGATCGTAATCTTGTGGCCGTTCGGCGTCGTCCAGTAATACAGATCGATCATGGCAAGCCTATTTGTGCGGGGATGAATGCTGTTATTCTAGCGCAAGACGTCGCTGAGATTTAAGCCCTTAACCGCGCATGTCAGTCATGTTTTCGTTACCCTACTTGATCCATTTGGCGTTTCCACCGTCACAAAGGAGCATCGTGTGATCACAGAAATTGCGCAGATCGACGTCAAGCCCGGCATGGAAGCGGAATTCGAAGCCGGCGTGAAACAAGCGGCGCCGATATTTCACCGCGCCAAAGGCTGCCGTCATTTCGAATTGCGCCGCTCGATCGAGAAGCCGAGCCGCTACCGGCTGTTCGTCGATTGGGACACTGTCGACAATCACAATGTCGACTTTCGCGGTTCGCCGGACTTTCAGGAATGGCGCAAGCTGGTCGGGCATTGTTTCGCCGCGCCGCCCGACGTCGAACATGTGGCACAGGTGGTGAAGGGATTTTGAGGTATCGTCATTGCGAGCGATAGCGAAGCTTGTCATCGGGCCGGTCACTTCGGGCCGGACCCGTTGGCTCCTCGCAATGACGGGAGGGCGGCACTTTTCCCCGCGCGTGACTCAGCCCATATTGGATGCATGGCGAAAGGACGCGATCCGGCCAAGCATTCGAAAAAGGACCCGGCGAAACCGACCCGCGCCAAAGCGGCGCGGCCGGAGACGCCTCTGCTCGACCCCGCGCTCGCCGATTTGCTCAACCCCGCCATCGGCCAGGGCCGCGCCGGCGTCGGCTCCCAGACTGGAATAGAAGTCGAGCCACGTACCGCTCCCACCCCCCCTGCGGGGGAGGGTAGGGAGGGGGGTAAACACGCCGAGCAACCTTCCTCGACGCAATTCCACGCAACCCCCACCTCTACCCCCGCCCCGCAAGGGGGAGGGGAACAACAAAAGATCGCGAAGAGGCGAAGCGAGTCCCAAAAGGACGGCAGCAGGATCACGCCGGCGCCGGATAATTCCTACGAGCGGCGCGCCGACTTTGCCAATGCGCACCGCGCCCGCGCCTCGGTGACGCGCGGCTTTGGCGAGGCGCCGCAGCAGGGCTACGTCGGCACAGGCTTGGCCAAGACGCCGGTTCCACCCGGCGAGCTCGATCCCGACCTCGCCCGCGCGCTCGGCATCGACGAGCGAGAGGGCGACGCCGAAGTCGACGCCCGCAACGTGATCACGCCGGATATGGGCCCGGCGCATTTGCGGCTGAGACGGCAAGGCCGTGGTGAAGTCGGCTCCATCGCCGGCCTCGCCAGCCAGCAATCGCTCGACCAATTGCTGCGCGAAGGCCGACCGGAATTTCGCGAGGGCGACGGCGGCACTAAAATCTGGGTGCCGCATCGGCCGGAGCGGCCGGAAAAGAGCGAAGGCGGCCGGCCTCTCGTCATCAAATCCGATTTCGATCCGAAGGGCGATCAGCCGCTCGCCATCAAGGAACTCGTGGAAGGCGTCAAGCGTCACGACCGCACCCAGGTGCTGCTCGGCGTCACCGGGTCTGGCAAGACCTTCACCATGGCCAAGGTGATCGAGGAGACCCAGCGCCCGGCGCTGATCCTCGCGCCCAACAAGACGCTGGCGGCGCAGCTCTACGGCGAGTTCAGGAGCTTCTTTCCCGACAACGCGGTCGAGTATTTCGTCAGCTACTACGATTACTACCAGCCGGAAGCCTACATCCCGCGCACCGACACCTATATCGAGAAGGACTCCTCGATCAACGAGCAGATTGACCGCATGCGGCACGCGGCGACGCGCGCGCTGCTCGAACGCGACGACGTCATCATCGTCGCCTCGGTGTCCTGCATTTACGGTATCGGCTCGGTCGAGACCTATTCGGCGATGACCTTTTCGCTCAAGCAGGGCGAGCGGCTCAATCAGCGGCAATTGCTCGCCGACCTGGTGGCGCTGCAATACAAGCGCACGTCTGGCGATTTTTATCGCGGCGCGTTCCGCGTACGCGGCGATGCGGTGGAAATTTTCCCCGCCCATTACGAGGACCGCGCCTGGCGCGTGTCGCTGTTCGGCGACGAAGTCGAATCGATCCACGAATTCGATCCGCTCACCGGCCAGAAGACCGATGAGCTGGAATTCGTCAAAGTCTACGCCAATTCGCACTACGTGACGCCGCGGCCGACGTTGCTGCAGGCGATCGACGGCATCAAAGCCGAGCTCAAGCAGCGCCTCGATCAGCTCAACGCCGCGGGGCGGCTTCTCGAAGCGCAGCGGCTCGAGCAGCGCACACTCTATGATCTGGAAATGATGGAGGCGACAGGGGTGTGCGCCGGCATCGAGAATTATTCGCGCTACCTTACCGGGCGCAAACCCGGCGAACCGCCGCCGACCTTGTTCGAGTACGTGCCCGACAACGCGCTGGTGTTCGTCGACGAGAGCCATGTCACGATCCCGCAGCTCGGCGGCATGTATCGCGGCGACTTCCGCCGCAAGGCGACGCTCGCCGAATACGGTTTCCGCCTGCCATCCTGCATGGACAACCGGCCGCTGCGCTTTGAGGAATGGGACGCCATGCGGCCGCAGACCACCGGCGTTTCGGCGACACCGGGGCCGTGGGAGCTCAACGAAGCCGGTGGCGTGTTCGTCGAGCAGGTGATCCGGCCCACCGGCCTGATCGATCCGCCGGTCGATATCCGCCCGGCGCGCACCCAGGTCGACGACCTGGTCGGCGAGGTGCGGCAGGTGGCGCAGAGGGGCTATCGCAGCTTGATCACCGTGCTCACCAAGCGCATGGCCGAAGACCTGACCGAATACCTGCACGAACAGGGTATCCGGGTGCGCTACATGCATTCCGACATCGACACCATCGAGCGCATCGAAATCATTCGCGATTTAAGACTCGGCGCCTTCGACGCGCTGGTCGGCATCAATCTGTTGCGCGAGGGCCTCGACATCCCCGAATGCGCACTGGTCGCCATTCTCGACGCCGACAAGGAAGGCTTTCTGCGTAGCGAAACCAGTCTGGTGCAAACCATCGGCCGCGCCGCGCGCAACATCGACGGCCGCGTCATTCTCTACGCCGACGCCGTGACCGGCTCGATGGAACGGGCCATCGCCGAGACCAATCGCCGCCGCGAGAAGCAGCAGGCCTATAACGCCGAAAACGGCATCACGCCGGAAAGCGTGCGCAAGGGCATCGCCGACATTCTCGACAGCGTCTACGAGCGCGACCATGTGCTGATCGCGGCCGGCACCGGCGCCGCCGGCGAATTCGCGGACACCGCCACCATCGGCCACAATTTCGAAGCGGTGATCGCGGACCTGGAAGCGCGCATGCGCGCCGCCGCCGCCGATCTCGATTTCGAAGAGGCGGCGCGGCTGCGCGACGAGATCAAGCGGCTGCGCGCAACCGAGCTCGCGGTCGTCGACGACCCGACCGCGAAACATCCGGTATTACTCTCTCCCCCCGCGGGAGAGGGTCGCCGCGCGCAGCGCGGTGCGGTCAGGGGTCAAGGCTCGAGCAAAGTCCACAAGCCCGCGCTCGATGAGATGGGCATCGCGCTCTATCACGAGATCAAGCCGGCGCGTCCGGGTAACAAAACGCCGCGCAAACCGACGCTCGACGAAATGGGACCCGGCGTCGAAGCCGTTCCAGGCAAGCGCGATCGTCAACAGGCGGGGAGCGCCGGAGGCGCGACAGGGACGCAAAAATACGGACCAAGATCGACACTCGGCCGCCCCGGCATGCGCGGCGGCTGGAAGCCGCGCGGGCGATAATCGCTGCGGCGGTTTGGGTTGTTACCGACGGCGTCGCGCGGATGGGTTAAGCTGCGGCGTTCAGCAGACGAATCACCCCGGAAAATTTCGGAGGCCGCCATGGCGAAGGGTCAGCAGCGCAGCAACAGGGAAAAGAAGAAACCGAAGCAGGACAAGAACAAGAAGAAAGGGCCTGAAGCCCCGTCGCCCTTCGCCGGCATGCACAGCCAAGCCAAACCCGGCACCTACCCCTACGGCAAGAAGTCTTAGAGCACGCCCGGCATACGCGGCTGGAAGCAACGAACGCACGGCAGGCGACCCCGAGCTAGATCCTCCCCCTTTCAGGGGAGAGGAAGGCTTCCTCGTAGTTTCATGAAGACCCGCGACTATGGCCTAGCGATTCTCTCCCCCTGCAAGGGTTGAGATAGAGTTGGGGGCGGTTGCCGGCATGGACACCTTCGTTCCTTATTGCGGGCTGCATTCGCTCGCCGTCGCGATCTGTGCGTTGGCGATCGCCACGCCGACCTTGCTTGGTCGCAGACTTAAGCGTGACACCGAACTCAGCCTGCGCCGCGCGCTCGCTGCGCTCGCCGTCGCCTATTGGCTCGCGTACAACATCTGGTGGAACTGGAACGGGCTCGATCTGCGCACCGGGCTGCCGCTACAAATCTGCGACGTCAACGGCCTCATCGCGCCGCTGGTTTTGCTCACCCAATGGCGATGGGCGCGCGCGACGCTGTATTTCTGGACCGCGGCGTTGACGTTGCAGGCCTTCATCCAGCCGGCGCTAGCCCTCGGCCCGGCGTCGCTGGTGTTCTGGGCGTTCTGGACCGCGCATACTCTCATTGCCGCCTGCGCCGTTTACGACATCGCCGTGCTCGGCTTTCGCCCAAACTGGAGCGATCTTCGCAGCGCGCTCGCCGTGAGCGCCGCTTATGTGGCGCTGGTCGTGCCGGTCAACGCCCTGACCGGCGGCGATTATGGTTTTATCGGCAATCCCGCGCCTGACATTGCCGTGCCGCCCTTCGTGCTGACGCTCGGCCCGTGGCCGCAGCGCGCCGTCATTCTGCTCGCGCTCGGGGCGCTGGGCTTCTTGGTTGTGCTGCTGCCTTTTGTTGGCAACACAACGACGCGCAGCGCCGCGACGTCCGGCCGTGAACCTCACCAATACCGGCGGCGGTAGCCGTAATAACCGTTGGGGTAATACGGGTCGTAATAGCCCGGCGGCGGCGGGTAATAGCCCGGCGCATAATAGCCCGGCGGCGGTGGCGGATAGCCGGGCGGCGGTGCGCCGGGCGGCGAAGCCGGGATCGGCCCTTGGGCGGTGGCGCCGGGGGGCGGCGGCGCTCCCTGACCGGGCGGGGGACCTCCTTGACCGGGCGGCGGGCCTCCAGCGCCCGGCGGTGGGCCTCCGGGAGGCGGCTGTCCCTCTTGACCGGGCGGACCGCCCGCCCCTGGACCATTGTCGCTCTGATAGAAGCTCGAAGCGATCGCGTAGCCGGTCTGACCCTGAAAGGCGATCACGCACCATTGGCCCTGGCAGCCGGAAATGTCGACGGCGCTGCCTGCCTGAATTTTGCCGATGACCGGGTAATTGGTTCCCGGTCCCTGCCGCAGGTTCACGGTCTTGCCGGCGACCCCGGGATCGGCCGCGGCCGCGCCGGCCCACAGCGCGAGCAGCGCCGCGGCCGCAACCGGCGTCAATGATGTCAGTGCAAAATTTTTCAGAACGTACATTTTCGGCATATTAGGCGCAGACATCGGTGCCCTCCGGGTTGCGGTGGCGGCAGGCGCGGCGCCTTGGTTTAAGGGGAGCCGCGCGAATTTCAACTTAATTCGCGCAAAGTTTCGAGGCCGGGCGCCGCATCGAGCTATCGGCTCAGCTTCTGCAGCTCGGGGAATGGCGCAAAAGCCACGTCCGCGCATATGCCCGGCGCTTTTTGCTCCCGCGGGTTTTGCTCCGCGGCGCTTTGCTCGGCCTGCGATTGCTCCTGCGGCCGTTCCCGGGTTTCCACGAACCGGTCGAACTTGCCGACCATGAAGACGGCGGCGAGTTCCTTGACGCCGGCATATTGATTGCCTTGTTGATTGCCTTGGCCGCCGCGCTTTTTGGCGTTGTAGCGCACGCACACCACATAGCGCGGATGGCCGGACACGCCCTTGAGCGCAGGCTCGGAAATACCGGCGTCGCGAATGCCGGTCGGGTCGTTCAAATAAGCATGCATGGCGCCGAGGATGTCGGCTTTGTAATTCGCCGGCGGCACGTTGATCTCCGCGTCTTGCGGCGTCGGCGGCGGCGGTGCGCTTGAATTTGCATCTGAATGCATGCCGTGCGCGCAGCCGCCGAGCAGGAGCGCGACGCCGAGAAACCAGCCGGGCCGCCCGCCACCAAAACGCCGCATCGCCGCCGCCTCGAATCCGCACCGCCTCGCTTCGCGCCGCTTTTTAGTCCGCATCGGCTGCCATTCGCAAATAGCCGCAGGCGCCGTTGCGCGGCCGCCGGGCGTAGCCATATGCGGAAAACCCCTGTAAGGGTCGACCAACTCTTGCGGTGCCAATCGAAACTTCGCCAGTTGAAACTTTGCCAATCGAGACTTTCCGGTCCTTCAGCCGCCTGAATGCCCTTCATCCACCATCTTGTTCACGAATACGGCCTTTTGGTCGTGGCGATCGTTATCGCGGTCGAGAGCGTCGGGCTGCCCTTTCCCGGCGAGACGGTGCTGATCGTGGCCGGAATTCTTGCCGGCACCAGTCAGGAACCCGACATCGGTTTGGTGATCCTGACCGCCGGCATGGCGGCATTCGTCGGTCAGACCATCGGCTACGTCATCGGTCGTGAATACGGTTATCGGCTACTGCTGCGTTACGGCGCTTACGTGCGGATCACCACCGGCCGGATCAAGCTCGGCGAGTATTTGTTTCTGCGCTACGGCTCCAAGATCATATTCATCTCGCGCTTCGTGCCGGTGCTGCGCAGCCTGGCGGGTATCCTTGCCGGCTCGAACCGCATGCCGTGGCCACAGTTCATACTCGCCAATATCGTCGGCGCCTTTGCTTGGGCGGGGACCTTCGGTTTCGCGGCCTTCATGCTCGGACGCCAAGTCGAGCACGTGGCGCGGCCGCTGGTCATCGCCTTTGGAGTCGGCGCCGTCATCGTGCTCGCCGTGGCCATCGTCTTCATCAGCCGCCACGAGGCGCAACTCACCGCGGAAGCCGAACGTGCGCTCCCCGGCCCCCTGGAATAGCCGGCGCTGCGGCCCCGCCTTGCGGCAGTCGGCCGCGAACGCCATATCCTCTTGAGAATCAAGGAGGCGCCGCAAGGGCCTCACAAAGTCGCTTGATCAAAGGGCTTTGCGAACATGACCAGGGTGACGTCGCTTTCGAGTCCGTTTCTGCTTGGTTTCGACGAGATTGAGCGCGTGCTCGATCGGGTGACCAAGGCCGCCGACGGTTATCCGCCCTACAACATCGAGCGCGTCGCGCGCGACTCAATCGGCCCGGAACGGCTGCGCATCACGCTGGCGGTGGCGGGTTTCACCCGCGATCAATTGGACGTGACGCTGGAAGAAAACCAGCTGGTCATTCGCGGCCGGCAGCTGGACGACAAGAGCCGGCAATACCTGCATCGCGGCATTGCCGCGCGGCAGTTCCAGCGCAGTTTCGTGCTGGCGGAAGGAATGCAGGTCGCCGGCGCGGACCTCAAGAACGGCCTGCTCTCGGTCGATCTGGTCCGGCCGCAGCCGGAGCGCGTTGTCAAGTCGATCTCGATCAAGGAATCGGAATGAAAAAGGCGTACTATGTTGCCGGTAAGGAGTGATCGGCCATGACCTCGGATGTGAGCCGTACCGAAATGAAGCAAACCGATATTTCTCCGGAAGCGCTGGCGCAGCTCGGCGATGGCGAGATTGCCTATCTCAAACCCATGCGCTCCGAGGATGTGCGCGCGCTGTTCCCGCAGGTTCCGGATATCGAACCGGGCCTGCAACTATTCGCGCTGCATGCCGCCGACGGCACACCGATCATGCTCACTGACAGCCGCGAAGCGGCGCTGGCCAATGCCGAGAGCCAAGAGCTCGAGATGGTGAGCGTGCACTGACCTGAGGGTGGATGCCGGACGACGGAGGACGGATGAACTATCCGCCTTTCGTCGTTTGTTTTTTGTTGGCCAATTAAGCGGCGGATGCTGAAGGCATCGCCAGCACCGCGTACAACGCTTCGGCGTCTTGCGAAGCGCGCAGCTTGTGCGCGATGGATGCATCGCGAAGCAGCCGTGCCACGCGCGCCAGCGCTTTCAGATGATCAGCGCCGGCGCCTTCCGGCGCCAGTAGCAAAAAAATAAGATCGACCGGCTGGCCGTCGAGCGCCTCGAAATCAATCGGCCGATCGAGCCGCGCGAACAGCCCGAACAACCGGGTCAGACTCGGCATCTTGCCGTGCGGAATGGCGATGCCGTTGCCGACCGCAGTCGAGCCGAGCTTCTCGCGCTGCATCAGGATCTCAAAAATCGCCTTCTCGTTCTGGCCGGTCAAAGCAGCCGCGCGTGCTGAAAGCTCTTGCAACGCCTGCTTCTTATTGTTGACCTTGAGCGCCGGAATGATCGCGTTCGGAGCGACGAGATCGGTAAGCGGCATGTGTGATGACCTGGCGAGCAGGGCCTAAATCCTAACGGAGCTTTTATGACGGTCTTGGCCGAAAAGCCGTTGCCCATCCGGGCCCAGGCTCAAAGGCGGCGGACCATAAGAAGCGCCGTTACCCCCGTCAATGGGCATCGTGCCGGCGGTGAATTGCATGCGCTGCCGCCTAGATAGCTACGTCCGATGATCCTTCAAGCGCCGATGATAGCACCGCAGGCGCTTTTCCACGCGCAGCGCCGCCCGGTCGGCGCTGTCATAGGCATCCGGCGCGCTTGCCTGCGCCTGCAAGGTGACTTTCGAATCGAGATGGACCGCGCATTCGGTGCGGAACCTGGAACCTTCGCGCTCGACCGTCACGTGGCCGGATTAGCCGCCGTCGAAATATTTGCTCAATGCTTCGCCGATGCGCGCTTCGCCGACGTCGAGATTTTTGCCTGAGACGCGAAATGACATGGCAGCCTCGCTACCTGATCATCAGCCGCTGATGTCGAGCTAAATGCCGGGCCGCGTCGGAGTCAATGCGGCAATCAGGTCGTCGCCGCCTGCTTTTCACGCCGCCGTTGCACCGACGAGGGAATGCGCATGGCCTCCCGGTATTTGGCAACCGTGCGCCGCGCGATGTCGATGCCGGCCTCGCGCAACTTTTCAACAATGGTATCGTCGGACAAGACGTCGGCCGCGGTCTCGGCATCGATCAATTGCTTCATGCGGTGGCGCACGGCTTCCGCCGAATGGGCTTCGCCGCCGTGCGACGCCGCGATCGCCGAGGTGAAGAAATACTTGAGCTCGAATATGCCGCGGCTGGTCGCCATGTATTTGTTGGCGGTGACGCGCGACACCGTCGATTCGTGCATGCTGATGGCTTCGGCGACGGTCTTGAGGTTCAGCGGCCGCAAATGCTCGACGCCGTGCGCGAAGAAGCCGTCCTGCTGGCGTACGATCTCGTTGGCGACTTTGAGGATGGTGCGTGCCCGCTGGTCGAGCGCACGCACGAGCCAGGTGGCGCTTTGCAGGCATTCGGCGAGGTATGTCTTGTCGGCATCGCGTTTGGCGGTAGCGGAAACCTCCGCGTAATAGCTTTGATTGACCAGCACCTTCGGCAGCGTGTCGGAATTCAGTTCCACGATCCAGCCGCCGTCCGGGCCGGAGCGCACGAATACGTCGGGCACGATCGACTGCACCAGCGCCGAACCGAAAGCCAACCCCGGCTTGGGATTGAGGTTGCGGATTTCGGCAATCATGTCGACGAGATCTTCGTCGCCGATCCCGCAGATTTTCTTCAGCGCGGCGAAGTCGCGTTTGGCAATCAGATCGAGCCGCGAGACCAGCGCCTGCATCGCCGGATCGAAACGGTCGCGCTCCTTGAGCTGCAGCGTCAGGCACTCGGCTAGATCGCGCGCGCAAATTCCCGGCGGATCGAAGTCCTGCAAAATCGACAGCACGGCCTCGATTTCCTTTACGTCGGTGCCGAGCTTCTCGGCGACGCCGGCGAGATCGCCGCTCAAATATCCAGCCTCGTCGACGAGGTCGATGAGGTACTGGCCGATCATGCGCCGGGCCGGATTGGTAACGGCGAGCGTCAATTGCTCGCGCAGCCAGTCGGCGAGCGTGGTCTCCGCCGGCACGAACGCCTCGAGATTATATTCGCCTTCGTCGCGGCCGCCGGAACCGACGCCGGCCCATTCCGAATAGCCAGCCGGGCCGTCGGCGGCGGCGGTGCGCGGCGGGCTCGCCTCGGCGTGGTCGGGAAAAACATCCTCGGTCGGGGTGTCGAGCGAATCCTCGATGCGGTTAACGGCAGGCGCCGGCTCCGCCGCGTTCCAGGCTTCGCCGTCGGCCGGAGCTTCGCCCGGCGGTTGCGCGCCGTTAGCCTCCTGCGGCCCCCGCTCCTCCTCGGCCCCACGGTCGAGCAAAGGATTGCGCTCAAGCTCCGCGTCCACATAGGCGACTAGGTCGAGATTGGAGAGCTGCAGCAGCTTGATCGCCTGCATGAGCTGCGGCGTCATAACCAGCGCCTGGCTCTGGCGGATCAGCAGTCTTTGCGAAAGGGCCATGGAGGGTGGGTTGACTGGTCCAATTCTTGCTTGTAGTGCTTCTACAGCAATTCAGACACCCTGTCGTCAACCGATTTCGAACACCCTTAAAGCTGGAATTGCTCGCCTAGATA
>CAYWNY010000045.1:0-22947 GCA_964459765.1 uncultured Hyphomicrobiales bacterium | reverse complement strand
CCTGATCTGCTGGAAAGCGAGCGACGTCCACTCGGTGGCGAAACCGTCGGGCAGCATCTCGGCCGCCAGCCGATCCATAGTGTCGATGCCCTGCCCTTGCGAATAACCGGGCGCCGGCGCGCCATCCATCTCGGCCGCCGGATAGAGATTGTAATGCGGCACGCGGAATGGGCCGGATATGTCGTGCACGGTGGTGAACGAACCAAGCGGCACGGTATCGCCATTTGAATTGCGCACGCGAATCTTAAGGACATCGCTGACATCGCGCCGGTCCTGGTCGCGCGCCTGCGCGGTGACGCGGAAAGTGCGCCCGAACAGATTGAAGTCGTTCACGTAGGCCGAGCCGATAAACACCTGCAGGGCGTTGAAGACGTCCTGGACGTTGACGCCGAGGAGCTGCGCCTTGGTGCGGTCAATGTCGAGATAGACCTGCGGTGTCGAAGTCTCGAACAACGTGAACACTTGCGCCAGACCCGGGGTTTGCAGGGCGCGCGCCATGAAATCGCCCGCCACCGTGCGCAATGCCGCCGCGCCGCGGCCCGCCCGATCCTCGATAATCATGCGGAAACCGCCGGAATTAGAGATGCCGCGCACCGGCGGCGGCAGCACCGCGATCAAAAAGCCTTCCTGAATTTGCGACAGCTGCCGGTTCAAGGCCGCCTGGATAGCCGTCGCCGATTGGCGCGGATCGCGCGCGCGTTCCTCGAACGGCTTGAGCGTCAGGAAGATCGCGCCGGAATTGGGCGAGTTGGTGAAGGTCGCGCCGGAAAAGCCGACCACGTTGACCCCGTGGGCGACGCCGGGCACCTGCAGCGCCAGGTCGACCGCGCGCTGCTGCACCTCGTCGGTGCGCGACAGCGAGGCGCCAGGCGGCAGCTGAACTACGACGATGATATAGCCGCCGTCGACCTGCGGAATGAACCCGACCGGCGTCTGCCTAAAGGCGTTCAACCCGAACCCGATGACGACGAGATAGATCGCGGCCATCAGCACCGAACGGCGGACGGTGCGGCTGGCCAGCCAGGAGACGCCCTCGCCCAGCTCGTTGAAGCCCCAATTGAACCAGGCAAAGAACTTGTGAATCGGCGCTTCCCACCAGCGATCGCGATGGGTCGGCTCGTGCGCCTTCAGCAACAGCGCGCACATCGCCGGCGACAGGGTGAGCGAAACGATGAGCGAGATGATGGTGGCGCCGGCGATCGTGAGCGCGAATTGCCGGTAGAATTGCCCTGAAATGCCGGTGATGAACACCGACGGCACGAACACCGCGCACAGCACGAGCGCAATCGCAATGAGCGCCGAGCCGACCTCGGACATGCTCCTTTTGGCTGCTTCGCGCGGAGCAAGCCCGGAGGCAATGTTGCGCTCAACATTCTCGACGACGACAATAGCGTCATCGACGACGATGCCGATCGCCAGCACCAGCCCGAACAGCGACAGATTGTTGAGCGTGAAGCCGAACGCTCCCATGAAGAAAAACGTGCCGACCAGCGACACCGGGATCGCCACCAGCGGAATGATGGCCGCGCGCCAGGTTTGCAGAAACAGAATCACCACCAGCACGACGAGCACGATGGCCTCGCCGATGGTCTCGATCACCGCATCGACCGATTGCCGGATAAATTGGGTGGGGTCGAAGAAAATGTCGTATTTGACGCCGGGCGGAAAGCGCTTCGACAATTTCTCCATCAGCTCGCGCACCGCGGTCGAAGTCTCCAGCGCGTTCGAGCCGGGGCGCTGAAAAATGGCGAGTCCGACCGCCGGATAATGGTCGAGATAGGAGTTCGACGAATAATCGAGCGCCGCCAGCTCCACCTTGGCGACGTCCCGCAACCGCACCACCGCGCTCGGCGTCTGTTTGATCACGATTGCAGCGAACTCTTCCGGATCGGCGAGACGGCCGAGCGTCTGCACCGCGACCTGGAAGGCGCCCGGCTGCGCCACCGGCGGCTGATCGAGGTTGCCGGAGGCGACCTGGATGTTCTGGCCCTGCAGTGCGGCGGTGACGTCGTTCGCTGTCAGCCCGAGCGACTGCAGGCGGTTGGAGTCGAGCCACACGCGCATCGAATAGTCGCGCGCGCCGAACACCGTGATTGAGCCGACCCCGTCGACGCGGGTGACCGCGTCGGTGATTTCGAGCGTCGCATAGTTGGAAATGAACAGCGAGTCGCGCGATTTGTCGGGCGAATAGAGGTGCACGACCATCATCAAATCGGGCGACGATTTTTGCACCACGACGCCGATGTTGCGCACGTCGACCGGCAGCCGGGGCGTAGCGATGGCGACGCGGTTCTGCACCTGCACCTGCGCGATATCGAGATTGGTGCCGAGCTCGAAACTGACGGCAATCGAGAAACGCCCGTCGGACGTCGAGTTCGACGCGATGTAGATCATGTTCTCGACGCCGTTGATCTGCTGCTCGATCGGGGTGACCACGGTCGAGGCAACGACCTCGGCGCTGGCGCCGGGATATTGACCGGTGACGCTGATCAGCGGCGGGGCGATCTCGGGATATTGCGCGATCGGCAGCCGATAGAACGAGACCGCGCCGAGGATGGTGATGACGATCGAGATCACCGCGGCAAAGATCGGCCGATCGATGAAAAAGTGCGACAGGCGCATAGCCGCTCAATCCGCCTTCGGCTGCGGCGAGCCTTTGTTGGCGTCGGTCGATGCCGATGACGCAGCCGGCGCGGCCTCTTCCTGCGCCGCGACCTTCGCCCCGGGCCGCGCGCGCATCAGGCCATTGACGATGACGCGATCCGATGCGGTCAGGCCCTCGCGGATCACGCGCATGCCGTCATCGAGCTGGCCGGGGACGACGTATTTAAGCCGCGCGACGCTGCCGTCGTCGACCACCAGTACGTATTTGCGCGACTGCTCGGTGTTGATCGCGGCGTCCGGAATGAGCAAGGCCGTATAGGGCGGCGAGCCGGGAACGCGGACGCGGCCGAACATGCCCGGCGTAAACAATCCTTTCGAGTTGGCAAAGACGGCCCGGCCGCGGATCGTGCCGGAAGAGCGGTCGATGGCGTTGTCGACAAAATCCATCCGGCCGGTGTGGGCGAAATCCGGCTCGTCGATCAGCTTCAGCGCCACGGCAACGCCGCCCTGGCCGTTCGCCATTTGCGTATTGGTCCCGGCGAAGCGCTGATAGCGCAGGTAAGAGGCCTCGTCGAAGGTGAACTCGAAACGGATCGGATCCACCGACACGATGGTCGCCAAGAGTGTCGTGTTGCTGCCGTTGCCACCGGTCACCAGGTTGCCGATGGAGACGCGGCGGTCGCCGATGCGCCCGTCGATCGGCGCGCGCAGTTCGGAATATTCGTTCAGATCGAGCTCAGCCTGATGGACCATGGCCTCTTGCGACGTGACCGAGGCTTGGGCCACGCTTTTTGCCTGCTTGCGCTGGTCGTAGGTCTGCTCTGTGATGGTCTTGTTGTGGACAAGCTCCTCGCCGCGGGCGAGGTCGGCTTCGGTGAAAGCGAGGTTGGCGCGTGCCTGCGCGAGATTGGCGCGCATCTGGTCGAGCGCGATCTGAAACGGCCGATGATCGATGACGAAGAGCAGATCGCCCTTCTTGACCGTCTGCCCGTCGGTGAAGTGAATCTCGGTGAGATAGCCGGACACGCGGGAGCGGACTTCGACCGAATCGACGGCGAGGAAACGCCCGACATATTCGTCTTGGTCGATGACGGTGCGCTCGACCGGCCTGGCCACGCTCACGTTCGGAGCCGGCGGACCGGACGCTTGCTTTTGCCCTTGGCCGCAGGCGGCGAGGACCACAAGCGCGGTTGCCAAAAGGACGGCGGCAGCCGGCCGCGCCATATTCGCCGTTTCCATCAAGTCTCCCTCGTGCGCACCATAGGCGATTGCCCAGGGCCGTCGCAGCAACAATCGTTGCCCTTTCGCGCCCGGCGCCGAATAACCATATGTGCTGACCGGCTATCGCAAGCTGCGACGCCGGTCAAACAAGGCGAAAAACCGTGAAGATCATGCCCTTAAGCGATGGCGGGCTGGGCGGGGCTAACTCCGCTCCCGCCAGTGAGTTTGCTATTCCCGCCGACGATCAGGCGCTGCTCGATGCCTATTCGCGCGCGGTGATCGACGTAGTCGACCGCGTCGGGCCTGCCGTGGTTGGGCTGGCCGTGCGGCCGAATTCGAGCCAGGGCCAAAGCCGCGGCCGCGAGGCGCGTGGCGGTTCCGGCTCGGGCGTCGTTGTCGCACCCGACGGCCTCATTTTGACCAACAGCCACGTCGCCGGCGCGGTCGGCGGCGGCGCGCGCATCGCGGTTACCACGGCCGACGGCCAGGATTTGCGCGCGCGGCTCGTCGGCGACGACCCCGACACCGATCTTGCGCTGATCCGCGTCGACGAACCGGTCACGCTGCCGGCGGCGGCGCTCGGCGATTCCAAGCGCTTGAAGCGCGGCCAATTGGCGATCGCCATCGGCAATCCGCTCGGCTTTGAGTCGACGGTGACCACCGGCGTCGTCTCGGCGCTCGGTCGTTCGTTGCGCGCCCGCAGCGGCCGCCTGATCGACGACGTGATCCAGACCGATGCGGCGCTTAACCCGGGAAATTCCGGCGGCCCGCTGGTCTCGTCGCATGGCGAAGTCGTCGGCATCAACACCGCGGTGATCATGGGCGCGCAGGGCATCTGCTTTGCGGTCGCCGCGAACACCGCAAGCTTCGTGCTTGGCGAACTGGTGCGGCACGGCCGCGTGCGCCGCGCCTTCATCGGCATTTCCGCGCAGCAGATGACGATCCCGCGGCGGCTGCGCCGTGCCGGACTGATGCAGGACAATGCCGTGATGGTCGGCACGGTGGAATCCGGCAGCGCCGCCGATCGCGCCGGGCTCAAGGCCGGCGACATCGTGCTCTCGCTCGACGGCATCGGCATTACCGGTGCCGACGACCTTATTCGCGCCCTCACCGGCGAGAAGATCGGCAAAGTCGTTGCACTCGACGTTTTGCGCGGCACCGACCGGCTGACAATTTCGCTTACTCCGCAGGAGCGCAAGCGCGCGGCGTAAGCGGCGCTAGGCGACGCGTTGGGCGGCCGTTTGTCGTCGCAGGAGCTTCACCGCGTCGACGATCGGCGTCGGCCGTCCCAAGAAATACCCTTGCGCTTTTTCAATTCCAAGGCCGCGCAGCGTCTCGAGTTCGGACGCTGTTTCGACGCCCTCGGCGATGATCCCGCTGCCGGTATCGCGGGCGAAGGCGACCAGCGCCGAGGCGAGCGCCTTGCGCGCCGGATCCAGGTTGATGTGGCGAGTGAGCGTCATATCAAGTTTGATCAGATCCGGACGGATCTGAAGGATGTGCTGCAAGCCGGAATAGCCGGCACCGGCGTCGTCGACCGCGAGTCGCATGCCGTTCTTCCTCAGGGGCTGAAGGGCACCAAGCAACGCGTCATAATCGTCGACATGGGCGTGCTCGGTAATTTCCAGGACGATACGTTCCGCCGGCATTCCGGAGAGCAGGTTCTGCAGAGCAGCACTCAGAATCGTTTTCGGCGATACGTTCACGGCGACATAAACGTCCCACGGCAACGCTTCCAATGCTGTCAGACCGCGCTCGATCGCCGCCAATTCAAGCATCGTGTCCAAACCGGCCTCGGCGGCGTCCGCAAACCACTTGTCCGGCGACCGCCGCGGCTCGGTGGCGATGCGCGCCAGGCATTCAAAGCCGATCGGTCGGTCGTTGGCGAGCCTCCAAATCGGCTGGTAGGCAATCGACATTTGCCCCTTCTCGATGATGCTCTCGATGCGTTCGCGCTTGTCCGCCGTAATTTTGGCAGTTTCGATTTCGCGGCCGATCTCGAAGGCGGCGAGATCGGCGAAAACCTTCATGACCTGAAGATCGCGCTGATGCAGCGACGGGTCGGCTTTGAGGCCGACGCAGCAAAACATCCCATACACGGTGCCGTCGGGCAAACGAACCGGCACGCTCAGATGCTTGCCGATAGGGATTGCTCG
Organism: uncultured Hyphomicrobiales bacterium; assembly: GCA_964459765.1. Classification (GTDB taxonomy): domain Bacteria; phylum Pseudomonadota; class Alphaproteobacteria; order Rhizobiales; family Xanthobacteraceae; genus BOG-931. The sequence goes on along the minus strand of CAYWNY010000045.1, from coordinate 16,966 downwards.
CGTGATCGGCATGCTTGCCGCCACCGGCTGCGTTGACGTGTCGGCGATGAGCTGCGGCAACCGGCCTTCAAGAATATGCCGGCAGTAGACGTCGTCCAGAGACATGGAATCACCGACTTTGATGACGTGCTCTAGACCCGGAGCATCGACTTCGCGGAATACGGTGCGGTCGCCGACGAATTGCGAGACGTAAGCAACTTCCATTCCGAGATGGACGCGGACCGCCTGCAGCGAGCGTTTGACCATGCCGCTCGACACGTCGTTTCGGCCGTTCGATGTCAGCAAACCGTAAAGCGGGTGATCTCCGTCGCATTTCTCACTTTTGCTTTCGGCTTTCATTCCGAACTCCTTCACGCACTTTCACATATCGGCGCGTGTGTCCTGATATCGCTCGAACTCGCTGATTCGATGCTCACGTTTCGACGCCAAAATCCAGCTCAAGCATGGCTATGACTTTAACTTGAGGACCGCGTTAACGGCTTCCGTCGAAATAGAAACGATCTCTCGTTTGCCTTGTCTTTATACTCGTGATGAATAGGATCATGCTTGATCGCGCGCGGTTTGCCGCAAGGCGGCCACGATTTTCTCATTTGCTCGGCAGCGCGTGGGGCTTGCCGCTACATTGACCGCGGCGGCGGCACCGGTTCCGGCGGAGCATAAACCCGCGGCGCAAGCGCCGCGCCGGGACCTTCAGGCGCTCAAGCCGCCACGCGCTGGGCAAGGCAAATCCAGTCCCACGGGCGGCGGTCATCCGAACGCGGCTTTCGCAACCCCTCGGTCGACCAGGGGTAATGCACCCGGCCCATGCGCCTGACGACGAAGCCGAGCTCGGCGAGCGTCGCCGTCAGCTCACTACGCCCAAAATGTTTTTGCCAACTGTCTTCGCGCTTCACCAGTCCGTCGTCCGAGGACGCGGTGGCGCCCTCGAGTTCTTCCACCATCACGCTCGACTCGAGCGACGGCACCACGATCAGGGCGAAGCCCTTTGGCTTGGTGACCTTGGCGAGACACGACCAGAGCGAATTGCGCTTCGCCGCGCTCGGGGACGTGATGACATTCAAACACACCACCATGTCGGCGCAGGTCCCGATCACCTCGAACGCACGCGAAATGTCCATGGTCAGCCATGTGATACCCGCGCGCTCGCCGCAGCGCTCTTTTGCTCGGGCGATAATCCGCGCTGCATATTCAACCCCGATGATCTGGCGAAAACGGTTGCCGAACTTGTCGATGAAGCTGCCGATGCCGCAGCCAAGATCGACGAGCACCGGATTCGGCGGCAAGCCCGCGGCGTTGACGAACCGGCTCAGCTGGTTGTTGGTTTCGTCGAGCGTGATATCGCAGATTTCGGTCTCGAACGCGGCGGCGTATTGATTCCATTCTTGTCGGTTCATGGCAGGCTTCCTCAAGAAGCGAGTGGCAATCAACGCAACAGAGCGCGCTGGCACTGCAATGAAACGAAAACGCTATTGATCCGCGCGGGCCGATTCGTTGAGCTTACAATTCAAAATCGTCCGATAGTATTTTTGTTTTTGAAAACTTGGGGATAACTTTGGGCCGGCCAACAACAAACTTGAATGAACCGACAACAAAAAACAGCGGTAGTCGACGGACTTCCAGTAAGCATGCATCTTAGCCGGCGTCGCCGGCATTTTTGCGCGGCGCGGCGCAGCGTCAAAGAATCAACAAAAAGATTAACGCGTTTTCGCTGGTCCGAAAGTGACCAAAATTTGGCGCGCACGGCCAGTAAACAAATAAGAGCCATGCGGATATAGCGGCGACCAATAAACTCGCAAGATGCTATGACCCACTCTCGCCTCGCTTAACAGCGAGGCGTTTTCGTCTGCTTAGCCTCGCGCAAACCTGACGGTTTGGGCGAGGTTTTTTTGCCGGCGAACGAAACTCTATCGTCAACAGCACGAGGACTTTGAGGAATGAAGCTATCGACATTGACCGCCGCGATCGCGGCCACAGTGGTTTTTGCCCAGACCGCGCAAGCGCGGGAGTCTCATCATTATGCCGCCACACCGCGGCACGCCTTTTATCAAGCGAGCGGGCGTCATTTCGTTGCGCGTCGTTCCGCGCCGGCGGCCGAGCAAATTTATGCTGCGGCGTTCGGCTATCAAAGCGCAGCGACCGAAGCGTTCAGTTGGTCGGCGCAATCCGCTTATCAGGGCGGCTCCGGCGGACGCCCGCGCGCCTGGTGCGGGTGGCAGATGCGCCAATTGGTAAGCGGCGACCCCGGCCCGGAATACAATCTGGCGCGTACCTGGGCGCATTGGGGCCACGCCGGACCCGCCGGTGTCGGCGCCGTGGTGGTTTGGGCGCATCACGTCGGCAAGATCGTCGGTTACGAAAACGGCCAGTGGCTCGTGCAATCGGGCAACGACGGCAACCGGGTGCGCACGCGACCGTTGCCGATCGGCAATGCCATCGCCATCCGTTGGGGCTAAAGCCGGCCCAACCGGCAGGCGCAGCGAGAAGCGGCCGCTCGAGGGATCAAGCGGCCGTTTCGTTAGAGGGCTTATCGGAAGTTACTTCGCAGCCCGATGGCTGATCGCCCAAACATAGGCGGCAACCGCGGCGACGTCCGCATCCGACAGAGCCGTGCCGCCGCGCGGCGGCATCGGATCGGAATAATTGCGTGGCTTCGGCACGCCATTGGCGATGGTCTGCGTAATCGCTTTGAGGCTGCCGTCGCCGAACACCCACGTCCCGCTGACCAACGACGGCGCTTCCGGCGAACCCTTGGCGTCCGAGCCATGACAGCCGGTGCAGGTGCCGTCGGCGGCTTCGCCATGATAGATGCGGTCGCCGAGCGCGACTTGCTCTTTAGTCGCGCCTGCTGGCACCGGCAGCGACGCAATGTCGAGCCGTCCGGCGTCAGGATGCGTGCCTTCGGGTGGTCCCGGTTCGCCGGAGCTTAAGGCGGTAACCGCAGGCGCCGGCGCGACCGCCGCATTGGCGTCGCCGTGATAGGTCACGCGCCAGATCCGGCCGTGCCGATCGTCCGAAATATAGAGCGCGCCGTCGCGTCCCATCGCGAGCCCCGTGGGGCGGAAGGCCGCGCGGCCCGGTTCCTTCACCGCGCCGGCGAAACCATCGGCGAAGACGACGAAATCGCCGGACGCCTTGCCGTCCTTCAGCGGTTGATAAACGACGTTGTAGCCGCCCTGCGGCTCCGGCGCACGGTTCCACGAACCGTGGAAAGCAACAAAAGCGCCGCCCCGATAGGCCGCCGGAAAGGCCTCGCCGAGATAGATCAGCAAATCGTTCGGCGCCCAGTGTGCGGGAAGGGACGCCACCGGCCCCCTTTTCTCGGCGCAGACACCGACCTTGCTGCCGCCGTCGCCGCCATATTCCGGCGCGAGGACGAGCCTCTTCTGTGAGCCGTCGAAATAGCATTCCGGCCAGCCGTAATCGCCGCCACGCACCAGTTCGACAATTTCTTCCGCCGGCAGCCCGGCGTTTTGTTCGGGCGTATAAAGCTTGCGAAAGTTCTGCGAGAGCTGGTCGCGGCCATGCTGGGTCACAAACAACCGTCCAGCGCCATCGAACGCAAAGCCCTCGCCGTTGCGGATGCCGGTCGCGTAACGCTCGGCTGGTGAGAAATGCTGGCCGGTCTTGTTGGCGTCATAGAGCCAGATGCCGGCGCGGGTCTCGAGTTCGGTGCACGGATCGTGGCCCAGCGAACCGGCGACGCGGTTTTCAGCCTGGCACGCGTTGGTCGCCGACGCGACGTCGACAAACATATTGCCCTTGGGGTCGATGGTGAAGGGATGCATCGGATGATCGCCGGTAAGCGGTAGACCGGATACGACGACCTCGGCCGCTTGCGTCGGCACCAGAGCGCCGCCCGGCAACGCATAACGGATAATCTTGTCGTTCTGCTCGGCGTAGATGAAGCCGTTGTAGAAACCGACGCCAGTGCCGCCGGCCGACCCTTGCGGGACGCCGTCGCCAAACCGCTCGATGACGTCGGCTTGGCCCGCGCCTTTCGTGTCTTTGAGCGCGATCAGGAAGCCGCCGGCCGGCGGCGTGTCATAGCGATAGTAACGGCCGCTCCAGGTGTTGACGTAGAGCACGCCATTAGGCGCGAACGTCATATGCCGGACATGGCCGAGATTATCGGCGAAGATCGTGGCGCAGAAGCCCGGCGAGAGCGTAATGCCACCGTTGTCGCCCGGGCAGGCGGCCGCGAATGCCGGCGCGGCTGCGACCGATAAGGCTCCGGCGAAAAAGAGCGAAATCTGTTTGACCATGGCAATGCTTCGCTTGCCCCCGTTCTGATTGCGAGCTTACGACAGCGAGCAGGCTTTCCAAGAGACCGAGCCGCGACTTAACCCGGGCTCGCGCGAAGTTGATCGCGCCGATCGCAGGTCGAAGTTCCGGTCCGTCATAGAGCGGTCAAACCGCGGCCATTCTCCCGTCCGCCGGCGTTCACACTTCCAGCCAGTCGTGGCGCACCTGGTCATTAGCGCCAAGGTCAGCGGGCGTGCCTTCGAACACCATGCGGCCATGACCCATCACGTAGAGGCGATGCGAAATGCGCATCGCGATCGTGAGCTTTTGTTCGACCAGGAGGATGGAGATGCGTCGTTCGGCAATGCTGCGCAAAAGCTCGGCGACCCGCTCGACCATCTGCGGTGCCAACCCTTCCGTCGGCTCGTCGACCATGATGAGATCGGGATCGCCCATCAGGGTCCGGCAAATCGTCAGCATTTGCTGTTCGCCGCCCGAAAGCGCTCCGGCCGGCGTCTTCGCACGCTCCTCCAGCCGGGGAAACAGCCGATAAGTATCGTCCATGCACCAGCGTGTGGCCTTCTTGCCGGCCTTGACGCCAAGGATCAGATTTTGCTCGACGGTCAGCGTCGGGAAGATGGCTCGATCCTCCGGTACATAGCCAACACCTCGTTGCGCGATCTCATATGGCTTCAGGCCGGCAATCGCTGCGCCTTTGAAAACAACCGAACCCCGGGGCGGCACGTCGCCCATGATGGCTTTCAACGTGGTTGAGCGGCCAACGCCGTTGCGACCGAGAATGCTGACGATTTCGCCGGCATCGACGAAAAGCGAGACACCCTGCAGGATGTGACTTTTGCCGTAATACGCATGAAGATCGCGCACATCGAGCATCATGCCGCGGTGCCCAGATAAGCGGTTTGCACGGCGTCATTGGCCTTGATCCGCGCCGGAACGTCGCTGGCGATGATTTCACCATAGACCAGCACGGAAATGCGGTCGGCGAGGTCGAAGACCACGTCCATGTCGTGCTCGATCATCATCAACGTGCGCCCCCGGCTGACCTTGCGGATGAGCGCCACGGCGCGGGCGGCCTCCGCCGCGCTCATGCCCGCACTTGGCTCGTCGAGCAGAATGATGCGGGCGTCGCCCGCAATGGTAATGCCGATTTCCAGCGCCCTCTGCTCGGCGTAGGTGAGCACGCCGGCAGGAACGTGACTGCGATCGAGCAACTCGATCTCGTCGAGAATGGCTTCGGTGCGTTCGCGCACGTCGGCCAAACCTTCGACGCCGCGCCAAAACGAATATCTGTAACCGAGCGGCCACAGCACCGCGCACCGGACATTCTCCCAAACGGAGAGCCGCGGAAAGATGTTTGTGACCTGGAAACTGCGCGAGAGACCGCGGCGGCTGATCTGATACGGCGCCAGGCCGGTGACATTCTCGCCGCCGAGCCGCACCGTCCCGGCGCTTGGCGCAAGCCGGCCGCTGATCAGATTGAACAGCGTCGATTTGCCGGCGCCGTTTGGCCCGATGATCGCGTGTCTTTCCCCGACCGGCACGGCAAAGCTCACGCCGCGAATGATCGAAGTCTGGCCAAAATTCTTGTACACATCGACAAGCTCGATCGCGGGCGCGGTCATTTCACTTTCCCCGCGGCCTGCGCATAGATGACGGCATGGTGCCAAGCGGCGCCTACGATCGGCCAGGTTCGGCGGAACAGGGCAAAGCCGACGACGAGTGTCGCTACCGCCGCCAGCCAGGTCAGAACGCTCGCGGTGTCGAGCGTGAGGTGAAAGATCGCTATCGTCGTACCCTCGGACGCTTTGACGCTGCGATGGTAGATCATTTCAATTAAGACGATGAAGGCGGCAAGCGTCGGCAGCGCCACAATGAGCGCGAGCAGATAAGTCGCAGCAAGCCGCAGCAACGGCGCGAAAGCGCGCGCTCGCCACAACGGTTCGTGCATGGTCAACAGCCCGGCGATGCCGTTCGGTGCGAACATCACCACGCCGATGAACAGAAGACCGAAATAAAGCTGCCAGATATCGGTGACGTCACTCAGCATCACTTCGAGCCAGGTGACGAGAATGGCGCCGATCACGGGCCCGATGAAATTCCCAATGCCGCCGATATACGCGGCGAGCAGCACCAGCCCGGATTGTTCGGCACCGACGGCTGACGAATTGACCAGCTCGAAATTGATCGCTGCAAGCGCTCCGGCAATGCCGGCGAACAGGCCGGCCAGCGCGAAAGCGATGAATCTGACCGCTTGCGGGCTGTAGCCGATGAATTGCACCCGTTCGGCGTTCTCGCGCACCGCATTGCAGATTCGGCCGAACGGCGTGCGCCGCAGCGCATACATTGCCATCATGCAAATGAGGCACCAGCCGGCGATCAGGTAATAGACCTGGATCTGCGGGCCGAAATTGAGACCGAATACGTGCATGAGCTTGGTGCGGTCGGTGCTCACCCCTTCCTCGCCGCCAAAAAAGCCGCGCAGGATCAGCGAGCTCGAAGCCACGAGTTCACCGAGCCCGAGCGAGATCATGGCAAAGGCGGTGCCGGCCCGGCGCGTCGACACCGACCCGAAGATGATGCCGAATAAGAGACCGCTAAATGCACCCACCAACGGGATCAGAAAAAGCGGCACCGGCAGACGACCATGGATCACGGTGTTCATGGCATGGACCGCCAAGAATCCACCGAGGCCGTAATAGACGGCGTGACCGAACGAAAGCAGGCCGGTTTCGCCGAGCAGCATGTTGTAGGACAGGGCGAACACAATCATGATGCCCATGAGGCTGAGCATGGTCAGAGCGCTGCCGGAGGCAAAAATCATTGGCAGCATCGCAAACACCAGCGCAAGCACGGCCCACGGGCCCGCTAGCCGGACCGCAGAGCCCGCCGAGAAGGCCGGTCGGGTCGGCATGACTACATCGGTTACCGCTTCGCTCAATGCTCGGCTCAGTGTTCGCGCGAGCCCATGAGGCCCGTCGGCCGGAAGATCAGGATCAGCACCAGCAGCAGATAGGGGATGATCGGTGCGATTTGCGCGACGGTGACGTTCCACACGTCGAACAGGGCGCCGCCGCTCGGCGCCGCAACGCCGATGGGGCGCAACACGTCGGCGACCGAAAGATTGATTGAGACCGCGAATGTCTGCACGAGCCCGATCAGCAGTGACGCCAGGAAAGCGCCGGACAGCGAACCAAGGCCGCCGACAACCACGACCACGAACAGAATCGGACCGAGCGCAGCGGCCATATTCGCTTGGGTCACGAGCGCTGGACCGGCGATGACGCCGGCGACCGCGGCCAGCCCGGTGCCGACCCCGAATACCAGCATGAATACCCTGGGCACGTTGTGGCCAAGCATCGCTACCATATGCGGATGGGTAAGCGATGCCTGGATGATGAGACCGACGCGCGTGCGCGTCAGCAGCAAAAGGAGCACCGCGAAAATCGCAATCGCGGTCAGAAGCTCGAACATTTTGTAGGCCGGATAGTTCGTGGAGAACGCCGTGAAAGCGCTGAAATCAAGCGACGACGGCACGCGATAGTCGGCCGGACCCTTGCCCCAGATCATCTGCACGATCTCGACGATGACAAAGGCGAGGCCAAACGTGAACAAGAGTTCGGCCACCGGGCCATGCCGGTGGACATATCGCAGACCGTAGCGCTCGACTAACGCTCCGATGCCTCCGACCAACACGGGGGCGATGAAGAAAGCCGGCCAGAACCCGATCAGCTCGCTGATCTGGAATCCGAAGAAGGCGCCCAGCATATAGAAGCTGGCGTGCGCGAAATTCAGCACGCCCATCATGCTGAAGATCAGCGTCAACCCGCTCGCCATGAGAAACAGCAGCATGCCGTAGAGCACGCCGTTCAGGGCCGATATGGTGACGAGCTCCAACACGACCGACCGGTTCGGTCAGCTCAGCTTGGCCGGTTCATCTTGCACGTTGTCGGCAGGATGGTGTCCTGCGTGTCGATCTTGCCGGTCACCTTCCACCCCCAACCGGTGTTCTCCTCGTCGAACGGCTGATCCTTGCCGAGGGGACCAAGGTTGGCGATGTACATGGGTTGGAAGAATTGGTGATCCTCGGAGCGCATGAACCCGTCGCCGCCGTTGAGAACGGTGACTTTCATGCCATCGAGCTTGGCGGCGATTTTGATCGGGTCGACTGAATTCGCCTCTTGCGCCGCCTTGGCGAACATGCGGATCTCATTGACCGCGCGCGGATAGAACAGCGAGACGCCGGTCTTGGCGCGGAACGCTTTTTCGAAATCCTGCGCCGGCGGATAGGGCGCATTCGGCAAGCCCTCGCTGATCTGATACACGCGATCCGGCAAATTCGCCTGCTTGATCGCCGTCGGACCACCAGTGCCGCCCGCATAATAGGTATACCAATCCACCTGCAATCCGGCATCGGCGGCCGCCTTGAGCAACAGTGCAAAATCCTGACCCCAGTTGCCGGTAATAACGCTGTCGGCGCCGGAAGCTTTGATCTTGGCGATATACGGCGAGAAGTCGGTGACCTTGAGCAAAGGATGCACCTCGTCGCCGACGATCTGGATATCCGGCCGTTTTTCGGCGAGCATCTTGCGGGCTTGGGTGCGGACCGATTGGCCGAATGAATAGTCCTGATTGATCAGATAGACGTTTTTGATGTTCGGGCGCGTCTTCATGTAATTCGTCAGCGCCGTCATCTTGATGTCGGAATTCGCGTCCCATCGGAAATGCCAGTAACTGCACTTGTCGTTGGTCAAAGCCGGATCGACGGCGGCGTAATTGAAAAACAGCACCTCCTTACCCGGGTTGCGCTCGTTGTATTTGGTCACGAAGTCCTCGATCGCCGCGGCAAACGCGGAGCCATTGCCCTGCGTGATAAAACGAACTCCCGCATCGATTGCCTTTTGCACCTGAACGAGCGTCTCCTGGGCGTTGAGCTTGTTGTCGTAACCGACAATCTCGAGTTTGCGGCCTGCGATGCCACCCTGCGCGTTCGTGACTTCGGCGAGATAATTGTAGGTCTTCAAGCCGACTTCACCGATGCTGGCGCCGCCACCGGACAGTGGATCGACGTAAGCGAGCTTGACGGTATCCTCGGCGGTTGCGGGCACCGCGGCGGCGGCGCCCGCTACCGTGGCGCACAGCATGGCGATGAAGCGCATTGTCATGGCGACCTCCCAATTTTTGATTTTTCGCGATCAGAACAAGTTGACCGCATTGTTCCTGCCCGCTCGCCGTTCGTCAAGAACTCCCTGTCATTGCTGTAGAAATGCAAGGGCGACCGTGCTCAGCGACACTTTGTCGGCAAAACGCACCAATGACTTTGCCTGCGGGCGATATATCAAGTTGGTCCAGCCGACAAAGCGCTTCCCGTCTCATCGAAAACGCACGCGGGCACACCTACGGCATACTCGCAGCTGGAAATCTGCTATCGACCGATCGGACGCTTTGTTGGCCTTGCCTGGGGCATGAGATGAGCAAAATACTGCAAACGCCGCCGGAGCGTTTCGCCAATCTGCCGGGTTTTGCCTGGCAGGCGTTTAGCCGCGACGACCTGGCCGGTTATTCGGGCTTGACGATGTCGTACCTCGACGAGGGACCGAGGACCGCGCCGGTCTTTCTCTGTCTGCACGGTCAGCCGACGTGGAGCTATCTCTATCGGCGGATGATTCCGTATTTTCTCGCGACCGGAAGCCGTGTGGTCGCCCCGGACTTTTTCGGCTTTGGGCGCTCCGACAAGCCCGCCGACGACGCCGTCTACACCTTCGGCTTTCATCGCGATAGCCTCTTGGCGTTCGCGCGTGCGCTCGATCTTAAGAACATCACGCTCGTCGTGCAGGACTGGGGCGGTTTGCTCGGGTTGACTTTGCCCATGGAAACGCCGGAGCGCTTTACCCGACTGATTGTGATGAACACCGCACTGCCGACCGGCGAAGTGCCGCTGCCCAAGGGCTTCCTCGATTGGCGCGCTTTCTCAAACAGCCAGCCGGATATGGCGATCGGCAAATTGATGTCGCGCGCATGTCCGCATCTAACGGCAGCCGAAGCCGCCGCTTACGACGCGCCTTACCCGGACTCTAGCTACAAAGCCGGCGTGCGGCGGTTTCCCAATCTGGTGCCAGAATTTCCCGACAGCGACGGCGCCGCAACCGAACGTGCCGCGCGCGACTTCTGGCGCAACGCCTGGAGCGGGAAAAGCGTGATGGCGATCGGAATGACCGATCCGGTGCTCGGGCCACCGGTAATGCGCGCATTGCATCAAAATATCCGCGGTTGTCCACCGCCGCTCGAATTCGCCGGGGCCGGACATTTCGTGCAGGAATGGGGCGACAGGGTCGCTCCGGCCGCGCTTGCGGCGCTGCAATAACGCTCCGACGAATGCTGGCGCGTTTTATGCGGTTTCGCGACGGCAAACTGATCCGTGAATTCATGGATTCGTTCAGCGTTGTCGAGCAAACGCTGGGGCGCGATCTGATCGACGTAAACTAAGCCGATGACCGATTAACGGGTATCCGACGGCCAAGCATATTGCCAAAGCCGCGCGGCTTCATTCATTTATCGCCTCATGGCCTTTCTGCACTCATTCACATTCGCCGATCTCCTCGACTCGCTGGTGAGCTTGGCCGGCGCTTTTGTACTCGGCACCCTGATCGGCGCGGAGCGGCAATACCGGCAACGCGGCGGCGGTCTGCGCACCCACGTCCTCGTGGCGGTTGGAGCGGCTACCTTCGTCGACATCGGCATGCATCTCAACGGCAACGCCGGCGCCACCCAAATCATCGCCTATGTCGTCTCCGGCGTGGGCTTTCTCGGCGCCGGCGTGATCATGAAGGAAGGCGGCACTGTCTGGGGCCTCAATACCGCAGCAACATTGTGGTGTTCGGCCGCGGTCGGCGCCTGTGCCGGCGCCGACCTTGCGATCGAGGCCGTCATGCTCACCGGCTTCGTGCTTGCGGGTAACACTTTGTTGCGCCCGCTCGTCAACGCCATCAATCGCGCGCCGATCGACGAGGCGTCAACCGAAGCAACTTACGAAGTCCGCATCACGGCGAGCGCTGACCAAAGGGACGAAGCCCGCGAGGTTTTGCAAGACCAGCTCGAAGCCGCTCATTACCCCGTCCAGCACATCGATATCGTCGACCGCGAACAAGGCGACATCGAACTCGTTGCAACGTTAGCGGGGAGTGCGGCCGATCCGCGCGAACTCGACGAAATCGTCGCGCGCCTCGAGAATAGTTCGACGGTGGAAAATGCGAGCTGGAGTCTGCACACCCGGGACTAAGCGATCGCGACGCCTGATCTTTGTGATCGCCGCCGTCATCGTCGCTGGATCGCCCGGCTCAAGCCCAGCGGCCGATCTTTATCTGCGCGAGGAGTTGCGCATTCCCGACGCGGCAGCCGGCCCGCGCGGACTGGAAGCCTTGCTGGTGCGACCGAGCGAAGCTGGGCGTTATCCGCTCGTTTTGATCAATCATGGCTCGCCGCGTTCGCCGAGCGACCGGCAGAGCATGTCGCCGTGGAGCCTATTGCCGGAAGCAATCGAATTTGCGCGTCGCGGCTGGGCTGCCGCCGTGGTGATGCGGCGCAGCTACGGCGATTCCGATGGAAAATGGGCAGAAGCTTTCAACGGATGTGCCGATTCCAATTATATCGCCGCCGGTGAGGCGGCTGCCGCCGATCTAAAAACGGCGACAAGCTTTCTGCAACAGCGGCCGGATATCGACGCCAAGCGAATCATCGCCGTCGGGGTCTCGGCCGGCGGCTTCGCGACCGTGGCGCTGACCGCCGATCCGCCAGGTGGGCTGGTCGCCGCCATCAGTTTTGCCGGCGGCCGCGGGTCGCTGCGCGACAACGAGGTTTGCCGCGCCGACCGGCTCCTCGACGCCTTTGCCGCTTTTGGCAAGCGGTCGCGCGTCCCGATGCTCTGGGTCTACGCCGAAAACGATCATTTCTTCGGACCCAAGCTCGCCGAACAGTTCAAAGACGCTTTCGTGAGCGGTGGCGGCAATGTCGAATTTATTGCCGCACCGGCCTTTGGCAGCGACGGGCACCGGTTGTTTTCGCCCGCCGGGATTCCGATCTGGAGCGGGTACGTCGGCGCCTTCCTGCAGCGACACGGTCTAACGCTGCTGGCGCAACTTTTGCCGCCACCGCCTCACCCCCCGCTTGCCGTGCCCGCGGTCTTAGGCCCGAACGGCCGCGCCGCCTTCGAAAGCTACCTGACAAGTCTGCCGCACAAGGCCTTCGCCGTATCGCCGGCCGGTTATTTCGGCTGGCAATCCGGCGTGCGCACGACGGCGGCGGCCGAGGCGTCGGCGCTGCAATTTTGCGAGCAAAATGGCACAAATTGCAGCGTGATGTTCGTCGACGACGCTCCCGCTCCCAAGAACTAGAGCATGACCGGAAAAAGCCTGCCCTCGGATTTGATCCGGGGATGGGAACCGATTTTCCGTTAAATCATGCTCAACTGAGAAGCGGAAGCGCCTCTCCGTCGACAAGCGATGCTGCTCTACTTGCCGCGGCTCTCCACCATCTTGCGGCAATCGTCGCTGAGTTTGTCCTTTTGACCGGCAAGGCAATTGAGGATGCGGCCGCCGCCGTGTTCGACGCCGGCGCAAAGTTTCTCCGCATCGGCATGACAAGCGCTGCGGCGCGGTTGGCTTTCCTGGGCAAACGCCGCAGGACAGCATGTGATAACGATGACGGCGATCAGGGCGATGTGACGTGTCATTTTGTTCACTTCCATTTGTTGTTTGTTCAACGTGGCGCATCGCCCTCCCCGCCGATTTGCGCGGTCTTTGTGTCACGCTTGCGGCCGGCGCCAGCCTTGCAAAAATTTAATACGGCGCGCGGCCATCGCGCGCCCCGCAAGCGGCCGTTATGGCTGTTCGTCGGACAAGGGCGTGCCCGGCGGCGCGGTCGTGCCCTCGAACGCGCCGATCGGCGCTGCCGGCGCGCTTTGGGCGCGCTTGCGCATGAGTGCGAGCCAGCGGCGTCCGAACAGCGCCAGCACCAGCGCGCCGTAAACCGCGCCTCCAAGTAACGCGACGATCAGCAGCTCCAATTCGGTGCGGAAGCGGGTGACGGACGAAAGCGCCTGCGCCACAAGCGGTGCCGCAAAAAATAGGACCAGCGCGAGCACGATCCCGGCGGCGGCAAGCTTTGCCAGCGACGATCGTAACGTCGCATCCGACGCGACCAGATTGGCGCGCACCGCCCAGAACAAAATCAGCGCAAAATTGATCCAGGCGCCGATCGCCGTCGCCAGCGCGAGCCCGACCTGGGCCAGCGAGCCCATCAGCGCGACCTTGAAGGCTATGTTGACGGCGGTGCCGATCAGAGCGGCCTTCATCGGCGTGAAAGTGTCGCCGCGCGCCAAAAACGGCGCGACGACACTGCGGATGAGGACGAAGGGGATAAGCCCGATTGTATAAGCCATGAGCGTCAGCGCCGCCGCATGCGCATCGTCCGCCGTGAACCGGCCGCGCATGAACAAACCGCGCATGATGAGATCGGGCACGACGATAAAGGCGACGATGCAGGGAACGGCGAGCACAAGCGCAAACTCGATCGCCCGGTTTTGCGCCGATCGGGCGCCATCATGATCGCCAGCCGCGATCCGGTGAGTCATTTCCGGCAGCAGCACCGTGCCCACTGCGATACCGATGACGCCGATCGGCAGTTGATCGATGCGGTCGGCATAATAGAGCGCCGAAATCGCGCCGACCGGCAACAGGCTGGCGATGATGGTGTCGGCAAACAAAGCGAGTTGCGTCCCGGCCGAGCCGATGGTCGCCGGCACCAGCGCCTTGAAGAAACGGCGCACATCGTCGTCCAAGGCGAGGGCGCGGAACGACGTGAACGCGCCGGCCCGGATGGTGTTGCCGCCGACCAGCACCGCTTGCAGCACACCGGAAATGAGCACGCCCCACGCCGCGGCATAAGCGGCGCCACCGAACCAGTGGGACATCGCCAGCGTCGCCATCATGGCCACATTCAACAGGATCGGCGCCGCGGCGGCGGCGGCGAAGCGATGCAGCGCATTGAGGACGCCGCCCCACAAGGTCACGAGCGTGATCAGCAGCAGATACGGAAAGGTGATCCGCGTCAGCGAGACGGCAAGCGCAAATTGCTGCGGCTCGCGCGAGAAGCCGGGCGCCAAGAGGTCGATCACTTGCGGCGTGAAGAGGAGCGCCAGCGCGAGCAGCGCCGCCTGCGTTACGATCAGGAGCGTAAAGATGCGGTCGCCAAACAGGCTGGCCGCACCCACTCCGCCCTGGGTGCGGATGCGCGCGTAAGCCGGAATGAAAGCGGCGTTGAAAGCGCCCTCGGCAAAAATCGCGCGGAAATGGTTCGGCAATCTGAAAGCGACGAAGAAGGCATCGGCGACCGGACCGGCGCCGAGGATCGCCGCCAGCATGATGTCGCGGAAAAAGCCGGTCAGGCGCGAAAGCAGCGTATAGCCGCCAACGGTGAGAATCCGCTCGATCATGGCGTGGTTATATCCTCCCGCGCAAAAAGCGGGGGAGGAAAAAGACGCGCTTTACCGCGCCAGCGCGCCGCGCACGGCGGCGATAATACGGTCCTGAACGCCGCTCTCGAGATAAGCGTGCATGGGCAGGCTGATGACTTCGTCGGCGAGCCGCTCGCTCACCGGCGCTCCGCCTTCAGCGACTGGAAAGGCGCGATACGCGGCCTGCTGATGCAGCGGTTTGGCGTAATAGATCGCAGTTGGAATACCCTCGGCCTTCAGGGCGGCCGCGAGCGCGTCGCGGCGACCGGGCGCAAGACGAATGGTGTATTGCGCCCAGACCGAGGTCGACGTGTTGCCGACGCGCGGTGTGACCACAGCCCTATCAAGCCCTACGGTATAACGCTGCGCGATGGTGTTGCGCGCCGCTATCTCGTCGGGGAAGATTTTGAGCTTCTCAAGCAGGATCGCTGCCTGGATGGTATCGAGGCGACCGGTGATGCCGATACGTGCGGCGTCGTATTTGTCGGTCCCCTGCCCGTGCACGCGCAAACTTTGCAACAAACCCGCAAGCTCGTCGTCGTCGGTGAGGACCGCGCCACCGTCGCCATAGCAGCCGAGCGGCTTGGCCGGAAAAAAGCTGGTGGCGGTGGCGTGCGCCAGCGTGCCGAGCTTGCGCTCTTTGTGGGTCGCGCCGAAGGCCTGCGCCGCGTCGTCGAGCACCTTGAGCCGATACCCAGCAGCAATGCTGGCGATCGCATCGTGATCGGCCGGCAGACCGAACAAATCCACCGGGATAACGGCGCGTGGCTTGAGCCCGAGTTTCTTTGCGGTCGCGATGGCACGCTCGAAGCTCGCCGGATCGAGATTGAAGGTCTCAGCCTCGACATCGGCCATGACCGGCGTCGCGCCGCAAAGCGCGACGACCTCGGCGGTCGCGCAGAAGGTGAAAGCGGGACAGATGACTGCGTCGCCCGGTCCAATACCCCAGCCCATCAGCACGAGTAAAAGCGCGTCGGTTCCGCTGGAACAAGCGATCGCATGGCGCGCGCCGCAGAAGGCCGCAAGCTCGGTCTCGAGCTGCCGCACTTCCGGTCCGCCGATGAACTGGCAGTGCGCCAGTACGCGGGCAACCGCCGCGTCGATCGCCGGGCCGAGGCGGCGGCGTTGGGCGGCGATGTCGATGAACGGGATCGGCGCTTCGCTCGCGCGCGTGTGCTGGTTCATGCCTAGATTCAGGTTCGATACCAACGCGACGTCATCCGCTTGAGCAGCCTTAGCCAACGACGCGCCGCGGCCCCTTGCGCTGCACCGTGCTGGCCCGTTCCGTGCGCGGATCGAGGCAGCGGATGGCGACTTCAAGGCTGGCGACGCCCTCTTCGCCAGTCACCGGCGGGGTGCGGTCGGTGCGGATCGCATTGACGAATGCCAAAAGCTCGGCGCGCAGCGGCTCGGCGTAACCGACCGACAAATGCCGCATCGAATAACTGCCGTCGGGCTGGAAGCCGAAGCATTCGGTGACCTGCAGCGTCAACAAGTCGCCGATCAAATATTTGTCGCGGGTAGCGACGTGGATGGTGCGCGCCTTGAACGGGGTGAGCCAGTTGGTGTTGATGTGGGCGAGCACGCCCGAGGCGGTGCGGAACTGCAACAGCGCGATGTCTTCGCGCTCGGCCACCGCACTCGACAATTGCGGCTGGATCTCGACGATTTCCGAATCGGTGAACCAGCGGATCAGATCGATGTCGTGTACGGCAAGATCGATGACGACGCCGACATTCGACATGCGCGGCGGGAACGGACCGACGCGGGTAATGGCGATGGACAGGATGTCCTGGTCCTTGATCGCGCGCTTGATCGATTCAACCGCGGGGTTGAAGCGCTCGACATGGCCGACCATCAAGGTCACCCCGGCGCGCCGGGCGGCGGCGACGATGGCGCGGCCCTCTTCCACGGTCGGCGCGATCGGTTTCTCGACCAACACATTGATGCCGCGCGCGATGCAGGCGAGCGCGATGTCGTGATGCAGATGGGTCGGCGCCGCGATGGTCACCGCGTCGACACCGGCGCCGATCAGGCCGTCAAGCGTCCCGAATTCGGCACAGCTGAGCGTGCGGGCGACAAATTCTCGTTGCCTGCGCTCGGGATCGACCACCCCAACCAACTGCACGCCGGCCATTTCGGAGAGCACGCGCGCATGGTTAGAGCCCATGACGCCGACCCCGATCACGCCGATTT
>CAYWNY010000044.1:0-23028 GCA_964459765.1 uncultured Hyphomicrobiales bacterium | reverse complement strand
TTTTAAGTATCGACTCCGCCATCCTTGCGCCCTTTACGCGTATCGAATTCGAGCAACGCTAGTGGAGCGGATTTGACACTCGCTACCCACTTGGCCGCGTGAAGCGAATGTCAAATCCAAAAGCTCCACTAGGACTGAAACTTGCTAGCGGTCCTTTTGATTCTAACATTCGCAAAAGAGCCTGCCGAACCGGGATGCGAATGTTAGAATCGGACCACTAGCGGCCACGGCGGACAAATTCCTCCTCGACCTCGGACAGCCGGTCCTTGCCGAAGAAGATTTCGCCGTCGACGAAGAATGTCGGGCTGCCGAAGGCGCCGCGCGCGACACTGTCTTGCGTGTTCGCCATGAGGCGATCCTTGACCGCTTGATCCTGGGTGCGGGCGAGCAACGCGTCGCCGTCGAAGCCGGCCGCCGTGAGCACCGCGTGCACCACCTCCGGATCGTCCATTTTTTTCGGCTCGCCCCACATCGCCTTGAAGACTTCGTCGACATAGCGCGCGAATACGCCCTCGAACTCGGCCGCCACCGCGCCCCGCATGATCAAAAGCGTGTTTACCGGAAAGAACGGATTAAACGTAAAAGACGTGATGTTGTGACGACGGATGAAGCGCTGCATTTCCACCCGCTCGTATTCCAGCCGGTTCTTGATGCCCGCCATCTTTTCCGCCGGCGAGCGGTTGTTGGTGAGCTTGAACACGCCGCCGAGCAGGATCGGCACGTAGTCGAACTTCACGCCGGTGCGGCGCTCGACGTCGGGGATGAGCAAATGCGCCAGATACGCATTGGGGCTGCCGAAGTCGAAATGAAACTCGACTTTCGGCATCACCAGACCTCACGATAGGGGCGCACATCGAGCTCGAAGGTCCAGGCGTCGCGCGGCTGCCGGTAGAGTTGCCAATAGGCCTCGGCGATTGAAGCCGGATGCATCAGCTGATCCGGCTCGAGATTTTCTAGGGCCGCCTCGCCGTCGCGCTGTTTTATGCGTTCGCGCACAAACGCGGAGTCGACGCCGGCATCGATGATCAGGTGGGCGACGTGGATATTTTTCGGACCGAGTTCCCGCGCCATACTTTGCGCGACCGCGCGCAGCCCTTGCTTGGCGCCGGCGAAAGCGGCATAGCCGACGCCGCCGCGCACGCTCGCGGTGGCGCCGGTGAAGAAGATGTTGCCGCCGCCGCGCTCGAGCATCAGACGGGCGGCTTCGCGGCCGGTGAGAAAGCCGGCACAGCAGCACAGCTCCCAGACTTTGCGGAACACCCGCTCGGTCGTCTCCAGCAGCGGGAAATTGACGTTGCCGCCGACGTTGAAGATGCACACTTCGAGCGGCGCGTGCGCATCGGCGGCGCGCAGAAAATCGGTGATGTCCTCTTCCTTGCGCGCGTCGAGACCGCGCGCGACGATGTCGCCACCAGCCGCCTCGATGTCCGCGACCAAGGGAGCGAGCTTGTCGGCGTTACGTCGGCCGGCAAAAACCGTAAAGCCCTCGGCCGCGAACTTCTTGGCAATCGCCGAGCCGATATAATCGCCGGCCCCGACGACGGCGGCGGTGGCGTTGCGCTTGGCCAACTTGTCCTCCCGAAAGGCCCTCGCGTTCGGTTCACCAGCGTCTAGCATTTCGCTCCGCCCGTCCAGTTGGCGACGCTGCGTCTTGGCGACTTGCCAAGCATTCGCCTTGCCGCCACCATGGCAGATAAGACCGTGCGGCAAGTACCGCCACGGCTTAAAAGCCCAAGGTTGATCGGTCCGTGCCGGGTGACAGCGACCATATCGTAGCCGACATTGCGGCGCGGATTTTTGCCGACTTCGCCGATCCTCAGACCGTCAACAGTGCGGCCGACGGCGCCTGGAAAAAGCGGCTATGGCAGGCGCTCGGCGATGCCGGATTGCCGCTGGCCTGGGTGCCGGAGACCTTGGGCGGCTCAGGCGCCAGCATGGCCGACGGTTTTGCCATTCTCGCTGCCGCCGGGCGTTCTGCCCTTTCGGTCCCGCTTGCGGAGACACTCGCCGCCGGTTGGCTGTTGTCGCGCGCGGGCCTCGACGCGCCAGCCGGACCGATGACCGTTGCGCCTGTCCGGCCGAACGAGAGCATCACGGTCGACGGCGAAGGACGGCTCAACGGACGCGCGGCCGGCGTGCCGTTTGCGTTCGATTGCGAGACCATCGCCGTGCTCGCCGATGGCGGAAAGCGTGTCGCGCTTGTCGACCGCGAGGATTGCCGCGTGGCGCAAGGCCACAATCTTGCCGGCGATGCTTCAAATGTCGTCACCTTCGATCGCGTCCAGCCGCTGCGCTTGGCGCGCGCGCCTGACGGGTTCGATGCTTGGTCGTTGCCGTTGATGGGATCGGCTATTCGCAGCACCCAAATCGCCGGCGCGCTACAGACCATCCTGTCGCTCAGCGTCGCCTACGCCAATGAGCGCGTCGCCTTCGAGCGCAGAATCGGCAAATTTCAGGCGGTGCAGCAGAATTTGGCGCGGCTTGCGGGCGAAGTCGCGGCCGCGCTTGCGGTGAGCGCATCCGCCGCCGACGCCGTCGCGCAGGCCGGCGACTTCGACGAAGCGAAGTTTCTGGAAGTGGCGTCCGCGAAAATCCGCACCGCCGAAGCCGCGGCGGAAGGTTCGGCGATTGCGCATCAGGTGTTCGGCGCCATCGGCTTTACCCAAGAGCACATCCTGCACCGCTTCACGCTGCGGATGCTATCCTGGCGCGACGATTTCGGCAACGAGAGCTATTGGGCCGCCGAACTCGGGCAGCGCGTCGCGCGCGGCGGCGCCGGAGAATTCTGGCCGCTGGTGGCGTCGCGATGAGCGCCGGCCTGAACTTCGATCCAATGCGGTTGCCGGCGGAGTGTCAAACCTTGCGCGCGCAAGTGCGGGCGTTTCTGGCCGAGGAAATCGCCGCCGGCACCTTCGACCCGCATGATCCGGCGCACAGCGATTCCTATAACCGCGCTTTCAGCCGCCGCGTCGGCGCCAAAGGCTGGATCGGCATGACCTGGCCGAAAAAATACGGCGGCCATGATCGCAGTTATCTCGAGCGCTATGTGGTGACGGAGGAATTCCGCGTCGCCAACGCGCCGGCGAATTTGCACTTCGTCGCCGACCGCCAAAGCGGACCGATCCTGCTCAAATATGCGCCCGAGCACATTAAAGCGGACATCCTGCCGCGCATTTGCCGCGGCGAACTGTGCTTTGCCATCGGCATGAGCGAGCCCGGCTCCGGCTCGGATTTGTTTGCCGCCAAGACCAAGGCGACCAAGGCCGACGGCGGCTGGCGCATCAACGGCACCAAGATCTGGACCACGAGCGCCCAGGTGGCGGACTTCATGCTCGGTCTGTTTCGCACCTCGCCGCCGACAAAAGACAATCGGCGCCACGGGCTGACGCAGTTTTTGATCGACATGAAAACGCCAGGTATTACCGTCAATCCGATCAGGCAAATGACCGGCAAAGTCGGCTTCAACGAAGTCGTGTTCAACGACGCCTTCGTGCCCGATGATCACGTCATGGGCGAGATCGACGGCGCCTGGAAGCAGGCGACCAGCGAACTGGCCTACGAGCGCAGCGGACCAGAACGTTTCCTCGACACGTTTTATCTGCTGCCGGAATTCATCCGTGCGCTGGGCCCGGAGCCCGATCTGCGCAGCGCTGAGGGTCTCGGCCGGCTGGTCGCGCAGCTGCATACCCTACGCCGCATGTCGGTTTCGGTCGCTGGCATGCTGCACGCCGGCAAAGAGCCGGTGGTGGAAGGCTCGATCGTCAAGGATGTCGGCACGGTCTGGGAGCAGAAACTGCCCGCGCGCGTGCGCGAACTCGCCGCCTTCCTCGAGCCGGAAAGCGTCAATCACACTGCGCTGGAGGATCAGGTCGCTTTTGCCACCATCATTGCGCCGAAGCTCACCATTCAAGGCGGCACCACTGAAATCCTGCGCGGAATCATCGCCCGCGGTCTGGGGCTGCGCTAAGGCGAGCGAATCGCCCGCCCGACCGACCGGCGAAGGACATCGCATAAAGGACATCGGCATATGGGCCCTTTCAATGACATCGGCGCCGAGACCATCGGACATGTCGGTCTGGTGGAAATCCGGCGGCCACCGAACAACTTTTTCGACGTCGCCCTGATCAAAGAAATCGCCTCCGCCTTCGAGGTCTTTGATGCCGACCCCGAATGCCGCGCGATCGTGTTGGCGGCGCAGGGCAAGGCCTTCTGCGCCGGCGCCAATTTCGGCAGTGCCGACCGCGACGGCGACGCGCTGTTGAGCGGGCCGATCCCGGGCACCGCTCATCTCTACATCGAAGGCAATCGGCTGTTCCGCACCAAAAAGCCGATCATCGCCGCGGTGCATGGCGCGGCGGTTGGCGGCGGCTTGGGTCTGGCGATGGTCGCCGACTTCCGGGTCACCTGCGCCGAGGCGCGCTTTTGCGCCAATTTCACGCGCCTCGGCTTCCATCCGGGGTTCGGGCTGACGGTGACCTTGCCGGCCGTCATCGGCACGACCAAGGCGGCGCTGATGTTTTATACGAGCCGCCGGGTTCCCGGCGACGAGGCCTATGCGATGGGGCTTGCCGACGTGCTGGTGCCGCAGGACGAGGTACGCGTCGCCGCGCTCAAGCTCGCCGAGGAAGTCGCCGAAAATTCGCCGCTTGGGTTGATCGCCACGCGCGCGACCTTGCGCGGCAATTTCGCCGAGCGCGTGCGCGCGGCGACCGAACATGAGCTTGCCGAGCAAATGCGCTTGCGCAAGACCGACGATTTCAAGGAAGGCGTCAAGGCCACGGCCGAGCGGCGTTTGCCGGTTTTCACCGGGCGCTAGTGCAAGATGCGGAAAAGTGGATGGCGGTTTTCCGAAAAGGATCACGCGCCAACGAAGAATCTGGGCGCGAATGACGGAGAGGTAACAGAAATGACCGTACGAATCGAAAAGAGCGGCGCGGTGTGGACCGTGATCCACGATCGGCCGCAGGCGCGCAACGCCATGGATCCGGCAAGCGCCGACGCGCTGACCGCAGCGTTCCTTGAATTCGATGCCGACAAGGACGCGTCGGTCGCCGTTTTCTACGGCGCCGGCGGCGCGTTTTGCGCCGGCTGGGACCTCAAATATGTCAGCTCGCTCAATCTCGAACATCCGCTCGGCGAACTCGACATTCCGACCGCGGGCCCGCGGATCAACGGCGGCGAAATCCCACGCGGACCGTTGGGACCGTCGCGGCTCGAATTGGACAAGCCGGTGATCGCCGCAATCGAAGGCCCGGCCGTCGCCGGCGGCATGGAGCTCGCGCTGTGGTCTGATTTCCGCGTCATGGCGGAACAATCCTATCTGGGCGTTTATTGCCGCCGTTGGGGCGTGCCGCTGATCGACGGCGGTACGGTGCGGCTGCCGCGCATCGTCGGCCAGGGACGGGCGCTCGAAATCATCCTCACCGGGCGAAAGGTTCCAGCGGAGGAGTGTCTGAGCATCGGCTTGTGCGAATACCTCACGCCCAAGGGCGGCGCGCGGCACAAGGCCGAGGCGCTGGCGCAGGAGATCGCGCGCTTTCCGCAGGTCTGCGTGCGCGCCGACCGGCGCTCCGCCATCAAGAGCCACGGCCTTGCGGTCCGCGATGCGCTCATCCAGGAGTGGTATAACGGCCGTGAAGCGCTGATTAAGGACGGCGTCGCCGGCGCCGCCCGCTTCAAGGACGGGCTAGGCCGGCACGGCGACTTTCAGAAGATCCGCTGACCCGATCGTTTATTTGAAGCGTCGGCGACCGCAGCGGACGACCCGCCGCTGCTGCCCGGGATTTCGCCGACGACAACCGGATTTCGTGCAATGCGTGCATAACGGGTGCGGCACCACCGCCGACGTGGTGCAAATTCCGTTAAATCGGACCCGCCGACCACAAACACATCGATCTCATTTACTCGATGGAGACGCCTTTAGCGCGATAGTACCCGTGCGATCCGCACAGTCGCGATTTCAGGTGGTGCCGAGTTATGAGTTCCGCGTTTCGGACACGGGAACCTCACGAGACGCTTCCCGCGGAAATCTACATTCCGCTGGTCGATTCGCTTTTCAAGGAAGGCACCGCCCTATTCATGGGCGTCATCTTCGTCGTCGGTTCGGTTTTCTGCACGTATTGGAAGACCGGCGATGTGCTTATTTTATATTGGGCCATCGCGATCACCGTCGCCGCCGCCGCGCGCGGCCTCATGATGCACGCTTACGGCAAGATTCGCACCACCGTTACGACGGTCGAAGCCGCCCGGAAATGGGAATATCGCTACAGCATCGGAGCGGCGATTATTCTTACGCTGCTGAGCGCGTGGTGCTTCATCACCTTCGCGCGCTCAAACGACGCGTTCGCCAATCTCGTCAGCTTCGCGATGACGCTGACCTACGCAGCCGGTATTTTCGGTCGCAACTTCGCCAATCCGCGATTTGTGGTGATCCAAATCCTGTGCACCTGGGCGCCGATGACCGCCGCGCTCCTCCTTTACGGCAATATCTACCATTGGATTTTCGCCGTCCTTTTGGTGCCGACCTTTTACGGAACCAAACTGATATCGGACCGGTTGCGCGGCACGCTGCTCGATGCGGTGGTCACCTCGCGCGACATGTCGCTGTTGGTAAAGCGCTTCGACACTGCGCTGAACAACATGCCGCACGGGCTGTGCATGTTCGACGGCAAGCAGCGCATCGTGGTCGCCAATCAAAAGCTCAACGAACAATTGGGACTGGCGGCGGATATTGAGCTCAGGGGCGCGAACGCCCGCGAGTTGGTGCAGAGCATTCTGTCCGCCCGACTGATTTCGGATACAGAGGCGCAGACCATGGTCGAACGCCTCGAAGCCCGGCTTTCGGGGCACGATGACACGCCGTTTGTCGTCGACCTGGCAAACGGGCGTAACCTCGAATTCACCGTACAGCCTATGGAAAACGGCGGTATGGTGGTGCTCACGGAGGATATCACCGAGCGCAGGACCGCCGAGGCCAAGATCAATCATCTGGCGCGGTTCGATGCGTTGACCGGGCTGCCGAATCGCGCGGTCCTGCGCGACCGCATGGAGCGGGCGCTGGGCCAATGGCGCCCGGACAATATGTGCGCCGTCCATTTTATCGATCTCGACCAGTTCAAGCAGGTCAACGACACGCTCGGCCACACCCGCGGCGACATGTTGCTTGAAGCCGTCGCCCATCGACTGCGGGAAAACATCCGCGACGTCGACGTCATTTCGCGGTTCGGCGGCGACGAATTCGTCATCCTGCAGGCGCCAATCAAGTCGGTCGGCGAATGCGAGGCGCTGGCGAGCCGTGTGCTCGAGGTGCTCGGCGGGACCTACGATCTCGACGGTCACAAAGTCGTGGTTACTGCCAGCATCGGCATCGCAATCGCCAAAAACCCCATCGATCCCGAGCAATTCCTGCGCAACGCCGACATCGCGCTCTATCAGGCCAAGGCCGACGGCCGCGGCACCTGGCGGTGGTTCGAGGCGAAAATGGAAGCGAGCGCCCAGGCGCGCCGCGCGCTTGAATTCGACCTGCGGGCAGCGACCGAGAGCGAAGATTTCCAGCTCCATTACCAACCGTTGTTCAATCTAAAGACGCGACGTATCGAAACCTGCGAGGCGCTATTGCGCTGGCCGCACCGCGAGCGCGGCATGGTGTCGCCGGCGGAGTTCATTCCTGTCGCCGAGGAGATGGGCCTCATCGTCGAAATCGGCAATCAGGCACTCTACAAGGCTTGCCTGGAGTGCCGGCGCTGGCCAGGCGACACTGCCGTGGCGGTCAATCTGTCTTCGATTCAATTCGACCGCTCCAACATTCCGGCGCTGGTGCGCGAGACGCTCGCCGCTACCGATCTCCCGGCGCACCGGCTCGAGATCGAGATCACCGAAACGACGTTGCTGCAGGATACCCGGCGGACCCACGCGGATTTGCAACAACTCGTCGAGCTCGGGGTAAAAATCTCACTGGACGATTTCGGCACCGCCTATTCGAGTCTCAGCTATCTGCACAGTTTTCCGTTTCACAAGGTCAAGATCGACCAGTCGTTCTTGCGGGGATTGAGCGACGACCCGCGCCGCGTGACTTTGCTGCGCGGCATGACGCGCTTGAGCGCGCAGTTGGGCCTGCGCGTCGTCGTCGAAGGCGTCGAAACGCCGGAGCAGCTCGAGTTGCTCGCCGCCGAAGGCAGTATCGACGAGGTGCAGGGCTACCTGCTGTGCCGACCGCTGCCGGCCGCGGACCTGCGTAAGCTTTTGTATGCATCCTACGTTGCGCCGACGAGCGCCTGGCCAGCCAAGACGGCGCGCAGCGACGCCGCCTGAACGGTCATTTTTCCTTTTGGGTGAATGGAACTTTTACATGTCGGGGCGGTTTGCACCCTTAGCACGCAATTAACCCTAATAAGGTCCAAAAATTGCAATCGGGTTAACAATTTGTTAACCTCGCTCCCAGTGGTGCTGGCGGAGCACCCGAGTGAGGCAGTGAATGAGTGCTGATGCGGTGCGCTCGGCGTCGCCGGTTGAGCAGGCGACGGCGAAAAGTTTCTCGGAACGTCTGGCGGAACTGGCAGCTCGGATCGAATTCAAGCGCGCGGACTCCGATGAAGAACGGGAAGCGATTTTCCGGCTTCGCTACAAGGCCTACTCGCGCGAAGGCGCCATTGACCCGAACCCGACCGGAAGATTTGCCGACCAAGACGACGAGGCCGACAACGCCTACCTGATGGGCCTCTACCTCGACGGCGAATTGGCGACGTCGCTGCGGCTCCATGTCGCCAGCAAGAAAGCGACGCCGGACTGCCCTTCGCTCCATGTCTTTTCCGACATCCTGCAGCCGCTCCTCGATACCGGCAACGTGCTGATCGACACGACCCGTTTTGTCGCCGACGAACGTTTGTCGCGGCTCCACCGCGGCCTGCCACTGATAACGATCCGCCTGTGCGTGGTAGCCGCGGAGCATTTTGGCGGCGATCATCTGTTGGCCGCAGTGCGATCCGAACATCGGGCGTTTTATATTCGCTCCTTCGGTAGCGAAGTCCTCTGCGATGCGCGGCCGTATCCTCCGCTGCTCAAGCCGATCAGCCTGACCACTGTCTATTTTCCGACCCAGGGCGCCGAATTGTATCGGCGCTATCCGTTCTATCGTTCCACCGAGCTCGAGCGGCGCAACCTGTTCCAACGCCCGCTGATCAAGCCGGCGGCCGCCAACGTGGAGCCGGCGGATGTGCCATTGGCGCCCCAAACGCGTGGACCCATCCGCCCTTTTGTTGAATCCGGGCTCATGAGTGCGGCAGGATAGCGACCATTTGCGCCCGCGGCATCTCTTCTCCGCCAGGGGAACGGTTAGTTTCAGCTAAATTTCGTCCGTAAAATGCCACGCGCCGCCTTCAAGGCGTATTTCAACGCGTGCGCTATAAGAATTTTCATCGCCGGCCTCCGCCGGCGCGACAAGCGATTGTCATGGACGTGCTTTCACCGCTGCATGTGCGGACCTTGAACGCGGAAGCGAACGCACAAGCGATCGTTTGTCCAAGCTGCAATTTTGGTTTTGTATTTCGTCGCACCGCGATGCCAGCTTTCGACGCCTGCGGCTTCGAGAGCTATAGCCTGCACTGCGAAGCCTGCGGCACACAGCTGGCCGGGATCATCGACCCGGCCGATGAAGTATTGTTGCTGTCGGCAGTGCCGGCCTAAGTCGCGACGCGCGCAAGAGCGCGCGCCTCCATCGTTCGAAAATCGTCAGTGACCGGCGAGCGCGTCAGCGACGCACTTCTTGACCGCCTCGTTCTTCGCGTAGCACGACATTTCGTTGACCACGCACTAATTTCGCGCGAAGCGTCCGCGGTTGTGCGGAGCGGAAAAATCCAAGACCGGTCCAAGCGGCACAATGCGGGTCGGATTGATCGCCGTCATGCTCATAAAATAGTGCCGCTTGATGTGATCCATGTTCACGGTGTCGGCTATGCCCGGCACCTGATAAAGATCGCGTACATAATTGGATAAATTCGGATAGTCGGCGATCCGCCGCAAATTGCATTTGAAGTGGCTGTTGTAGACCGCGTCGAACCGCACGAGCGTCGTGAACAGCCGCCAGTCGGCCTCGGTAAGCCGTGGGCCGACGAGATAACGCTGGCGCGATAGCAACTCCTCGAGCCAGTCGAGCGCCGCAAACACCGTGCGGCAGCCTTCCTCATAAGCACTTTGCGTCGTCGCGAAACCGGCCCGGTAGACGCCGATATTGACGTCGCTGTAGACGCGGGCATTGATGCGATCGATGTCACCGCGCAGTTCCGCCGGGTAATAATCGGCGCGGTCGTTGGTGAACGCGGCGAATGCCGAATTGAGCATGCGGATGATTTCAGGCGACTCGTTGTTGACGATGGTGCGCCGCTCTTTGTCCCACAGCACCGGTACCGAGACGCGGCCGGTGTAGCGCGGATCGGCGAGCAGGTAGATTTCGCCCATCCGCTGTTTGCCGTTAACGGTGTCGGCGATCGTGCCGGGGCTGTTGCCGAACTCCCAACCCTGTTCGCCCATCACGGGGTCGAGGATCGACATCGAGATCACGCTCTCGAGTTCCTTGAGCTTGCGGAAAATCACGGTGCGGTGCGCGTAGGGGCAGGCCAGCGAAACATAGAGGTGGTATCGCCCGCGCTCGGCGGCAAAACCGGCCTCAGCCGAGGGGCCGGCGCTGCCATCCGCCGTCACCCAATTGCGGAAGACGGGCTCGGCCGGCACGAAACGGCCGCCGGTCTTGGCGGCGTCATACCATTCGGTGTGCCATACCCCGTCGACAAATACGCCATGCGCCATGCCGTCTCTCCTGCTTTGCGCGAGCATAGCTCAGCCGCGCAGCATTCTATAGGATCAAGCGCCTCAATGGGCGAGGTACTGTGGTGATACAGCTATGAAAGCGATCTACATCGAGCGATTCGGCGGCGCCGACGTCCTCACGTACGGCGACATGCCGGACCCGCAAGCCGGCCCGGGCCAGGTGGTCGTCGACGTGGTGGCGGCAAGCGTCAACGGCGCCGACTGGCGCGTGCGCGCCGGACAGTACGCGCAAGTGAAATTTCCCCTAATCCTGGGTCGGGATTTTTCCGGCACCGTTGCCGCGCGCGGTGAGGGCGTCACCGACTTGGAGCCCGGCGACGCGGTGTTCGGCGTGCTCGAAGCCGGCCGCGAAGGCGCCTACGCCGAGAAGGTGGCGATCACCGCCGCGATCGTCGCCAAAAAGCCGGACGCACTTTCGCACAATGACGCCGCAGCCTTGGCGCTGACCGGGCTGACCGCAATCATCTCCATCGAAACGACATTGAAGCTCAAACGCGGCGAGACCATCCTCATTCAAGGCGGCGCCGGCGGCGTCGCGAGCTTTGCCATTCAGCTTGCCAAGCATATCGGCGCGCGGGTCATCACCACCACGAGCGCGGCAAATATCGATTATGTACGCGGCCTCGGCGCCGATGAAATCATCGACTACAACGCGCAAGATTTTACCGGTGCGGTGAGCGGCTGCGACGCAGTGTTCGACACGGTCGGCGGCGAGGTGGCGCAAAAATCTTTTGCCGTGCTCAAACCGGGCGGGCGCGCCGCCTTTATCGCCTCGGGCATGCAGGCGCCAAAGCCAGACCGCAGCGACGTGGTTTCGCTCCGTCCCGCGGTCGGTCGCGCTCGCGCGCCACTGGAGCGCGTCGCGGAACTAGTCCTGACGGGCGCGGTGCGGCCGCCGGACATAAAGCTCTATCCCTTGGCGCAAGCCGCGGAAGCCCATCGCGTCAGTGAAGGACGGCACTTTCGGGGCAAGCTGGTGTTGCAAGTGCGCTGATCGCGCTCAACGACAAGCATCCAAAAAGATCATGGAGGAGACGATGTCGAACAGCCTCGACGGCTATGCGATTTTGATTACCGGCGGCAGCACCGGCCTTGGGCTGTCGCATGCGCGCATACTCGGCAGCCGCGGCGCCAAAGTGGCGATCACCGATTTTCAGCCGGATAAGCTCGACCGCGCCGTGGCCGAGCTCAAACGTGACGGCATCGACGCGCTGCCGCTCAAGGCCGACAATCGCGTCGCCGGCGAGGTCAAAGCCGCGCTGGCCAAGGCGGAAGCGCAATTCGGCAAGCTCGACGTTCTGGTCAACAACGCCGGCATCACCGGCATGATGGCGCCGATCGAAAATGTCGACGAAACCTTCTTCGATGATCTGTTCGCGACCCATGTGAAGGGTGCGTTCTTCGCCACTCAAGTGGTCGTGCCCGGAATGAAGAAACGCAAGTTCGGCCGCATCATCAACACCGGCTCGACTTTCGCCATGACCGGCTCGCCGGCGATGAGCCACTACACCGGCGCCAAGGGTGCGCTGACCGCGTTGACCCGCGCCTGGGCGATCGAGTTTGCGCCCTTCGGCATCACGGTGAATACGGTCTCGCCCGGCTTTACCGACACGCCGATGACCCGCGCCGACATGACGCCGGAAATATTCGAGGCGATCATCGCCAGCATGGCGCTCAAGCGCCAGGTGTTGCCGCAGGAAGTCTCCTACGCCGTTGCCTGGCTCGCCAGCCGCGAAGCCGATGCGGTGACCGGACAGAACATCAGTCCCAATTGCGGTCAGGCGATTGTCGGAATTTAGTCAGTTTCACATTCCGTATCGACTGTGCGCGATGGGCTGGCGCGCACCTGTGCGCGCCAAAGCCCTTCAACGCCGGCTATTCAACCTTGCCGCCATTGTGCTTGCACTTGGAGCGGAATTTTTTGCGAGCCTTGCCGTGCAGCCCTTTGGCATTGGCTTGATCGGTGCAGGATTTGGCGATGGCTTTCTTGTCGGCGGCACTTGCGTCCGACGACGGAGGACTTACCGCAGGCGCGGTACCTGCCGGCGGCGGATTCTGCGCCAGGGCCGCTCCTGACCCAAGCGTGAGGGCCAAAATTGCAGCGGCAACGACGGTCGTTCGCGTCATCTCTTTTCTCCTCGTTGTATGGCTCAGGCGTCTTGGAATTATCAGGCCTGATGTGTCGCAAGTAAGATAAGCTCAACGAAAATATCGCGTGCCGCTCGCCGGTTCCGCGGGCTGGCGGATCGCCGTTGCGCTGCCTAGATGCATGGCTGCCCAAGAAGCTCCGAAGAAGCCGCCCGAGAACCAGGCGGGTGCCCAAACGGGTGTTTCATGTCCCCCATCGCCCTTGTGCTCAACGTGTTGTGGATGATCTTCGGCGGCATCTGGATGGCCGTCGGCTGGCTGGTCGCGGCGGTGATCATGGCGATCACGCTCATTGGCATTCCTTGGGCGCGGGCGGCCTTCAATATCGCCTCCTATACGCTGTTGCCGTTCGGCCGCAAGGCGGTGTCCCGCGCCGAGTATCTCGGCAAGGAAGACACCGGCACCGGACCACTCGGTTTCCTTGGTAACATCGTGTGGCTCGTGCTGGCCGGCTGGTGGCTGGCGCTTGGCCATCTCATCACTGCCTTCTTGCTCGCCATCACCGTCATCGGCATTCCGTTCGCCTGGGCGCACCTGAAACTTGCCGGCATTGCGCTGTGGCCGATCGGCAAAATGATTGTCGACGCCGACGACACGTCGTTCCGCTATCAGCAGGCGCGGCAAAGCCGCTAGACTGCATCTTTGAACAAGATAACTTTCGCCAAAACAGGATAAACGCTCATGCCGCAATCCATGTCGCATTCTTCCATCCCGGTCTTTGTCACCGGGCTCAACGCGTTGTCCAGCGTTCTCGACAAAGCCGAGGCGTTCGTCGCCGAAAAGAAAATCGATGCCACGCAATTCCTGCATGCGCGGCTCGCGCCGGACATGTTCGACTTCACGCGCCAAGTGCAGGCCGTCACCGATCAGGCGCGCCGCGGTTCCGCTCGCCTCGCCGGCGTCGAGCCGCCGAGCTACGAAGATAATGAGACGAACTTCGCGGCGCTTAAGGCACGGCTGGCGAAGACCGTGGCTTATCTGAAATCGCTCGATGCCAAGGCCATCGACGATTCCGCCGACCGCCGCATCACTATTCCGCTCGGCGGCAATTCCGGGGAGATGACGGGCAGCGATTATCTCAATTATTTCCTGCTGCCGAACTATTATTTCCACCTCACGACCGCTTACGATCTCGCGCGCCATGCCGGCGTGGAGGTCGGTAAGCGCGACTTCCTCGGGGCAATCCCGCTGAAGCTCAAGACCGCTTAGGGGTGGACCCGCAATTCATCCGCGAATTGTTTGCGCCGTTTGGCCCGGTTACGGTCAAGCGCATGTTCGGCGGCGCCGGCATCTGGTCGGACGGCCTCATGCTGGCGCTTGAATTCGACGGCGCGATCTTTATGCGCGTCGACGAAGCAAGCATCCCGGATTTCGAGCGCGAAGGCTCAAAGCCCTTCGTCTATCCGCGGGCAAAGACGCCCGGCAGGGTCGGCCGCGCCTCGCGGTCGTTTTGGCGCCTGCCGGAGCGGCTCTACGATGATCCGGAT
This sequence comes from uncultured Hyphomicrobiales bacterium, assembly GCA_964459765.1. Classification (GTDB taxonomy): domain Bacteria; phylum Pseudomonadota; class Alphaproteobacteria; order Rhizobiales; family Xanthobacteraceae; genus BOG-931. The sequence goes on along the minus strand of CAYWNY010000044.1, from coordinate 8,572 downwards.
GAACTTGCGGTGTGGGCGCGCCGCGCCCACACCATTGCCGAGCAGAAGAAATTCAAGCCCCGCAGCGCGATGAAGCGCAAAAGGTCGACGAAAGTTAAAGCGGCGGGTCGGGCTCGCTCGCGCGCTTAAACGCGAGGCTTTCTTCCTCGAGATCGAGCTCGCGCTCGATGCGCCGGCGCGCTTCGTCGGTGATCTTGCCGTCCTGCAGCAGCCGGTAAATGTATTCACGTTCGGCCCCGATCAGATTGGCCCGCAGCTCCGTCGCCGCGGCGAGGGCTTGCTCCCCGTCAGCGTCTTTCGGCACCTGGCCGGCGCGATGGTCGTGGCGCGCACGCAAGAGCGCCAGCACGTCAGGGTCCGCCTGTCCGTCGGCGGCAAGACCATCAAGCCTGGTTTGCGCCGCCTGCAGCGCTTCGACGCGCGCGGTGATTTCGGCATCCTGATCGCGCCGGCGCTCGTCCTCGGCGTCGCGCGGCAGTTTCAGCCAGCGCACGACCGCCGGCAGCATGAGCCCCTCGCCGATTAGCGTCACCACGATGACGCCGAAAGTAATGAACAGGATGAGGTCGCGGCCAGGGAATGGCGCTCCGCCCGCGGTGGTCAGCGGAATGGCGAGCGCCGCGGCCAGCGAAACGACGCCTCGCACGCCGACGAATGACAGGACGAACAGCCATTGCCACGGCGGCACCGGGTCGCGCCGCTTGAGCGCCGGGCTGAGCCAACGCGGCACGTAGGCCGCCGGATAGGTCCACACAAAGCGGGCGGCGATCAGCACGGCAACGACCAGCGGGATGGCGATAGCCAAATCGTGCAGGACGACGGCGCTGGTATCGTCGATCAGCGCCCGCGTTTCCATTCCGGTGATGAGGAAAACAAAGCCTTCGAGCAGATAGACCAGAAAGTCCCAGAAAAAGATGCCCTGCAGCCGGGTCGCGGCAGGAATGAGCAGCGGCCCGTTCCAGCTGACATAGAGGCCGGCGGCAACGGTCGCGAGCACGCCGGAGCCGCCGAGGTGCTGCGGCACCAGAAACGCGGCATACGGCGTCAACAACGACAGCGTGATCTCGACCCGCGGATCGTGAGCCCAGCGGCGCAGCCGCAAGCTGAACCAGCCGATGCCAAGGCCATAAGCGATTTCGCCGACCACAATGAGCGCGAAAGTCCCCGCCGCTTCGCCCACCGAGAAGACGCCGCTGCCGACCGCAGCAACGGCGAACCGGTAAAGAATGAGCGCGGTGGCGTCGTTGGCGAGGCCGTCGCCTTCGAGCACCACGACCAGCCGCCGCGGCAGGCCGAGCTGCCGGACGATGGCGAGCGGCGCTACCACGTCGGTCGGCGCGACAATGGCGCCGAGCACAAAGCCGACTGCCAGCGGCATGCCGACGACGTAATGGCAGGCGACGGCCACCGCCGCGCTTGAGAACAAGACGCAGCCGAAGGCGAACAACGCGATCGGTCGCAGATTGAAGCGAAACTCGCGCCAGCTCATGGCGACGCCGGCCGAATAGATCAGCGGCGGCAGGATGCCGAGCAGCACCAGTTCCGGCGCCAGCGCAATGCGCGGCAGGCCGGGAATGACCGCAAGCGCAATGCCGGCGATGACGAGCAAAATCGACGGCGCGGTGTTGGTGCGTTTGGCGACGACCGCAACCACCACCAGCACGGCGAGTAAGAACAGGATGGTTTGAATGGTCGCCGCCATCGGCTCAACGATGCCGGATAACGCGGCGAGGTCAAGCCTGGGGCTGCTTCGCCGATCACGGCGGGCCGGGGCGTATGGGTAAATCCGCCGCGCGCCCGCGGTTGATCCAGGTCAGCGAAACATAGGCGCCGATGAAGGAACCGAGCGCGGCGAACGCGACATAAGCCGGATTGCCGGTGTAGTTGATCACGATGAAGGCCGAGAGGAGGTACCAGACCGAGCTCCAGCTTGCGGCGCGCACGCGCTGGCGGGCAACGACCGCTGAGGTGAAGAACACGTAAACGGCATCAGTGACGATGGTGGCGCAGAAGACGGCGAGCGCGATGAGCGGATTGAGCGTCACGTTCAAGATGCTGATGGTCACGACATTGGCTCCGTCATTTCGTGTCGATTAACCCTCATCTCGCCCATCGGGGAGACGTCGGCGGCACGGCGATTTTCCTTGATCTTGATCAAAGCGCGGCGCCCCGCATAGCGGTTGCTGGATGCCATGAACACCCAAGATTTCATCGTCGGCAAAAGGCCGAAGCTCGCGGCGCTGATCCAACATCCGAAAGTGGCGTTCGCCGATTACGAGCGCCGGCTGCAATCCTTGCAGGCGACCATGCAATCAATTCAGCAGGCCTATCTCGGCACGCCCGAGCGCGCGGTGGTGGTGCTGGAAGGCTGGGATACCGCCGGCAAAGGCGGCATCGTGCGCCGGCTGGGCTGGGCGTTGGATCCGCGCAGCTTCAGGGTCTATCCGATCGCCGCGCCACGACTGCATGAGCAGGGCCGGCATTATCTGCAGCGCTTCTGGCAAAAGCTCCCCGGTCCCGGGCAGATCGTGGTGTTCGACCGCTCCTGGTACGGGCGGGTCCTCGTCGAACGGGTCGAAAAATTTGCCTCCAAAGCGCGAATGGAAACGCGGCTACGACGAGATCAATCAATTCGAGCGCATGATGGTCGACGACGGCATTCGGCTGGTAAAGTGTTTTCTGCACATCACGCCGGACGAGCAGATCCGCCGCTTCAAAGACCGCGTCGCTAACCCGCTCAAGCGCTGGAAGCTCTCTTACGAGGATTTTCGCAACCGGGCGCGTTGGGCAGACTATGAGGTTGCGATCGAGGACATGTTGGAGAAGACCTCGCTCAAGCAAGCACCGTGGTATCTGGTCCCAACCAACGACAAGCTTTTCGGCCGGCTCCTCGTCTTCACGATTATGGCGGAAATCATGGGCAAAGGGCTGTGCTTAAAGCCACGCCCGCTCGATCCCAAGGTCGCCGCAATGGCGAAAAAGTTGTTCGATCTGAGGGCGACTTGAGCGACGGCGGATGACGCTTTGCTAATCCGAGCCTGCGCTCGCCAATTCGAGCGACGGTCAGCGATGGACCAGCACCGGAATCTTGCAATGGGTGAGCACCTTGACCGTCTCGCTACCGAGGACGAGCGCGGAGATACCGTGGCGGCCGTGTGACGCCATGACGATGAGATCGCAGCCTTTCGACTCCGCAATATCGATGATCGCCTGATAAGGATGCTCACGCTCGACCGCAATCGTCTCGCAGGTGACGCCTGCGGCACGCGCCGATTTCGCGGCGGCGGCAAGGATCGTCTCACCATGCTTGCGCACGCGCGCCTGGTAGCTGGCCGGCGTGTCCTCGATCATCTGCACGTCGGTTGTGAACGTATGAAACGGCGGCAAGACCGTCAGCACGGTGGCTTTGGCGCCGATCCGCGTGGCGAGAGCGATGCCATGCCCGACGGCTTTCCCGGCCAGTTCCGACCCGTCGGTCGGTATCAGGATGTTGGTGTACATTGCGCCCTCTCCCTGATCGCGTTGTTTTTCAGCGGTCACCCGCCCGAGAGCGGGAGCGATATTTAGTAGGATGATGCTTCATTTGCCGCCACGTGGAGGCACGAGGGGCACTGGAAGACGAACAGTTTCGGAAGCACTCCAAATCTTGGGATCGTACGGAGGCGGTCCATCGCGTGTCCGCAAGTGGCGCAAATTAAAGTCGACAGCTTTTGAGGTGGAAGAGCCATTGTGCGCTCCGCCGCTTCTGATGAAGTGATCATCAGAAGCAATGAGAACAGACGATCTGGAAAAGCTGCTGTATGCCAGCGCCTTGTATCTGGGGTGCCGGGAGCAAAGCACAATGAGGAATCGAGCAAATAACCCGCGCGCAGCGACCTCATCAAGGCGCGAAAACCGGGAGACGGGTGGGTTTCGTTTCACTTAAACGCTGCGAATGCACGTCATCGCCGCGCTTCACTGCGGCGAAGCGAGGCCCCGTGGCTCGACCCGCCCACACGTCCGGACCGGCGGCGGGCGGCCGAGGAGCCAGCCAGCCAATGCATAAGGCTGCCGGCGCGCAACAGCGGTAGAACATCTTCCGCCGGCATCGGGGCGGCAAAATAAAAGCCTTGCGCCTGCCGGCATCCCCAGGCGTGCAGCAATCGAACCTGGTCCGCCGTTTCCACGCCTTCGGCAATGACGCCGATTCCCAGCTCGCGCGCCAAACCGATTGCGGCTTTGACGATCGCCGTGTCGTTGGGCTCGATGCCGATATCCTTGACGAATTCCTGCGCAATTTTGATCCGGTCGACCGGGAAGCGGCGAAGGTAAAGCAGCGAGGAATAACCCGTGCCGAAATCGTCGATCGCGATCCGCAGCCCCCGCGCGCGCAGACGCTCGATGACGTTGTCGTGCCCGCTCGAGGTCCCCATCAGCGCGGTCTCCGTCACCTCGATCTCCAGCGAACCCGGCGATAGTCCGGTCTCGGCGAGCGCCATCTCGATCTCGGTTTCCAGCGCGCCTAGCGCCTTGAACTGCAGCGCTGATACATTGATCGACAGTGGCGGCAGCGTGACGCCGGCTTGCACCCATTGCCGGGCCTGCCGACAGGCGGCGCGCAAAACCCAGTTTCCGAGTATGACGATCAGACCGCTGCGCTCCGCGACATGCAAGGACTCGTCGGGCGAGAGCACGCCCCGCGTCGGATGCTTCCAGCGCACCAGCGCTTCCAGGCCGACGATCTGACTGGTCTCCATATCCGCCTGGGGCTGATACATCAGGAACAACTGGCCGGCCGCGATCCCTGCCTGCAGTTCGGACGTCAGCGCCACGCGTTTACGCACCTCCTCGTCCATCGCCGCGGTGAAGAACCGATAGGTGTGCCGGCTATCCGACTTCGCCCGATAAAGCGCGACGTCCGCATGCGCGAGAAGCGTTTCGGCATCCGGATCTTCCGGCTCATAGGTGGCGATGCCGATGCTGACCCCGGAATGGATCTGATTGCCGTCGAGCACAAACGGCTCGGCCATGATTTGCAACAGCTTATCCGCCAGCGCGCCGGCATCCGCCGGATCGCCGACGTCCGCCATTAGCAGTGCGAATTCATCACCGCCAAATCGCGCCGCGGTGTCGATCTTTCTCACGTTCGCCTGCAGCCGTTCGGCGACCGCTTGCAGCAACCGGTCCCCGATCGGGTGTCCCAGCGTGTCGTTAACGTCCTTGAAATGATCGAGATCGAGATAAAGAATTGCGAAACCGCTGTCGCCGCGATGCGCGCGCGCGATGGCGCGCGTCACCTCGGCGACGAAGACCCCGCGGTTGGCCAATCCGGTGAGGAGGTCGAACTGCGCCATTCGCATGAGCTGACCTTCGGCTTCCTTGCGTCGCGAAATTTCGCGGGCGGTCGAAAGCAGGAAATCGCGCCCGCCGAACGTCGCCCGGCGAATCGATAGTTCGACCCATAACAGCCGGCCGTCCTTTGTCTTGCTGCGCCAATCGAAGACTTGCGGCGTCCCGGATCGTGCCTTCTTCATCTCCGCCAATAGCGCCTCGCCCGTGTATGGCGGTTCGTTCTGCGAAAGATCGCCGACTTTCATCTTCAGCAGCTCGTCGCGGGTATAGCCCAGCATCTCGCACGCGCGCTGATTAATCTCGACAAACGCCCCGGTTTCCCAGTCGTGCAAAATTATGAGATCGCTGACCGAATCAAAAATGGTGCGGAAGCGCTCCTCGCTTTGCTGCAATGCCAATTGGGTCTGCTTCAAATCGCTGATGTCTAAGACCATGCCGATCAGGCCGGTCACCTGCCCCGAATCGGAATGGAAGGGGAAGAAGCTCGCCAGCCAATGACGCGGCACGCCGGGCGCTGCAGGGTTACGCCGTGTATTTCCACGTTCAGCACGGGCTCGCCACGCTCGTAGACCGGGCGGTAAAATTCCAGGACTTCGTCCGCAACTTCGGGGATCACCTCGCGCAGCGTTTTTCCGATATGCGCGCTGACCGGTAGTCCGTTGATCTCCGCCATGTGCTCATTGATACGCACGAAACGATGGTTGACATCCATCAAACAAAGTCCGACCGGCGCGTAGCGATAAATCTGCTCGATTTCGCTGAGTACCGCCTTGCTCTTGGCGGCCGAGACCTGCAGTTCGCGATGACTCGCGGCCTGCTCCAATCGCAGCCGCACGGCCGCCACGATCCAGCTGTTGATGTAGCGGCCCATCAACGCGACAACCGCGACATAGGCCGCCAGCATCAGGCCCATCGCCACAGAGACGCGGTCGCCTTTCGCCAAATAACAAACGACTTGCGGAACGACGGCGGGCAGCGCGTAACTGAAAAAGGCGGGTAAATAAGCCGATTGCTGGAAAACCGCGCCGACCGTCATGCCGCCGAGCACGAATGTGACGACGACGTGAGCGACCGGATCCGGCGACACAAAGACCACCGATCCGGCGAGACCCCAAAGGAACCCCGTCACAGCGGCACCGATCGTGAATCGCCTGGCCCAAGCGATCTCATGCCCGCTTTCGTGCAGTTGCCGCAGATAACGTGCCCGATCGATAAAACGCACGGTCACGACAACGCAGATCAGAGCGATCCAAAGGTGGAGAATCCACGCCGGATACGCCGGCCATAGCACCACGGTAAGGATCGCTGCGTTGATCGGGTTGGCAAGCATGATCGCGGGCGCGCGATAAAGCGCGTCGATCTGCTCAGCGCGAACTGTCTGCTGCATCGGAGACCATTCGCAGGAGTTTAAGTCGCGGCCGAGAAGGGCTCGGTTGCGCATGCCATTCGCGCCAACTTCGCGCGTGCCGCCCGACCAGGTTGTCGCAGCGGATAACGCAAAGCGCCAGCCGAGTCGGCGGCTCGCTTGAATATGGCAAGATGGACGTTAAGTTTTGTAGCGCAGCGATCCGCCGTGCTTTACGAAAATTATCATAAAACAAAACCAAATTTGCCGAGCGGCGTACCGTTAAGAGGCGCAACCGAACCTGAGGAGACCACATGGCGAAAATCGAGGAGAGGGAACTCGAAGGACACCGTGATCAGATTATCGCCGATGTGAAAAAACTGGTCGAAAAATATCGCCGCGATATTCGATTGGGACGTACCGGACATCGACCAAGCCGCCGCGGATAAGCTTATCCTGACGGAGGTGCGCAAGGCCTTGGACGAGATCGAGCGGAAATTGTTTGGGTTGAATCACGTCAAAGACGTTTAGAAAAGCTGCGGGTCGACGTCCATTTTTCCGTCATTCCGGGCGCGGCGGCACGCCTCGAGCGCGGAATCCATAACCACGGGAGGCGTCGAGACCGCCAAATCAGTCGGTCCAAACAACGACGTAGCGGCCTTGTTTGTCCTTGAAACGGCCGACGATGATGAAAATGAAATCGACCAGCGTCCAGATACCCAATCCGCCCAACGTGAATATTTGCAGTATCCCGGTTCCGATCTTACCGACATAGAACCGGTGCGCGCCGAATATGCCGAAGAACCAGCACAGCAATAGCGCTACGAGCCGAAGCTTGGGACTAGCGCCCGGAGGCAAAACTTTGACGCCAGTGGGCGCGCCGCAATGCGGGCATGTTGGCGCCAAGCTTGAAATGATCTGGCCGCAGCTGCTGCAAAACTGCTGGTTGGCGCCGAGTGCCGGCATTGCTTGAGACATCGTGCGACCTCAGACCCGTCGTGTCAGCATGAACCGCGCGGCGCCGGGCGGCAAGCCGGCGGGTTTATAAACCCCGATTTCGCTGCTGCTCAATCCGCGGTACGCTTGCTTGCTTACTGCCAGGAAAGACTATGACCAGCGACAGCAAAAAGACTAAACCCGACCCGGCGCCGAAAAAAGACGCCGCTCCGAAAGTCGAGAGCCCCGCGGCGAAAGAAGCGCCCAAACCCGAAGGCGGCGAGACACCGGCGCCCGCACCTTCCAGCTACAGCCGGGGCGAAGGCCAGAAACCCGTCACCGCGGCCTACAAGGAAAATTGGAATGCGATCTTTGCGAGCAAGAAGCCGAAGAAGAGCGTGAAGAGGAAAAGGCGATGATGAGCGGCGGAGCGGGCACGTATTGCTCGCGACCTCTCCCCATCGAGGAGAGGTGATTCTACAAAAAGCTCTGGGGATCGACGTCGATTTCTAGCTTGATCGAGCCGTGCCTTTTCGGCGCCTGCGAAAGCCACTCGCGCAGATAAGCCGACAGGTCGAAAGTGCGCGGCGCCTTGACCAACAACCGCAGCCGATGGCGGCCCCGCACCAGAGCGAGCGGCGCGTCGGCCGGGCCGAGGACGCGCACGTCTTCGAGAGGCGGCGCGGCGCGCGCCAAAGCGCGGGCAAAGCTTTGCGCCTCGTGGCGGTCGGGGCCGGAGACGACGAGGCTTGCGAGCCTCCCGAACGGCGGATAGCCGGCCTGTTCGCGCATCTCGATCTCGGCCTGGTAGAAGGCGTCGCGATCCTGCGCGATCAGCGCGCGCATCACCGGATGCTCGGGCTGGTGGGTCTGCAGATAACCGCGGCCGATGCCGGCGTCGCGGCCGGCGCGGCCGACCACCTGATGCAGGAGCTGAAAGGTGCGCTCGGCGGCGCGCGG
>CAYWNY010000043.1:0-23078 GCA_964459765.1 uncultured Hyphomicrobiales bacterium | reverse complement strand
ACAATGAATCACATCCGATTCATCAGATTCAAGAACTTCCCGGATCGGCTCTAAGGCAAGCCAGACGATACCTACGATGCACAATGCGGTGGCCAGAACGATAAACAGATGCTTACGAGTATACCCCAACATGATTCCCCCGCTTGGAGCCGTTCGCCGGGCCAGGCGCTTTACTGCGCCCGTGGCGTACGGCGATAGTCGGATCGAATTGTTCGCTCCGGGGCGTGCACAGCAAGCGCCAAAGTGCGGTCCTCAACGCCCCAGAAAGCCGGCTTCATCTGGCCACCTCCGCCGCAAGTATAGAACGATATAACGTCCCGATATCGGGTTTTCGTGATCTAATCCCGGATGATCCATTTCGACCACTCGCTTTGAATCAAACATCCGAAATTGGGGAGGCGCGAACGTGACCACAATGCTTGCCGCTCGGCTTCATGCGACCGGTCAGGCGATGAAGCTTGAACGGGTGCCGGTGCCGGCACCGCGGGCCACCGATGTCCTTGTCGCCGTGAAGGCGTGCGGCGTCGTGCCCAACCTCATCAACGTGTTGACGCATTGGCAGACGTGGTTTCCCGAATTGCCGTTGCCGAAGCTGCCGGCGATCTTCGGCCTCGATGTCGCCGGCGAAATCGCCGTCGTCGGCGACCTGGTGCAGAATTTCCGCAAGGGCGATCGCGTCTACGTCAATCCGGGATTGTTCTGCGGCTCCTGTCCGGCGTGCCGCGGCGACGAGCCGACGAATTGCACCAACTACACCTTCAGCGGCTATTTCGGATTTGGTCCAGACTCGCAGCGGCAGTTCGATGCCTACGCTTACGGCGGTATGTGCGAATACATGATCGCGCCGCAACACAATTTGGTGCGCTTGCCGGAACGCGTGTCATTTGAAGAGGCTGCGCGATTTGGCTACATCGGCACGGCCTATGCCGCGTTGCGCAAGGCCAATGCCGGACCGGGCAAAACGATCCTGATCAACGGTCTAACCGGCACGCTTGGGCTTGGCGCGACATTGGTTGCGCTCGGCCGCGGCGTGACCCGCATCCTCGGCACCGCCCGCGACCGTGGTCGTCTGGCGCGCGTGCAGTCGCTCGCACCGACGCGCATCGAGGTGTTGGCGCAGGACGACAACCGCTCCGTCGCCGAATGGGCGCGCTCCTTTACCGAGGGCCATGGCGTCGACGCGGTCATCGACTGTCTCGGCCCGGGCACGCCGGGGACGTTTTTGATGGATGGCATTTACGCGCTGCGGCGCGGCGGCAGGGCCATCAATGTCGGCGGCGTCGGCGAAAAGACGGTGATGGATGTGCACTGGATGATGGACGCCCAGATCGAATTCATCGGCAGCAACTGGTTCACCGTCGCCGATGGGCAAGCCTTGGCCGCCATGGCGGCGGCCGGCACTCTCGACCTGTCGGTGTTTCAGCATGTGCGGGTGCCGCTTGCCGAGGTCAACCGCGCCCTTGACGGTTCGCTGTTTCGCGACGGCGGCTTTACCAATGTCGTGGTGATACCGTGACGGACGAACTTCGCCTGGCGGCGCACAGCCTCGGAAAACGGGTTCCGAAGCCGGTTTGTGATCCACTTTAGCGAGTGTGGCCCGCGAAGCCGGCAACGGTGCCGCCGGCATAGCCGGAGGTTTGAACCTGCACATAGCCGCTTCCGGATGTGGCGGCGCCGGCATACGAAGTGGTCATGGCCGACGTGATGCCGCCGCCGACAGATCCTGCTCCTGCGCCCAGGGAACCCCGGCCGCCGCCAATCGCCATCGCGCCGGACGAACTCGTTCCGAACCCGTTGGCATTGCCGTAAGAGTCGGACGACCCCTGCGCACTAGACCAGATGTTGGTGTTGCCACCGCCGGTGCCGTAAGCTTGCTGAGCCATGGCAGGGGCCGAAATTAGCAGCCCGGCAACGGCGACAACGCAACAAAACGCTTTCATACTGTGCTCCTTCGCTTGATCTGACGGAACTTAAGTTGGCCCGTCCCGAAGCCCGGTCGGAGGGAGTCCGCGCGGGCTTGAGGCCGGATCAGTCGATGCCGTTTTCTCGCACGCGCCGCTCCGGCGCGGCGGAAGCCGGACTGGGCTCAAGGATTGCGGCAAAGAACGAGAGCGGGCGCGGCTCATTGTCGGCAGCACGCGGAGCAGGCTCAGTGGCTGCGGCAAAGAGTGGACGCGGGCACGGTGAGCCGGCCGCGTACATCGCGACCACAACGTGCTGGTCTTCGCACATCAGTGCTAGTGCGGCTTTCTGAAAGCCGAAGGCATAAAGCTGCCGCGCCAGCAGACGGATAGTGCATCCTTCGTCGACCGTGGTGGTGCCGAAAGTGACGCCGCCGCCCATTGCCGAAAGGCCGCCAGAGGCTGAGCCGAGACAGGTTTCTATGCCGGCAGCGGTAAGGCCGGGAGCGGCCACAGTCGGCGCCGAGATCACGCGGTTTGTCGTATTCGCGGGGTCGCTCGAATTGATCACTGCCATGGCGCCAGAAGTAGTTCCCATGCTTTGCGCGTACACCGGCGTGGCCGCCAAAAGTATAGCGAAGATTATAAAGACACGCATGACAGTTACTCCGACATATACAACTTGAATGTACTTGCATCTCAACGTTTCATTAACATATCAAAATATTGAAAATTGCCCATTGGCAGAATTACCTAGGGTTGTTCTATTGGTTAATAGGGCCCGGTCCGGCGACGAAATTGGCGAGCCAATCCGCGTGATTGCGACCGGCCATCGAGACAATGATTCAGCCGTGACGTTGATTTCAGTCGTTGGGTGCGTTCACGGCCTAGCGCGCCGCCGCGGCGCCGCGCGGCGGCTGGTACAGCACCACCGTATGACGCGAACCGCAGCGCGGGCAGCGCAGCCGGCTTTCCAGCCGGCAGAGCGGGAACGCCCGCCCCCGCGTCCACACCAAAGTCTCCATGTCGAGTTCGCGGCGATAATTGCACTCGCGGCTCGAGCGCGAACGCGGACTTTCCGAGCGCCCATCGGCGCAGCGCACCGTGACGCGCCAACCCTGCGCCAAAGCGTCGCCCAAGGTCTCGACACCCATTGTTAACGCTCTTGAATGTTCGGGTCTGCGGGGGTCTTGACTCTAAAGAACAAAGAGAGAACACTCGACCGTCTGAGTCAAGAGGCAGAGCCATGATGGACCCGGACAAAAGAAGCGCCTGGCTGCGTAAACTCGACGATGAATGCCCCTATCAAGTGGTGCTGCCGCGCGCGCAACTCGCCGACGACAGCGAGATTTTGGACTTCCTGCTCGCTTACGTCGGCAAGTTCGACATGTATGTCGAAGACGATTACGCCGCCTTTGTGCGCTACTGCTTCGAGGATCCGCTGGACGCGGAAATCTTCCGGGCGCGTTTTGAGCCGAAGGTCGAGCGGCTCAGGCTCGCGGGGTGACCGCTAGACCATGATCCGATCAGATTGAATCGGATCATGGTGTAGATGCTTCGTTGGCGCATGACCTTTTCGGAAAACCGGTATCCACTTTTCCGGATTGTGCGCTACCGCCGGCGCGCTGCTGGTTCCGGCAGCTTCTGACGCACCTTGCCGATCTCGGCCCACGCATCCTCTTTGACGCGGTTTTTCAGGTCGCGCACGGAAAAATCGTGGCCGCTGGTGGTGCGCGCGAGCCGCTCCCATGGGATCGGCGTCGACACCGGGGCGCCCGGGCGCGCCCGTGTCGAGTAAGGCGCGATCGCGGTTGCCTCACGCGAATTGCGCAAATAGTCGATGAAGATGCGGCCTTCGCGTTCGGCCTTGGTCATCTTGGCGAGGTAAAGTGTCGGGCTGTCCGCCGACATCGCCGCGGCGACGCGCTGCGTGAACAGCTTGACCGCATCCCAATCGGCGTTGGCGATCGGCGCGGCTACATGCAGGCCCTTGCCGCCGGTCAGCTTGACGAAACTTTCGAGTTTCTCGGCCTTGAGCCGCTCGCGAATTTCGCGCGCGGCGGCGATCATTTGCGGCCAGGCGACGCCGGCGCCGGGATCGAAATCGAACACGATGCGATCGCACATTTCCAGGTTTTCGAGCCGCGAGCCGCGCACATGAATTTCCAGCGCGCCCAGTTGCACGATCTCGACCAATTCGTCGGGCGTCGCTACCGCGATCACATCGTGATCCTTGCCTGGAACGGCGCGGCGAAGCGGCGACGATTTGATGTTGGCGGCGATATGCTTCTGAAAAAAGGTCTCGCCGGTAATGCCTTCCGGCGCCCGCACCAGCGACAGCGCCCGGTCGACGATGTGCGGCCTGATCCAGTCCCAGATCGAAAGGTAATATTCGGCAAGCTCTTTTTTGGTGACGCCGGCGTCGGGCCAATAGAGGCGATCCGGATGCGTTAGCGCCAGCGCGCCGCCGCTTGTTTTGTTGATTGCGCCGACGCTTGCGGCTTTGCGCTTGGACACGGGCTTCGGATCCGCAGCCGTCCGGCGCACGCTCTGTTTTTTGGCCGCCGCCGCATGCGCAACGGGAACCTCGCGCACGACTTCGCGCGCCGCCTTGTCCTCGCGCACGCCCTCAAACGACGCCCCACGCAGCACACCGCCATGGGTCACGCCGATAAAGTCGATCTCAACCACGAGCTTCGGTTCGACCCACACGATGTCCTTGCGCTTTTCATCGGCCGGCAATTCCACCGGCCGCCGCTCGGTGCGCAACGCATGCAGGCGTGTGAACAATTCATGCGCGATCTTGTGCGTATAGCCGGTGCCGACCCGCCCGGCGTAGCGCAAGGTGCTCTCGACATGCTCGGCGACGATCAGCGCGCCGATTGCGCGCGGGGACGCCGCCGACTGCGTGTAGCCGACGACGACGAATTCGCGGCGGCCGAGGCATTTGGTCTTGATGAAATTGTCGCTGCGTCCGGACCGATAGGCGGCGTCGCGGCGCTTCGACACGATACCTTCGAGACCCAGCTCGCATGCATGACGGAAAATCACTGGCCCAGGCTCGTCGAAGTGATCGGTGTAACGAATGACGCCGGCTTTGCCGGCGCCTTTGAGTAATTGCGCCAGCTCGGCTTTGCGCGCGGAAAGCGGCTCGCCGGTCAGATCGTGGCCGTCAAGATAGAGCAAGTCGAAAACGCAATAGCGGAAGCGGTCGTTGCGCCCTTCATTGAGATCGGTCTGCAGCAGCGAGAAACTGCTGATGCCGCGCGCATCATCCACCACCACTTCTCCGTCAAGGATGGCCGTCGTCGCGTTAAGCTTGGCGACCGCTTCGGCGATGGCGGGGAAGCGACGAGTCCAATCCTGTTGCTTGCGGGTCAACAGCCGCACCGTACCGTGATCGAGCCGCGTCTCCATGCGGTAGCCGTCGAATTTGATCTCGTGCAGCCAGTTCGGTCCGCTCGGCGCTTTGTCGAACAGCGCGGCAAGGCTCAACGGAATAAAGCCCGGCAGTTTTGCCTTGCCTCCGTCGCGCGGTTTTTTCTTGTCGGTGCGTTTGCCGGCGGCGCTGCGTGGCGCGGGCTTTGATTTCGTCCGCGGTCGTGCCGGCGGCCGCGACGCGATTTGTTGGATCTTGCGCTTGAAGGACGACGCCTCCTGCGATTTTCCTTTTGCCGCGCGACCCGAATGCCACACGCGTTTCTTGCCTTTGCCGGCCGCGATCTCTTCCATGGTCCGGCCGGTCGCGACCGACAGCGGCTCTTCCTTGAGAATGTCCGGATCCCGCGGGCCGCGTGCGGCCTCGTCCTTGGCCTTGATCAAGAGCCAGTTGTCGCCCCGTTCGCCCGCGCGCGGACGCATGCGCACCAGATGCCAGCGGCCCTTAAGCTTCTCGCCGTGCAAATCGAAGTCCAGGTGACCTTTGGCATAGCCCTTGTGCGGATCGCCTTCGGGAGTCCAGGTCCCGCGATCCCAAATCATCACCGTACCGCCGCCATACTCGCCTTCGGGAATCGTGCCTTCGAACGTGTTGTATTCGATCGGATGGTCTTCGACGTGGACGGCGAGCCGCTTCTGGTTGGGGTCGAGGCTGGGCCCGCGGGTGACCGCCCAGCTCTTCATCACGCCTTCGAGTTCCAGGCGTAAATCGTAATGCAAGCGGGTCGCGTCATGCTTCTGGATGACGTAATGATGGCCCGCCCGCGTGCCCTGACGGCCGCGGGGCTCGGATGTCACGTCGAATTGGCGCTTTTTTCGGTAGGTTTCGAGGGCCAAGGGGCTGAACTCACGCCATTTCGCCGATTCGCGGCTCTTGGAGGCTTTTTCCCGGCATTAACAGTCAAATCGGCGATGCCGGCATGGCAAAAATGCCACTAACCCCAACATAAGTGATTAGCGAGTGGCGCGGGAGTCCCGAAGCTGCCCGATCACACTGGCCGCAAATTGCATTTTCGGCGTAAAATGGTGTAAGGACCGAGGGTTTAGCGTACGTGTGCACTGCACAGTGGCGGGTGGGGTTGCCTTAATAATCGCCAATTGGGCCGAGTACGGCCAACGAGGCTAATAAGAAGGAGCATTCGCGTGACCGTTCCGTCAAAGACACCGTTGCTTGATCTTGTCAAAACGCCGGGCGACCTGCGTCAGTTGGAGGAGACCCAGCTGCGCCAGCTTGCCGACGAGTTGCGGCAGGAGACAATCGACGCTGTAGCGGTCACCGGCGGTCATCTCGGCGCCGGCTTGGGCGTGATCGAGCTGACTGTTGCATTGCATTATGTATTCGATACGCCGGCCGACCGACTGGTGTGGGACGTCGGCCACCAGGCCTATCCGCATAAGATCCTCACCGGCCGCCGCGAGCGTATCCGCACGCTGCGCCAAGCCGGTGGCTTGTCGGGTTTCACCAAACGCGCCGAGAGCGAATACGATCCGTTCGGCGCCGCGCATTCGTCGACATCGATCTCCGCCGGTCTCGGCATGGCCGTCGCGCGCGACCTCAATGGCAAACAGAACAACGTTATCGCCGTGATCGGCGACGGCGCCATGTCGGCGGGCATGGCCTATGAGGCCATGAACAACGCCGGCGCAATGAATTCGCGGCTGATCGTGGTGCTCAACGACAACGACATGTCGATAGCGCCGCCGGTCGGCGCACTGTCCGCTTACCTCGCTCGCCGCGTTTCCGGGCGCACCTATCGCGGCCTGCGCCAGATCGTCCGCCAAATCGCCAAGCGCATGCCGAGCAGGATGCTCGAGAAGCGGGCGCTAGCCATTGAGGAATATGCGCGCGGTCTCGTGACCGGCGGCACGCTGTTCGACGAACTCGGCTTCTTCTATGTCGGGCCGATCGACGGCCACAACATCGATCACCTTTTGCCGGTTCTGCGCAACGTGCGCGACGCGCAGAATGGACCGTTCCTCGTCCATGTCGTGACGCAAAAGGGCAAGGGCTACGCGCCGGCGGAGAAGTCCGCCGACAAGTATCACGGCGTCGTCAAATTCGACGTCGCCACTGGCGCTCAGGTCAAATCGAAGCCGGCGGCTCCGGCTTATCAGAAAGTCTACGGCGAAAGCCTGATCAAGGAAGCGCGCAAGGACGACAAGATCGTTGCCATCACCGCCGCCATGCCTTCGGGCACCGGCGTCGATCTGTTTCAAAAAGAGTTTCCCGATCGCACCTTCGACGTTGGCATCGCCGAACAACATGGGGTGACGTTTGCCGCGGGGCTGGCGACCGAAGGCTTCAAGCCGTTCGCCACGATCTATTCGACGTTCCTGCAGCGCGCCTACGATCAGGTCGTTCACGACGTCGCCATTCAGAAGCTGCCGGTGCGTTTCGCCATGGACCGCGCCGGCTTGGTCGGCGCGGACGGACCGACCCATGCCGGTGCGTTCGACGTCGCGTATCTCGGCTGCTTGCCGAATTTCGTGCTGATGGCCCCGTCCGACGAGGCCGAACTGGTGCACATGGTCGCGACTGCCGTGGCGATCGACGATCGGCCGTCAGCGTTGCGCTATCCGCGCGGCGAAGGCCGCGGTGTACCGCTGCCCGAAGAGGGCAAGCCGCTCGAGATCGGCAAGGGCCGCATCGTTCGCGAAGGCACCAAGATCGCGATTTTCTCCTATGGCACGCGGATGGGCGACGCGCTGAAGGCCGCAGATGAACTCGCTGCCCACGGACTGTCGACCACGGTCGCCGACGCTCGCTTTGCCAAGCCGCTCGATGTCGACCTCCTGCTGCGTCTGGCGCGCGAGCATGAAATATTGCTCACCGTCGAGGAAGGCTCGATCGGCGGCTTTGGTTCGTTCGTGATGCAGGCGCTCGCCGAGCATGGCGTGCTCGACCGCGGCTTGAAAATCCGGTCGTTGGTTCTGCCGGACGTTTTCATCGACCAGGATTCGCCGAACGCGATGTATGCGTCGGCGGGGCTGGACGCCAAAGGCATCGTCGCCAAGGCGTTCGAAGCACTCGGTCAAAATGTCCGCGGCGACGTGGTGAAGCTGGCCCGCTAATCGACTAGCTTCCCCCGCGAACGGGGGAGGACTTACCATGACCCGCCAACGCGCCGACCGCCTGTTGGTGGCGCGCGGCCTGTTCGAAAGCCGCGCGCAGGCGCAAGCCGCGATTGCCGCCGGCCTTGTCACCGCCGACGGCGTCGCCGTGCGCAAGGCTTCGGAAACGCTCGCCCCCACCGCGTCGATCGAGGCGCTGCCGGCACATCCCTTCGTATCGCGCGGCGGCGTCAAGCTTCGCGCCGCACTCGACCATTTTCGCGCCGACGTCAAAGGCCGCGTCTGCCTCGATGTCGGCGCGTCGACCGGCGGCTTCACCGAAGTACTGATCGCACGCGGCGCCAAGCGGGTTTATGCCATCGACGTCGGCACGGCCCAGCTGCACCCGCGCTTGCGCGGGCGAAACAAGATCGTTTCGATCGAGCAAACCGACATCCGTGCGCTTGATCCGTCGCGCCTCCCGGAACCGGTGGACTTTGCCACAATCGATGTGAGTTTCATCTCGCTCAAGCTCGTGCTCCCTGCGGTCGGGAGACTGCTCAAGCCCCAGGCGCAGCTTGTGGCGCTGATTAAACCGCAGTTCGAGGCGAAAAAATCCGCGATCAAAAAAGGGGTGGTGCGCGACGAGGCAGTCCACGGTGCCGTTTGCGACGACATCGCCGCATTTGTCGCCGCGCAGGGCTGGGGCGTCAACGGCTGCATCCCCTCCCCGATCCTCGGCGGCGATGGCAACGCGGAATTCTTCATCGGGGCCGAGCGTGGTTGAGCGGCTCCTGATCGCCCGGCTGGGTCATCGCGGCGATGGCGTTGTCGACGGCGCCGAGGGCGCGATTTACGTCTCCGGCGCGCTGCCGGGCGAAACGGTCGAGGTCGAAGAGGTCGCCGGCCATCCCGACCGGCGGCGCCTGGTCAGCATCGACCAAACAAGCGCGCAGCGGATTGCGCCGATCTGTCCGCATTTCGGGGTGTGCGGCGGCTGCGCCGTGCAGCATTTGGCGTTCGCCGACTACCGTGCCTGGAAGCGCGGTCTCGTGGTCGAAGCCCTTCGGCAGGCGGGATTGGATGCGCCGGTTGCCGAGTTGATCGACGCCCACGGCGACGGCCGCCGCCGCGCCGTGTTCCATGCGCGCAGCGTCGCGCGCGACGTCCTTGAAGTCGGATTTTCGGCCGCACGCGCGCATCACATCGTCGCCATCGACCGCTGCCCCGTGCTGGCGCCGAGACTCGACGGCGCCATCGCAGCAGCCTGGGCAATTGCCGAAGCTCTCGCACCGGCACAAAAGTCACTCGATATCCACGTCACTGCGACCGATACCGGCCTCGACATCGATGTCCGCGGCTCCGGCCCGCTGACGCCGCCGCAAATGACCGAGCTGGCGCGGATCGCCGCCAAGCACGATATCACCGGGCTGACGCGTCACGGCGAACTGGTCGCGCGCTCCCGCACGCCGATTGTGCAAATGGGCAAGGCCAGCGTGGCGTTGCCGCCTGCCGCTTTTCTGCAGGCAACCGAGGAGGGCGAAGCGATCTTGTCCCAGCTGGTGCTCAACGCCTGCGCCGGCGCCGCGAAGGTCGCCGATTTGTTCGCCGGCGTCGGTCCGTTTGCGCTGCGGCTTGCCGAACGCGCGCGCGTCAGCGCCGTCGATGACGATGATGATGCACTTGCCGCGCTCAAGCGCGCCGCGGCATCGACCGCCGGATTAAAGCCAATCGATGTCGAGCGCCGCGATTTGTTCCGCCGGCCGCTGACTACCGCCGAGCTGAAAAACTTCGACGCTGTCGTTTTCGATCCGCCGCGCCAGGGCGCCGACGCGCAAGCCCGCGAAATCGCCGCCAGCGTCGTTCCGCTGGTGGTGGCGGTGTCGTGCAATCCGGCAACGTTCGCTCGCGACATGCGCGAGCTTGCGCGCGGCGGCTATCGCCTCATCGCGGTCACGCCGGTCGATCAGTTCCGTTACGCCGCGCACGTCGAAATCGTGGCGCGCTTGCAAAAGTAAGAGCAGCCGCAATGAAGCGGCTGCTCACTATTCCCTCGACGCTACACTTAGTAGGGCACGACGCTTTCGAAGACAGTACCGGCGTAAGGATCGCGCTTGAAATCGCGGCCACGATCCGCGATCGCGTTCCAGTAGTCCTTGTTGTAGTACGAGTTGGACGGAGCCGGCGCCGTGACGTTCGCCTGCACAACACGCGTTCCCGTTTGCGCCGACGCGGCGCCGGCGGTAGCAAGCACAATTGCCGCAATGGCGGCAGCGGCGATCTTACCAGTCATATCAACCTCCACATGGCAGCTTCGTAAATTTGCACGGCCGACACGCGGCCGAACGGCCGGAAGCCGCTCGGCCCTCTCGATTGATGTGTGGAGATCGCTTCCTTCCTACATCCCCCGCGAAATGAAAGGCCCGTTAAGGGTCGGCGAACAATCGATGAGAAAAGCGGCGATGCTGCCTACGATGCGCGCGCTGCGTTGGCGACATGCCTCGTGTTGCATTTTCAGCGGGTGTGACCGGCGCGAAACGCAAAAGCTCGATGGTATCGTCACCTCTTGCGCCGTTGCGATCAGAAACTAGTTAGTTAAAAGGTGGATGCCGTTGCGCGGCATGTTCGGAGCTGGGTGGCGAGTTCGCGTTCCGTCTTGTCGTTCACGGACTGGAAATGCGCAGAAGTAAATTTGCCGAGTTGAGCGCCTTCGTTGCCGTCGCTGAGCACACGAGCTTCAGCAAGGCCGCCGAGCGGCTGGGGGTTTCGAAGGCAACATTGAGCCAGACCGTGCGGGCGCTCGAAGAGCAGCTCGGCGTGCGGCTGTTGAATCGGACGACCCGCAGCGTCGCTTTGACCGAAGCCGGCGAGCGCTTTCTGGCGCAGCTTCGCCCGCTGTTGGAAAGCTTCGATGCCGCCATCGAGTCAGTCAATGCCTTTCGCGACAAGCCGGCGGGCCATCTGCGCCTGACGATGTCGCCGCCGGTCGCGAGATTCGTGCTCGGTCCCGTGCTTGGCCGATTTCTGCGGCGATATCCCGAGATCGTCATCGAAGCGACCATCGAGTCCGGTCTGACCGACATCGTCGCCGGCCGCTTCGACGCCGGCATCCGGCGCGGCAACTCGGTCGCACGCGACATGATCGCGGTGCGGGTAACCGACGACATGCACTATCGTGTGGTTGCTTCGCCCGATTATTTGGCGCGCCATGGCCGGCCGCGCATCCCCGCCGATCTGCAAACGCACAATTGCATTCGCTACCGGCTGCCGGCCGGCGGCTTTATTCCCTGGCTGTTTGTCGTCGACGGCAAGATCGTCGAGCTCGCGGTCGGCGGGTCCGTCGTCGTCATCAACGATCCCGATCTCGTGATCAGCGCCGCGCTCGCGGGCGTGGGCGTTGCTTACCTCTACGAAGAATATGTGGCATCGCTCATCGCCGAGGGGCGTCTGGTCAGTTTATTGGAGCAGTCGGCCTTGCCGATTACCGACGGCTTCTTTTTGTTCTATCCGAGCCGCCGGCAGAACCGGGCGGCCTTAAACGCGTTAGTCGACTTTTTGCGATCGGAATTGCGCAGCGGCACTTTGCGCGGCAAAGCCGAAATCTTCACGCTTCACGATCGACGCTAGATCCGGCGGCGCGTCCCGGCAATTCATTCCGCCGCCTGGCGCAACGGCGGGCGCCAAAAGGCGGTTGTGTGCTTCGAAAATATGCCAATACTCACTTCGCCCGGTACCGCGGGCGAACAAGGAGATTGATCCATGAGTGGGCTCGGTGGACTGAATAAGACTCCCGACGGCGTCGTCATCGGTCTCGTTCAGCTTCAGCTCCCGACGATCGTCAGCAAAGGCGATCTCGCCGCCCAGACCGAGAAGATTTGCGCGATGGTGCAAAAAGCGCGCAAAGGCATGACGACGATGGATCTTGTCGTCTTCCCCGAATATTCGCTGCACGGCTTGTCAATGGATACCAACGCCGAGCTGATGTCCCGGCTCGACGGCCCGGAAGTCGCTCGGTTCAAGAACGCTTGCGCGGAGAATAGCATCTGGGGCTGTTTTTCCATCATGGAATACAATCCCGACGGCAACCCCTACAACTCGGGTCTCATCATCGACGATAACGGCGAGATCAAGCTCTATTACCGCAAGATGCATCCGTGGGTGCCGGTCGAACCGTGGGAGCCGGGAAATCTCGGCATTCCGGTATGCGACGGTCCGAACGGCAGCAAAGTCGCGCTGATCATCTGCCACGACGGCATGTTCCCGGAGATGGCGCGCGAATGCGCCTATAAGGGCGCAAACATCATGCTGCGCACGGCCGGTTATACCGCCCCGATCCGCCACGCCTGGCACGTGAGCAATCAGAGCAATGCGTTCTCAAACCTGATGTACACCGCCAACGTCTGCATGGCCGGCACCGACGGAATTTTCAACTCCATGGGCGAAGGCATAATCGTCAATTTCGACGGTGTACCGCTGGTCACCGGCAACGGCGCGCCGGATGAGATCATAACCGCCGAGGTGCGGCCAAAACTCGCCGATGAGGCACGGCGAATTTGGGGCGTGGAAAACAATATCTACCAGTTCGGCCACCGCGGTTACGTCGCCGTCAAAGACGGCGCGCGGGATTGTCCCTACACCTATATGCGCGATCTCGTCGCCGGGAAATATCGCTTGCCCTGGGAAGACGAAGTTCAAGTCACCGACGGATCGAGCTGCGGATTTGCAATTCCCAACCGAGCCTATCAGCCGTAGCTCGGCGTGCATCAATCTCGCGGTGGGGTTCTCTGGACTTACTCAGCCGCCTGGCGCGACGGCGGGCGCACGCTTTGCAGGCCGTCGGCGTCGGTCGCGGAAATCGTCGTGCGCACCATGTAACGCGCTTCATGCGGCGGCCACGGCCGGCCGCGGTGCAACGTCGCCCGGTTGTCCCACATCACGACGTCGCCCTTGCGCCAGGAATGCTCGTAGCTCAGACCGGGCGTCGTCGCGGCTTCCATCAGCTCGGCAATGAGCTTTTGCGCCGCGCTTTGCTCCATGCCTTCGATCGCATAAGCGTGCGAGGCGATGTAAAGCGCGCTGCGGCCGTTGACAGGATTGGTCCATACCATGCGCCAGCATTGCGGCGGCAGCGCCGCGCGCTCATCGCTGCTGACGATGTTGGCCGCGATCTTGCCGCGCGAATGCGAATAATCATGCCAGGCGAACAAATTGCCGACCTTCCGCTGCGTCGCCGAGTCGAGCCGATCGAAGGCAAGCCGGGTCGACACGTACTCTGTCTCACCACCTGTCGCCGGCATGATGCGCCCCGACAGCACCGAAGCGAGAGCCGGCACGGGCTTGAATGTCGAGTCAGCGTGCCAGAGCTGATTGGCCTTGTTGCGCAGCGCCAGCCGATGATCGGCCGGCACCACCTTGCCGTCTTTGTCGATGGTCGACAAAATCACCTGATGGCTGCCCGCGCCCTCCGTGGCGGCCGGCGTCACTTCCAACGGTCCGAACCGGCGCGAGAAGCCAATCTGCCCGTCGTCGGTCACCTCCTGGTCGCGAAACACCAGAACCGAATGCCCTTCAAACGCCGCGCGTACCGCCTTAAAGACGGCATTGTCGTTGGCGACGTCGGCAAGCGTCACGCCGCGCAGTTCGGCGGCGAAGCCCGGGCCCAATTTTACCAGTTTCATCGGCGACCCTCCTCGCTTTTGTTTGGCGCAACGCTACATACGCTTCGCAACTTCCTCCAGCATCACCTCGGTGGCGCCGCCACCGATGTTTTGCACGCGGGCGTCGCGCGACATGCGCTCAATGGTGCTCTCGCGCATAAAGCCCATGCCGCCGTGAAATTGCACGCAGGCATACATCACTTCGTTGACGAGTTCGCCGCAATAAGCCTTGACCATCGAAACTTCCTTGGTGGCGTCGACCCCTTGCGTGTCGAGCCAGGCGGCGTGATAGACGAGCTGGCGGCCGGCTTCGACCTTTGCTGCAAGCATGGCCAGGCGCTGGCGGATGCTCTCGCGCGCCCATAACGGCTCGCCGAACGCTTTGCGGGTGCGCACATAATCGAGCGTCAGGTCGAGCGCCGCCTGCGACTCGCCGATCGCCACTGCGCCGATCGTCGTGCGTTCGTTCTGGAAGTTGCGCATGATGGCGTAGAAGCCCCTACCCTCCTCGCCGAGACGGTTCTCCGCGGGGATGCGGCAGCCGTCGAAATGCAGTTCGGCCGTGTCGGAGCAGCGCCAGCCGTGCTTGTCGAGCGTGCGGCTGACAGTGAAGCCCGGCGTTCCTTTCTCTACCATGAACATGGTGATCGAGCGGCTGGGCTGGCCGCCGCGGTCGGTCTTGGCCGCCACGAAATACAGATCGGCGTAGACGCCGTTGGTGATGAACATCTTGGCGCCGTCGATGACATAGCTGTCGCCGTCGCGCCGCGCGAACGTGCGGATGCCTTTGACGTCGGAGCCGGCGTCCGGCTCGGTGACCGCTACTGCGGTGATGACCTCGCCGGCGATGATCTTCGGCATCCATTGGTCCTTCTGCGCCTCGGTTCCGGCGCGGAAGAGATGGATCGAAGCCATCTCGGAGTGAACCAGCGCGGTGGTGGCAACTCCACTAAAAGTCGAACGGCCGAGTTCCTCCGCGAGCACCACGGTCGCCAGCGCGTCCATCTCCGAACCGCCGTAGCGCGCGGGGTACCGAATGCCGAAAAACCCGAGGCTGCCCATGCGGCGGAGAACCTCGCGCGGAACGAAGCCCTGCTCCTCCCAGGCGAGCGCCTTCGGCTTGATCTCGGTTTCCACAAAGCGCCGGACCTGGGCGCGAAGGAGCTCATGTTCCTCGGAAAAATATGGCGAACGGCCCATTGCCGCGGACTTGATGTCGGCAATCTTGTTCATGGTGGCCTCCCTTTTTTGCCTTGTTATTCGCCGCGCGGCCTTAAAACAAGTTCCGCCTGGCGCCGCCGTTTCAGCGCTGTGGCCCCGAGAGGCTCAACTCGCGCTCAGCTCGGAAGACATTGCTGTAAAGACTCGCGATCCATTGCCGACCGCTGGACGTGACATTGAGGTAGCGGATGGCGGTCTGAATGTGCGGCGCCACGCTGTTATAATAAAATTGCGGATAAAGATCGGTCAGATCGGCCGGCGAATCGTAGCCGAGCTGCCGGTTCATGCCGACTTCTTCGAATTCATGATAGAGCGCGTTCGCCTTGCGCAGGTAATGCGGATCGCCGAGCTGGCCAATCAGATCTGCGGCGCGCACCAGCGAACCTTCCTCGGCATCATCTCCGTCCGGCTCGTCGACCGAAGGGAAGCGCGTGCACTCGATGGCGCGCACGATCCTACCGGCATCGATCAGATCCATCTTTGCAAGCCGGTCGAGCGCGAACAGTTTCGAGCGTTCGACATGATAAGGCGTCAGCGCCGCATCCGAGGCGCCGCGCGAGAGTCTGACTTTGCCGCCTTTGTCGTCGACGACATAGCCATCTTCACTGTCGCCCGCGAGCACGCCGCGTACGTAGCCGATGTCGTGCAGGAGACAAGCCACAAGCACATGCGCGTACTCGTCGGGCGACGTGTCGGCGAGCAGCGACCGTCCCTTCATGATCTCGTAGCCGACGAACGTCACCAGCATCGTATGCTCGACGGTGTGATACAGCGCGTCGCTGTTGCCGATACATTCGAGTGCGAGTCGGGCGACCGCCGGAATGAGCTCGGTCAGGCCGGCCTCAGTCGTTCCGAAACGGCGGCTTAAATGGGACGACAGGTAAGAGCCCAACGACTCCGCCGCCAATTCGGGAACGGTGATCATGACGCCTCAAATTGGATCGTAAAATCCATGGTGGCCGTACGATGCGCAAATTGCAATAGCAGCTTTAGTGCGCATTCCGGCGACTTTTCGAAGCCCGATTGATCTTACTCGATGCCGACGTTCATGCCTTTAAGCATGGCGGTCCACAGCTCGCGCACCTGGGCGTGACGCCGCTCGACGGCGGCCGCCACGTCATCGCGAACCGCGACCAATTGCGGACCCTTGAGAAAGAGAATTTGCGCCTGAATCAATCGTCCGCTTTCGAACTCGATCCGCCGCATGGCCACAACGAATGGATCGGTTGGGTCAACGGACTCGGGCAGCAACGCTGCCGGACGAATGCCGGCGTGGACGGCGTGACCGAGCGCCGCCATGTCGACGAGGAGAGCTTCGTGATGATCGCCGGCCGCGTGTACCGGCTGCGGCTGCCACGCCATCTCCCACTGCCACATCAGGAAGAACAACTGCGGATCTGGCACCCACGTGGTCGAACGCGTCAGCAGCGAAATGATTTCCAGTTCGCGACAATACTGCGAATGCAATTCCAGCTGCCATGCATAACGGATGCGGAGCGGCATGGCGGTCGCCAGTTGACGCGCCTGCGCGGCATGCGCCGAAACCAGAAAGGATGCGATCCGCGTTTGCTGGTGGGGCGGAATACGGCCGTCCTTTTCCAGCGGCCCGAGAACGACGTTCATGACCCGGCCGGCTCCCGCTGGATCGCAGGTTCGGGCGCCTTGATGCGCACTGGGATGGAGCGCAGGTGATCGAAGCCTTCGGGAAACGGCGTGAGTTCTCCGCCGACTTCCTCCGGCCCGATCCACACGCTCTTCTTGCCTTGAAAGCGGCCAGCCATCACGTCTTCGGCGAAGCGCGCCATGAGATAGGCCGCCAGCTCTGCTTTCTCCAACGTGAAGGCGTGATAAGCGCGCGGAATGATCACCATCGCGCTGTCCGGTATATGCGTGCGCAACGAGTCCTGCAGCGGCCGCGGTGTTAGGAAATCAAACTCGCCGGTCATGATGAACGTCGGCACCTTGATCGACGACAGCTTGGCTGTGAGCGGCTCGAATTCAAGGAAGGACTCCATCAGGTTTTGCAACGCGTAGACATCGTTGATCAGCCAGCCGCGATAGGTGGCGAGGTCGATAATATCGGCCTTGGCTTCGAGCCAGGCGTTGGAGAAATTCATCGGGAACAGGAGGTCCTGAAGGTATTTGGTGCCGCCTAGGACGAGCGCGGTGCGCATGGCGACGCCGAGCCGCATGAGTTGCGGCGGAATTTCGGCAAAGCTGCTCATCGGCACGAGCCCGGCGATGGTGTCGGGGTGCTCGATGGCGTAGCGCAGAGCGATCACGCCGCCGAAGCTGATGCCGCCGACAAAAATCGGCCGCGGTCCCATCGTGTCGATCAGTGCGCGCAGCACCTCCACCTGGTCCGATTGATCGATGAACAGGCGCGGCTTGTCCGACTGCCCCTGCCCCAGCATGTCGTAGCTGACGACGCGGAAACCCCGCGCAACCAAGCCGTCGCGAAACGGCATCCATAGCTTGATGTATTGGGTCAGGCCGTTGACCAGGATACACGCCGGCCCGTCGTCGGGGCCGGTCAGCTCGTAATTTATCCGCCGCGATCTAGACTCAAGCCAGGGCATTTGCGCACTCTTTTAATCTGCCGCCGGCCCGCACACTACCCGGATTTGCGCCGGTTGCTAGAGCGCACAGGCCGCCGATCACAGTGTGTCGGCAAACGCCATCATTTGCTCGCGCTCCTGCGGATCAGGCAGCCGGCCGCGCGTAGCGCCGAGATTATCGGTCATATGTCCCGGGTCGGCGGTCCCGGGAATCACCGCGGTTATCCGCGGGTCCGCGAGCAGATATTTGAGGAAAAACTGCGCCCAGCTGTCAGCAAAGCCCCACGCCCAATCAGGCACGTCCTTGCCTTTGACGGCGCGAAACAGCCGCGCCCGGCCGAACGGCAATGCGGTCAGCACCGCCGCCTTGGCCTCGGCCGCCGCCGGCAGGATGCGTTTTTCCGCCTCGCGGTCATCGAGCGAATAATCGACCTGCACGAAATCGGGCTTTTCCCGCAGCAATACCGCCTCGATCGCGGCGAAGTCCGCATGCCGGGTCGAGGTGATGCCGATATACCGGCATACACCTTGCGCCTTCCATTCCCGAAACTGCGCCAGCGATTGCTGCGGGTCGCGCACATTATGAAATTGCAAGAGGTCGAATGTCTGCATCTGCAGACGGGTCTGCGAGCGCTTGAGTTCGGCGGCATCGGGCGCTTCCAGCTTGGTGGCGACAAAAAGCTTTGCCCGCAGATTGCCGGCCGCGACCACCTCGCCAAGCACCGCTTCGGCGTCGGCGTAGACCGAAGCGGTATCAACCAGACGCCCGCCGCCGGCAACCAGCGCTTGCAGGACGCCGGCCGCCTTTTGCCGCGTCGCGTCATCGTTGGTGTCGAAGACTTGCGCCGTTCCAAGCCCAACCGCCGGCAGCTGCTCGCCGCTACTCGGGATGGGCCTCGCCAGGAGCGTTGTCTCGGCCAGAGCCGGTAAGGCCATCATCGCCGCACTGCCGGCAATCGCGAATTCGCGCCGTGTCAGAAATGTCGTCATGCACGCTCTCCCTCCGCCGTGGCGCCGAAGTCCGTCGGCGTTGCGCGGCGTTCCTGAACCCGCCCCAACGCCCACGATAAAACAAGCCAGCCGACAGCAACCGGCCACACGACGAGCGCAATGACGCCCAGTTTTAATCCGAGCGCTTGCAGGCTGTCGAACACCCAGCCGTAAAGCGCATCCGAGCCGCGATAGATCACAACGTCGATCAAATTCTTGGCTTTATATTTTTCTTCGCGCGCAAGCACAGTGAAAAACACCTGCCGAGCTGGATTGGCGATGGCGAAATTCATCCAGCGTTGCACAACTTGCACCGTCACCACGACCGCAAGCGTCGGCGCCAGGAAAAGAGCAAGGAAACCCACGACGTAAACGGCCGGCAATGCGCCCGCGGCTATACCGGTACCCAACCGTTTGAGCACTTGCCCGGTCGCGAAAATTTGCGTCGCCAGGGCGAGCAAGCCGACGGCGAGATCGATGCTGGCAAAGATGCGCGTTTGTTCGCCGGCGCCGTGCACGGCCGCCGACACGATGTTGGCTTGCCCGAAATAGAGAATGGTCGCGCAAAATGACAACAGGCTGACCCAGGCGCCGACGCCGATCAGATAAGGCGAGCGGACGAGTTCCGGCAGCGCCGCAAAGGCGCTGCCGCCGATGCTCCGCGGCGCGGCATCGACTGCGCCGTGCGTGCCGGACCCCGTGGTGGCGCTTTCGAGCCGATAAACGCAGAACACGGCGATCTCCAGAAAGATCGCCGCCGCAATCAGGAGGTTGACCGGGCCGAGCGGCACCGACAGCCAAATAGTGATCACAGGACCCAAGAGGGCACCGGCGGTGCCACCGGCGCCGATAAAGCCGAATAGGCGTTTGCCCTGCTCGGCATTAAATAGGTCGGCCATGAACGACCAAAACACCGCCACGGCGAATAGGTTGAACACGCTGACCCAAACGAAGAACACACGCGCGACGATCACCGGCACGATGCCCAACGTCAGCAGCAGCCAGAACAGCGCAAGGTTGGCGACGAAAAACTGGTAGACGATAGGAATAAACCGCGCGCGCGGCAGTTTGGCCACCAGCGCACCATAGACGGGCTGAGCTACAATGAGCGTGACAAAGGTCGCGGTGAACAGCCAGGGAAGATTACGCACGCCGCCGGCGATGCCCATTTGGTCGCGCAGCGGGCGCAGCACGTAATAGCCGGCGAGCAGCGTGAAAAAATAAGCGAACGACCACAGCGCCGCCGCACGCTCCGCCGGCGTTGCCGGTACCGCCCACCCCAGCCAGCGCTCGAGCGCGGCGATAACGCCTTTCATGGCTTCAGCGACAGCTTCTGCTTCAATTCCGGCGCCGTCACCTGCTGACCGAAGCCCGGCCCGCCCATTTGGAAAAGGCTGGCGTCGGCAAGTTTGCCGACCACGACCGGGTCGAAGCCAGCGTCACGGACAAGCCCGGCCGCGACTTGCACCGCCTCGGCATCGTCGCCGGCGATCGGAATTACGAGCTTGGGATCCGGGCGGTTCGCCTCCTTGGCGAAGACCATGTAGTTCATCGAGTTGAACGCGCGCTCGAGCCGCGTGCCGGGCAGATATTTCTGCGAGGTCACGCCGATGCCGTCACGGTTGACTTCCGCGGTGATATCGCCGTCGCGCGCCTGCGTCGCGTTACAGGCATCGATGACGATCTTGCCTTTAAGAGCGGCGCCGTAATCGCGGCCGACTTCAGGTACGGCTTTGTACGGGACGGCGATGAATACGACGTCGCCGAAGGCGATCGCTTGCTCGACGGTTCCGGCCTGCGCGAGTTCGCCGAGGCTCGCAATCATGTCCTTGAGTTCGTCGGGATGACGCGACGAAAACAGCACCGGATGGACGGCTTTGACCCACACGCCGATGGTGCCGCCGATGTGGCCGGAGCCGATGACGCCGATGCGCAATTTGTTTTGCGCCCGAGCACGGAGCGGCCACAGCGCCGCACCGAGCATAACGGCCGCGGCGGCGCCAATCAGTGTCCGGCGATCGCAGTTGACAGCTTCATGACTGCGCATCGAGTCCTCCTCGTTTGCGGCGTCGCCCGCGACGCTTGATAGAGCATTAATAGAAATTCGGTATCGCCAAAAACGAAATCCACCCACGCCGCCGATTGAAGCGTAGGCCGTTTTTGCGACGGTTATGCTCACAAAATAGAGTTTGCGAGTAACCTTTTCTCGATTTCAATTGCGGGCCCAAATTCCATTCTCAGCCCCCCGAACGCTTCGCTCGTTAGCAAAGAAGCGCATGACGGCGCGGTATCACCGAAGTAACCACTTGTGAGGCATTTCACCGCACCCCATTTCGAGGCGGTGCTGGGAATGGTCGGCCCGATGGGGCTGTTTCAGTTGCGGCGAGCCGCCAACTTCACAGGAGCAATCATGTCGCTGTTGTTTTCGCCAACCACTTTGGGTCCGCTTCATCTGCAGAATCGGTTCGTGATGTCGCCTCTTACGCGCAGTCGCGCCACAGGCAACATCCCCAACGAACTCTTGGTCGAGTATTACAGCCAGCGTGCTTCCGCGGGTCTGATCATTACCGAAGGCACCTCCCCTTCACCTGACGGGTTGGGATATCCGCGCATCCCCGGAATTTTCTCTGAAGCGCAGGTCAAAGGCTGGAGCGCCGTGACCAAGGCGGTGCATGCGCGCGGCGCAAAAATCTTCGTGCAGCTCATGCACACTGGCCGGGTCGGGCATCCCAACAACCTGCCCGCCGGAGCGAAAGTGGTGGGACCGTCCGCGGTGGCGGCGGCCGGCGAAATGTACACGGACTCCGAAGGCTTAAAGGCGCATCCGACGCCGCACGCGCTGACGGAAGCGGAAATCAAGACCACGATCGGCGAATACGTGCACGCGGCGAACAACGCCGTCGCCGCCGGGTTCGATGGCATCGAGCTGCATGGCGCCAACGGTTACCTGATCGAACAATTCATTCGCCCAACATCCAACAAGCGCACCGACGGCTACGGCGGTCCGATCGAGAACCGCGCCCGCTTCGCGCTGGAAGTCGCGGCCGCCGCGACCGCCGCCATCGGCAAAGACAAGGTCGGCATCCGCCTGTCGCCGTTCGGCGTATTTAACGACCTGCCGCTCTACCCGGAGATAGAAGCCGACTACGCCTATTTGGCAAAAAAGCTCAACGAGGTGGGCTTGCTCTATATCCACCTCGTCGACCACTCCTCGATGGGGGCGCCGCAGGTGCCGCAGTCGATCAAGGATACGGTGCGCAAGGATTTCAAACGCGGGCTGATCCTGTCAGGCGGCTACGACCTGGCGCGCGCGGAGCGCGATCTGGAGGCCGGCAAGGCCGACCTGATTGCTTTCGGCAAACCGTTCCTGGCCAACCCGGATCTGATCGAGCGCTGGAAGGTCGGCGCGGCGCTCAACGCGCCGGATTTCAACACGTTCTATACGCCGGGCGCCAAGGGCTACACCGACTATCCGGTGCTGAGCAAACAGCCGCAGCCGGCCTGATCGGTACCCATCCCCTACACGACGTAGAGCCGATCCGGCAGTTCGTTCGGCAAGCCGTCTGGCGGCGCATTCGCCGCCAGCACGGCGCCGGCGCGTTCGATTGCGGCGCTAAAGCCGGCAACGATGCGGCCGGTGCGCATGTGCGTGATGAGCGCGTCGACCGCCGCCTGCCATTCCGCACTCGACACTTTCTGCGCGATGCCCTCGTCGGGGATGATGCGCGCGTAATGTTCGGCTAGCGAAACAAAAATCAGCACGCCGCAGCGGTTCTTGGTATGGGCGACGCGGCGGACGACGAATTGTTCGAGGGCGGCGCGGTGTGCGCGAGCCCGCAGCAGCGAGCGCGGCAGGAGCGCGGTCCGCAGCGGCGTGAGCGAGAATATGAGTCCGGCGACAACGAACACCGCGAGCTGGATGAGGAAAATCCGCTGCACGCTCCAACCGGTGAAGACGATCATCGGCCAGGGCGCAAGCAGCGCTAACGCGCTCGCAAAGATGAGCGGGATGGTCGCGTAGTCCGACGACGACCGCGCGATGACGCAGACAATCTGTCCGCAGGTTTTCTTTTCCGCTTCGCGAATGGCGGCTGCGACGGTTTCATGATCTACCTTGGTGAATTGCATCACCAGCTCCCCGACGCGCCGCCGCCGCCGGACGAACCGCCGCCGCCAGAAAAGCCGCCGCCGAATCCGCCGCCGCCGCCGCCTCCGCCGCCCCAACCCGACGACGGTATGAAGATCGGTCCGCCGTCACCGCC
>CAYWNY010000042.1:0-23228 GCA_964459765.1 uncultured Hyphomicrobiales bacterium | reverse complement strand
ATTCGTCATCGACGAGGCGCGCAAGCGCTACGACAAGGGCATGAGCGCGCGCGACTCCGCCTTCGATATTCCACTCGGACGCTACGCCAGCTTGGGCGACTCCGAGCGCATCGTGGTGACGGTGTGGAATTTGTTCCAGGAATTCAGCGGCAAGCACACCGAGCCGGATATCTTGGCGCTATTCGAGATGATGGCCGACTACCGCGACCAGCAGCGCGGCCACGCACACGTCCACACCCACGCGCACCGGCACGGCTGACCGCCGCGGCCGTCTTTGAGAAGGCCGCACCGACAAATTTTAGGGAGCAAACGATGGCAGAGAGAGCGCGGAGATTTTCGGCCTACGGCCTCGGCGGACTGAGCGCACTCGCGCTCGGCGCGATGGTTGCCGCCGGGCCGGCTGCGGCAGAGGACCCAATCCGCATCGGGTTCGACTTCTCGCAAACCGGGCCGCTGGCGCCCAACGGCAAACAGGCGCTGCTCGGCGCCAGGATCTGGGAAGAGGAAATCAATGCCAAGGGCGGTCTCCTTGGCCGCAAGGTCGAGTTGGTCGGCTATGACGACCAGTCGAACCCGTCGAACGTGCCGGGCATCTACGCCAAGCTGCTCGACGTCGATAAAGTCGATCTCGTCATGGGTCCCTACGGCACCAACCTGGTGGCGCCGGCAATTCCGATCGCCATGCAGAAGGGAAAGGTGATGATTGGGCTGTTCGGGCTCGAGGTGAACAGCCATTTTCACTACGCGAATTATTTCTCGATGGTGCCGTACGGACCAGATCCGAAGGTCTCCTCCGGCGAAGGATTTTTCGCAGTGGCGGCGGCGCAAAACCCGAAGCCGCAGACGGTGGCGATCATTTCGGAAGACTCCGAGTTCGGGCACAACGGCGCCGAAAGCGCCGAAATCAACGCCAAAAAATACGGCATGAAGGTCGTCTACAACAAAAGCTTTCCGCCGGGCACGACGGATTTTTCGCCAATCGTTCGCGCCGTCGCCGCGGCCGATGCCGACATCGTGTTCGTCGCCTCCTATCCGCTCAGCTCGGTCGGCATTGTGCAATCGGTCAACGAGCTCGGCTTCAAACCAAAGATGATCGGCGGCGGAATGGTCGGCCTGCAGGCCACCGTGTTCAAGGATCGGCTGAAATCGAAGCTCAACGGCTTCATCAATTACGAAACCTGGGTGCCGTCGCCGAAGCTGTTGCCGCGCGCGCAGGCGTTCTTCACCAAGTACCAGGAACGCGCCAAGGCCGAAGGCGTCGATCCGCTCGGCTATTATCTCGGCGGCTGGGGCTACGCCGTATTCCAGGTGCTCGGGGCCGGCATCGAGGGCGCGAAGAGCCTGGACGACGCCAAGATCTCCGATTGGCTGCATCACAACGAGGTCCACACCATCATCGCCGACATCAGCTTCGGTCCGGAAGGCGAGTGGACCAAGCCCGCACTCTTTCAGGTTCAATATCACGACATCACTGACGCCGCGAACCTCGAAACCTGGCGCGGCATGAGCTATCAGACGGTGGTGTATCCCCCGGACCAGAAAACCGGCGACGCGATCTACCCCTACGAGAAGGCGAAATAGCCGCCGGCCTCCGCGCGCAACGCCGCGGCGTTGCCTATGCGTCATCGATAACGGTTATGTATCCAAGCCTGCCCGACCGCAGGCGGGCTTCGCGGCCGGCGCGGAATCGCGTATCTGATAGCGCTCAAGCCGTCCGCGGAGACTGCATTGGACACGATCCGCCTGTCTTGGCGCGTCATCGTCGAAGCCTTTTACCGCTTCAACCGCGATGACGGCTGGGCCATCGCCAGCCATATCGCGCTGTCGATCCTGATGGCGCTGTTCCCGTTCCTGATCGTGGTCACTGCGATCGCAGGTTTCGTCGGCTCGACTGACCTGGCCGATGAAGTCGCCCGCCTCATCCTCGCCGCCTGGCCGAAGCAGGTGGCGGGTGGAATCGCAACCCAAATCCACAGCGTGCTGACCACGCCGCGGAGCGGCGTGCTCACCCTTGGCGCGGTGTTTGCCGTCTATTTTGCCTCGAGCGGCGTCGAGAGCTTGCGCATCGGGCTTAATCGCGCCTACGGCCTGCAGGAACAGCGCAGCTTCTGGCTGTTGCGGCTGGAATCGATCGGCTACGTGCTGATTAGCGCCATTGCGCTGTTGATGCTGGCATTCATGGTTGTGCTCGGGCCGCTGATCTTTCAGGCCGCCGTCAAATTCGCGCCGTGGATCGAACCGCTCGAATCCCATTTCAATTTTGCGCGCTTTGTCGTCGCCGGCGGCGTGCTGGCGGTGTCCTTGTTCATTCTGCACCTATGGCTGCCGGCCGGTTACCGCAGGCCGCGCGCGGTGTGGCCGGGAATCGCGGCCACGCTCATCTTGTGGCTCGCAGTCGGCTTTCTCTTCGGCCGCTACCTCGCGAGCTTCTCTTACACCTATGTCAGCTATTATGCCGGCTTGGCGTCGGCGATGATCGCGCTGGTGTTTCTCTATTACAGCGCCTGGATTTTCATTTACGGCGGCGAACTCAACGCCGCCATCGGGCGCGTGCGCGAAGCCAAAGCGCTCAAACTCTCAGACCGCGCGGGTCGACTCCAGGCTTAGCGTCGGCATCGAGAAGCGCGAAAGCTCTTTGCTACTACGCGCGCCCCGACTCGCGATTGAGCTCCGGCATCGAGGCGGCTTCCAGCGCATCCTCGAAATTGCGCAGGCCCGGCCGCGGCGCGTTGACCAATACCGCCATGTTGCCGGGCTTGTGCCGGTTGGTGCGCATCAGTTCGTGCGCGTAGGGAATCTTCGCGAACGGAAACACGTCGCTCATGCACGGGTCGATGCGGCGATCGATCACGAACTGATTGGCGGCGCTGGCTTGCTTGAGATGCGCGAAGTGCGAACCCTGCACGCGCTTTTGCCGCATCCAGACATAACGCGCATCGAAGGTGATGTTGTAGCCCGAGGTGCCGGCGCAGAACACCACCATGCCGCCGCGCTTGACCACCAGACAGGAGACCGGAAAGGTCGCCTCGCCCGGATGCTCGAACACGATGTCGACGTCGCGCTTGCCGGTGATGTCCCAGATCGCCTTGCCGAAGCGGCGTGCTTCTTTGGTCCAGACGTCGTATTCGGGCGTGCCGACCTTGGGCATCGCGCCCCAGCATTTGAACTCGCTGCGGTTGATCACGCCCTTGGCGCCGAGATTGAATACATATTCCGATTTCGAGTCGTCCGAGACGATCCCGATGGCATTGGCGCCGGAGGCGGCGACGAGCTGCACGCCGAACACGCCGAGACCGCCTGAAGCGCCCCACACCAGCACGTTGTCGCCGGGTTTTAGAAGGTGCGGCGGGTGACCAAACAACATGCGATAAGCGGTGGCGAGGGTGAGCGTGTAGCAGGCCGATTCTTCCCAGGTGAGGTGCGGCGGTTTGCGCATCAGCTGGCGCGATTGCACGCGGCAGAATTGCGCAAATGAGCCGTCCGGCGTCTCGTAACCCCAAATGCGCTGCGATGGAGATAACAGCGGATCGCCGCCGTTGCATTCTTCGTCGTCGCCGTCGTCCTGATTGCAGTGAACGATGACCTCGTCACCAACCTTCCAGCGCCTCACCTTGGAACCGACCGCCCAGACGATACCCGAGGCGTCGGAGCCGGCGATGTGGAAGGGATGCTTATGACCGTCGAGCGGCGATACCGGGATGCCAAGCCCGGCCCACACACCGTTGTAGTTGACGCCGCCGGCCATGACGTAGACCAGCACCTCGTCCTCGGCGATCGGCCAGGTCGGCACCACCTCCAACTGCATCGATTTTTCCGGCGGGCCGTGACGCTCTTTGCGGATCGCCCAAGCATGCATGTTCGCCGGCACGTGACCGAGCGGCGGAATTTCGCCGATGTCATAGAGATCCTTCAGCGGCGCCGCTGACGGTTTTTTCTGCGCGACGGCCATATCGTGGGCTCCCGAGTTACTCGGCCGGCTATTTTCGAGCACAAGTGTGCCGCAGTTGATATTGCAGCGCAATAAATACTTGGCCGAGGTCCATGCCCGACAGCCGCTGACAGCCAGAGCCCAAACCGATAAGTTTCAGGCGCGGGATCGGCCGCACGGGGGCGGGAAAACCGGGGGGACCATGGACCCAGTAAGTATCGTTATTTGGCTGGTCGTCGGCGGCATCGCCGGCTGGCTTGCCGGCCTGGTGGTCAAAGGCGGTGGTTTCGGCATCGTCGTCAATATCATTGTCGGCATTATCGGCGGTGTCATTGCCGGATGGCTGTTGCCGCGCCTTGGCCTCTTTATCGGCGGCGGCTTCATTGCGGCTGTAATCAACGCCTTTATCGGTGCCGTGATCCTTCTGCTTCTCTTGGGGCTGATCAGGCGGTAGCACGCGCAACCGCCCTCCCCACGGGCCCTCGCTTTTAAGGGTTCCTCAAGGCGCCCAAGACTAGCTTCGCCGAAAGCGAGGCTGGCCATGTCCGAGCGAACGATCGGCGCGACCCGCGGCTTCGACCTGCCGGCGGCCATGCCTTGGCTCGTCGCGATCGCGGTCTATGTGCTGCTGATGGCGCTCGGCGCCCGGCTCCTCGCCGACCCCGACACTTATTGGCACATCGCGCTCGGCCGCTTGATCCTCGATCAGCACACGTTGCCGAGCAGCGATCCGTTTTCCACAACGATGCGCGGTGCCCACTGGGTCGCCTATGAATGGCTGTCGCAGGTCGTCTACACCCTCGCCTACCGGTTGGGCGGCTGGACCGCAGTCGCCGCCGTCACTGCCGGCGCCGCTGCCGCCGCCTTCGCGCAATTGACCCGCTATCTCCTTCAGCGCTGGCAGCCGGTGCCGACGATCATCGCGGTGCTGGCTGCACTGTCCTTGACCGCGCCGCATATCGTGGCGCGCCCGCATGTGCTGGCGCTGCCGCTCCTTGTCATCTGGATCGCCGAGCTCATTCGCGCGGTTGATGACGACCGGCCGCCATCGTGGCGTCTGCTGCCCGTGATGACGCTATGGGCGAACCTCCACGGCAGCTTCATCTTCGGACTCGCCATGACCGGCTTGATCGGCGCCGAAGCAATCTTCCGCGCGCCGGCCGCGCAGCGCCGACGCGCCGGCAAAGCCTGGATCGCGTTCGGCGTGCTGGCGCTCGCCGCCGCCTGCATCAATCCTTATGGCCCACAGATGATCGTCGCCGCCTTGCGCACGCTCGCGCTCGGCCCCGCGCTCGCGATCATCGGCGAATGGCAACCGCAGGATTTTTCCCATCTCGATGCCTACGAGCTGATTGTACTCGCCGCACTCGGCTTTGCGTTGTTGCGCGGCGTGCGGCTGCCACCGTTTCGCATCGTGATGCTGCTCGGCGTTCTGTACTTGAGTCTTGCGCAGTCGCGGCATGCCGATCTTCTCGGCCTGTTGGCGCCGCTGTTTGTCGCCGGCCCGCTGGCCGAACAGTTCCATGCGCTCGCGGCCGATCCCGGCGCTTCGCCGCCGGCGTGGCCGACGTTGCCGCTCGCCGCCGGCCTCGTTGTGGCGGCGCTTTGCGGCGGCGCCATCGGCGCACTCGGCAACATCGCGCCGGCTACGAACATCACCCCTGCCGGCGCGGTCGTCGCGCTTCGAAGCGAGCGCGGTCCTATCTTCAACAGCTACGAGTTCGGCGGTTATCTCGATTTCGTCGGCGTAGCGCCGTTCCTCGATGGGCGAACCGAGCTCTATGGCAAAGACTTCATGCTGCGCTACCAGAGCGCGGTCACGCTTGCCAACCTGCCGGACTTCCTGCGGCTCCTTGACGACTACCGCATCGAAACCACGCTATTGATACCGGCGACGCCGGCGGTGGCGCTGCTTGACCGGCTGCCCGATTGGCGGCGCGTTTATGCCGACGCGACCGCGGTCGTCCACACCCGCCGCCACGCGGCGCAGGAATGAGCGCGCAAGGTCAGGCTAGCGTGCGGCAGCGGGCGCTCCGCGCGCCGGCGAGCCAACCGATTATTCCGCCGGCACCATGACCGGCGCCGGCAGCGGCGCCATCGGCTGTTGCGCCTGGACTTGTCGCGCCAGAACTTGTCGCGCCAGAACTTGTCGCGCCATGACGTGTCCGATCCGTCGTGCGGCGACGATTGCAGCGGCGGCAACCGCAACGCCTGCGACCACGTCGATGAAATAATGGCCGCCATTGAGCGGTGTCGCCGCCAGCATGGCGCCATTGATCACGAGCGCCAGCGGCCGCACCCATTTCACCGCCCAGAACGCCCAGGCAAACAGCGCTGCCGACGCCGCGTGGAAGCTCGGAAAGGTGACGATGCCGCCGAGCCCGAGCAATTCGAGATGGCGCAGCACGCCTTCACGCGTCGGCGGCAGATCGCGCAGTTGATCGAGATAAGCGCCCGGATTGATGTTCTTGAGCGCCGCCGGATCGAGGCCGATCTGCTGATAGACGCCGATCGCCGGCACCAGCGCCGAAATCAGCGTGGTCGCGACCAGCGAAGCGATAAAGGCGAAGGTGAACTCTTCGATGCGCTGATAGCGCCGCGTCGCCGCCAGCACGACCGGAATGGCGAACAGCGGCCAGCCGATCATGGCGTAAGCGCAATTGAGCCAGCTCGCCAGCGCCAGGCGATCGTCGACGAAACGCACATAAGCCGCCCAATCGAAGCCCATCGCCCGATCGATGGCGAGCAATGTCGAGTCCTGCATCGGCAGATCGATCGCCGCGGCGACATAAGTCATTGGCGCCAGCACCGCGGTGGTGAGAGCGATCTGCGCGGTGGCGCCGAGAACGAACATGACCTGCGGATCGCGCCGCGTCGGCGAATTGGCATTGGCGTGTGCGAAGCCCGCGTAAAGGCCGACATAGCCGACGGCAATGAACAGACCGACCGGTCCGATGGAAAAATTGGTGACCAAGAGGCTGAGAGCCAACGTCGCGCTCATCGTGCCGATCACGATCCAGTTGAGCAAAAAGAACCGCCACGCCGTCTCGGCGTCGTCCGGCAAGCTCTTGATAGCTTCGTCGCGCATGCCGGAAGCGTGGCGCACTACTGGTTAAGGCCTCAAGAACGCGAACGGCTGAAATCGGCCGCTGCGCTTCATCATCCTTAATGTTGCGTTGCAATAAAATTCACGTCACATTGGCGGCGCCGGAAAGCCTTGCCAAGCGTGGATAACCGATGGGCGAAGAACCGCGCCGCGACAAACCGTTACGCGATAAGCCGTTGCACGATAAGCCCTGGATGTTCCGCACCTATGCGGGTCACTCGGATGCGAAGGCGTCGAACGCGCTTTACCGCAAGAATTTGAGCAAAGGTCAGACCGGCCTCTCCGTCGCTTTCGATCTGCCGACCCAGACGGGTTACGACTGCGATCACCCGCAAGCCAAAGGCGAGGTCGGCAAGGTCGGCGTGCCGATTTCGCATCTCGGCGACATGCGCGTGCTGTTCGACGGCATCCCGCTCGGCGAGATGAATACGTCGATGACCATCAATGCCACCGCCGCCTGGCTGCTGGCGCTCTATGTCGCGCTCGCCGACGAACAAAAAGTGCCGCGCGAGAAGCTCACCGGCACCACGCAGAACGACATCATCAAGGAATATCTGTCGCGCGGCACTTATGTGTTTCCGCCGGCGCCGTCGATGCGGCTGACCAAGGACGTGATCTTGTTCACGACCAAGGAAATGCCGAAGTGGAATCCGATGAATGTCTGCTCCTATCATCTCCAGGAAGCGGGCGCGACGCCAGTGCAGGAGCTGGCCTTTGCATTGGCCACCGCCATCGGCATCCTCGACGCAGTCAAGGCGTCGGGACAGTGCGCGGAGGACGAATTCGGTGAAGTGGTCGGGCGTATTTCCTTCTTCGTCAACGCCGGACTGCGCTTCGTCACCGAGATATGCAAGCTGCGCGCCTTCACCGAGCTGTGGGACGAGATCACGCGCGAGCGCTACGGCGTCGCTGATGCCAAGCACCGGCGCTTCCGTTACGGCGTGCAGGTCAACTCGCTCGGCCTGACCGAGCAGCAGCCGGAAAACAACGTCGCCCGCATCCTCTTGGAAATGCTCGCGGTGACGTTGTCGAAGAAAGCGCGGGCGCGCGCGGTACAGTTGCCGGCCTGGAACGAGGCGCTCGGGTTACCGCGTTCCTGGGACCAGCAATGGTCGCTGCGCATGCAGCAGATCCTGGCCTACGAGACCGACCTTCTCGAATACGGCGACGTCTTCGATTCGTCGCCGGTCATCGCCGCCAAGGTCGCCGAGCTGAAGAAAGCGGCGCTGGAGGAGCTCAAGCAGATCGAACAAATGGGTGGCGTCGTGGCCGCCGTCGAGTCAGGCTATTTGAAGCGGCAGCTCGTTGAGTCGAATTCGCGGCGGGTTGAAGCGATCGAGCGCGGCGAGCAAATCGTGGTCGGCGTCAACCGCTTTGTCGAGACCGAGCCATCGCCGCTGGCAGACGCCGCCGACGCGGTGCTTACCGTCTCCGAGGAAGCCGAGGGCGGCCAGATCGCCCGGCTCAATGTTTGGCGCGCGGCGCGCGACAACGACGCGGTCGCCAAGGCGCTCGTATCGTTGCGCCAGGCGGCGCGCTCCGGCGACAACATCATGCCGCCGTCGATCGCCTGCGCCAAAGCCGGCGTCACCACCGGCGAATGGGGCTTCGCGTTGCGCGCGGCCTTCGGCGAATACCGCGCGCCGACCGGGGTCGGGACCGCCATGCGTAACGACGCTGAAGGCCTCGACGACATCCGCGCCGAGGTCGACCGGGTGTCGAAGAAACTCGGGCGGCGGCTGAAATTTTTGATCGGCAAGCCCGGCCTTGACGGCCATTCCAACGGCGCCGAGCAGATCGCCGCCCGCGCTCGCGACGCCGGCATCGATGTGGTCTATGACGGCATTCGCCTCACCGCTGAAGCGATCGCCGCTTCGGCGGCGGAAAAGGATGTCCATGTCATCGGACTGTCGATCCTCTCCGGCTCGCATCTACCGCTGGTGCACGACGTGATGGCGCGCATGAAAGAAGCCGGCATCGATGACGTGCCGGTGGTCGTCGGCGGCATTATCCCCAAAGAGGACGAGAACGCTCTCAAAAGCGCCGGCGTCGCCGCGGTCTATACGCCCAAGGATTTCGAGTTGAACCGCATCATGAGCGATCTCGTGCGCATCGTGGAAACGACGGCGGCGGAGAAGGCCGACGCGGCGGAATAAACAGCGCGCCTGGCGGGCCGGCTAGGGCGCGCTGAGCGCCGGCTTGCGCACCACCGCGGCTAGCGCTTCGGCAAGCGCGCTTGGGCTCACCGGCTTACGCAAATAAAAGTCCATCCCGGCGGCGCGCGCCGACTCCTGATCGCCCGCCTCGGTGCGCCCGGAAATGCCGATGATCGGCGTCTGCGCAAACTTGTCGGCGAGCGCGCGGATGCGACGGGTGGCGCCAAGACCGTCCATGCCCGGCAGCGTCACATCCATGAGCACCGCGTCGTAGCCGCGCGTCACGGCGGCGACCGCTTCCTCACCGGTTGAGACAAAGTCGGCGCGGTGACCGAGCTCGGCGAGGATGGTGTTGAGGATGACCCGGCCGTAGGGATTGTCCTCAGCGCACAGGACCGCGAGCGATCGTCCCGCCGCCGCGGCCGGCACCGGCCGCGCGTCGCCGGTCGCCTCCGCGGGTGCCGCCGAAAACACCGCCGCGAAGCGAAACGAGGAACCGCGCCCCGGCGTACTGGTGACGGTGAGATCGCCGCCCATAAGTCTCGCAAGGGCTTTGACCACGGCTAGTCCGAGCCCGGCGCCGCCGTAGCGGCGCGCGATCTCCGCATTGGCCTGCGCAAACGGACGGAACAGCCGCCGGAGCTCCACCGGTTTGAGTCCGATGCCGCTGTCGGTAACGGTGAAGACGAGCTCGACGCGTCGGCGCGGCGCCGGCGCCGCGCGGACATCGACGGTTACGGCACCGCGCGCGGTGAACTTCACCGCATTGTCGATGAGATTTTCCAGCGCCGCGCGCAACCGCACCGGATCGCCGACCAAAAGCTCCGGCAAGCCGTCGGCGATTGTCATCGCCGCCGTTAGCCCCTTGGCCTGCGCGCGGCCTGAGAGTGAATCGGCAAGCGCCTCAAGAAGACGTCGCGGGCGAAAAGCCTCCTCCTTCAGCGTCAGCCGTCCGGCTTCGGCTCGCGCCGCGTCGATCATCAACGTCGTCAGCGCGGACAGGTGCTCGGCACTGCCCTTGATGCTCGAAGCCCAGCGACGCTCCCGTTCGCCGAGATTGGAGCTCGCGAGAAGTTCGCCGAGCGCCAAAATACCGGTAAGCGCGGTGCGGATATCGTGGGCGTAGGCGACGAGCGACGCCTCGGCCGCGTCGGCCGGCGGCGCAACCGGCGCCCGCCGTCGCCGCGGCGGTCGAGCGACTTTCGCTTTCGACTTTTTGTTTGACGGTGTTCGCCGCGCCATTTTCAGGTCCCCGCCACGGCAGCATGCCATGGCGGCGAATCAAACAAAACAAGCTGCTAGTGGTCCGATTCTAACATTTGCATCCCGGTTCGGTAGGCTATCATGCGAATGTTAGAATCAAAGGACCACTAGCAAATATCAGTTCTAGTGGAGCTTTGGATGTGACATTCGCTTCACGAGATCGCGCCTTGGGGATAGCGAATGTCAAATCCGCTCCACTGGCCAAGTTTGCACAGACCAAGGCAGCTCGGCCGGCGCTTTAACCGTCAACGCCCGAGCCCGACCATGCGCCGGACGTCCGCCGGGCTCGCGCCTGTGGCCCGCAACTCGCGCAAACTCGTTGCCGCATTGGACTTCGAAAGCTTCTGCCCGGCGGCATCAACGATGAGTTTATGGTGATGGTAGATCGGCTCCGGCAGGCCGAGCATTGCCTGCAACAGCCGGTGGATGCTGGTCGAGAAGAACAAGTCCTGCCCGCGCACTACCTCGGTCACGCCTTGCAGCGCGTCATCGACCGCGACCGCGAGATGATAGCTGGTCGGCACCTCCTTGCGGGCGATGATGACGTCGCCCCACATCTGCGGCACCGCGGCGACCAGGCCGGATTGCGTTTGTGGACCGGCGCCGGTCTCCGTCCAGGTCAAGACGCCGGCGCGCGCCACCGCCGCGTCCATCGCCAGCCGCAAGGCATAGGGCTCGCCGTCGCGCAGCCGGCGCTCGCGCTCGGCGGCCGGCATTTTGCGGGCACGGCCCGGATAGAGCGGCACGCCGTCGGGATCGCGCGGCCATCGTCCGGCCCGCTCGCGTTCGGCGACCAGGGCCGCGATTTCGCTTCTGCTCTCAAAGCTCGGATAGACGAGCCCGGCCGCCTCAAGCTTTGCCACCGCCGCCCGGTAATCGTCGAAATGTTCGCTCTGCCGGCGCGCCGGCGACTGCCAGGAGAGGCCGAGCCAGGCGAGATCCTCATAGATTGCAGCTTCGTATTCCGGCCGACAGCGCGCGGCATCGATGTCCTCGATGCGCAGCAAAAGCCGCCCGCCGATCTCGCGCGCCATGTCGAAATTCAGCAGCGCCGAATAAGCGTGGCCGAGATGCAGATAGCCGTTCGGACTGGGTGCGAAACGAAAGATCCGCGTATACATCGACGAATTGGCTCTCTTAGCGACGCGCTCGATCAGGTAGGCTTGGCGCAGCCTCCGCCACGCGCCGACCGACCGAAGCGATGCAGCACTCTCATATTCATACCGAAGACGATCTCGATGCGGCGCTGACCGCGCTTGGCGAGACCGATCCGCGCTTTGCCGCCCTTCTTGCCAAGGCCGGACGGCCGCCGCTGCGGCGGCGTACGGATGGTTTCGCCGGTCTTGCCGCCATCATTGTGGCACAGCAGCTCTCGACCGCGAGCGCCAATGCAATCTGGAACCGGCTCGCCGCCGCTTTCGATCCGCTCGATCCTCAGGCGATCCTGCGCGCGCGGACGGCGCGGCTGAAGAAGATCGGCCTGTCGGCGCCCAAAATCCGCGCGCTCAAAGCGATCGCCCGCGCCGTCCTCGACGGCGAGCTGGCGCTTGCGGCGCTTGGCGAACTCGCCGCCGAGGAGGCGCATGCGGCGCTGACCGCCGTGCACGGCATCGGTCCATGGAGCGCCGATATTTATCTTCTGTCTTGCCTCGGCCATGCCGACGCCTGGCCGGCCGGTGATCTGGCGCTGCAGGAAGCCGCCCGCGTCGCCTTCGCCTTGCCGGCGCGGCCGAGCGCGAAGGAGATGCACACGCTCGCGGAATCCTGGCGGCCGTGGCGCGCGGTCGCCGCCCGCATTCTCTGGAGCTATTACCG
Organism: uncultured Hyphomicrobiales bacterium; assembly: GCA_964459765.1. Lineage (GTDB taxonomy): Bacteria > Pseudomonadota > Alphaproteobacteria > Rhizobiales > Xanthobacteraceae > BOG-931. Next base: position 10,960 of record CAYWNY010000042.1, on the reverse strand, counting down.
TGCGCTTGCCGAGGAAGCGAAGGCGCTCGGCCGTAAGCTGCGGATAAGTAAGCCGAAGAGCGCAAAGACGAAAAAAAGGCCCGGCAAGAAAGCTGCCAAAAAACCTTCCAAACGAGCTACTCAAAAAGCTGCAAAAACAAAGGCGAGCGGCCGTCGGCGACCAAAGGCACGAGACGCCGTCGGCACGCGCAGAGCTCCTTGAAACGGCGCCCGCGCCTTGAGCCATAATCGCAATCGCGCAGCAGCGGTTGCGGCCTGGCGTCCAAGCCGAGACCAAGCGCGTCATCGGCAGTCGATTGTCGTCACCGACGCCGCCGTCATCCGCGCCGCGATCGTTCATGCCATCGAGGCAACGCCGCAATCGTTCTGGCGAATTGACGTCGCGCCGCTATCGTGCGCTCAAGTGAGCAGCACCGGCGGCCGCTGGAATCTCGTATCGCTGGGATCATCCATTGCCGCCGAGGAGTTGTAGAAAGACGCGGGCAAAGCTGTCGTAGTTTTGATCTGCTCTAATTCTAAAATACAATCGCTATAATGTTCGTCGTGATTCTCCTGCAATTTCATTGCGCGGCTTTCGATCTGCTTTAATTCTAAAACATATGCGTTGACGCGTTCTTAGAGCGTTGTTTCTTGCTTCAAGGCGACAATGCGGCGGCGACGTTATGTTTGAAAATCCCCCGAGATATTTTTTATTGGCACGCAAACGGGCGATCGGCGCGACGTGCGCCGCGTTCGCCGTGATGTCGGCGAGCGCCGCCTTCGCCGACGACATCATGGCGACCAAGGCGCCGCCGATCGCCGCGACGAGCAGCGTCGGCGGATACAACTGGAATGGCTTCTACGTCGGCGGCAATTTCGGCCAGGCTTGGGGCAACTCGAACTGGAATGCCGGGCCGGGCATTTCCGGCTCGACCAGCTTCTATCAAGGGATCAACAGCTTCAGCGAAACCGGAAGTTTCTTTGCCGGCATGCAGGCCGGCTACAATCACCTGCTGCCGAACCGCATTCTCATCGGCGCCGAGGCCGATTTTCAGGGTCCCGCCTGGCAGTCGCTGCCGGCCGGGGCAAATCCTTTCGGCGCCTCCATCGGCGGCAACTCAAACTTCACCTCGCCCACGCTCGGCGCTGTCAGTCTCACCGAGACGGTGCTCGACTCCGGTACCGCGCGAGTGCGCGTCGGGTATGCCCCCGGACACTGGCTATTCTACGGAACCGGGGGCTTCGCCTGGAGCTACAACCAGCAATCGCTGACGCAAGTCGCGACCGGCAACACCGAGCAGCCATTCTTATGGCGGCTGGGTTGGACCGCAGGCGCCGGCGTCGAGGTGCCGATCGCGCCGCACTGGACGGCACGGCTCGAGTATTTGTATTTCAACTACGGCCAGTTCACCTACAACTACAGCGCAGGCGCACAGCCGGTCAGTTCCAATCTCAACCTGCAAGAAGTGCGATTTGGTTTGAACTATCAGTTTGGCGGCGATCCGGCGCGGCCCAGCCCCATCCTGACCAAGGCGCCGACCGCGGACGCGCTGAATGCGGACAATCTCAGCCTCCACGGCCAGAGCACGTTCGTCTACCAGGGCACGCTGCCATTCCGCTCGCCACCCGGGTCGCTGGGCGCCAACAGTCTGCAGCCCGCCGCCAACGCCCGCGAGACGGCCGATGCCACGCTGTATCTCGGCATCAAGCCGTGGCTGGGCGCGGAGATCTGGCTCAATCCTGAAATCGATCAAGGTCACGGCCTGGCCGAGACCCACGGCGTCGCCGGATTTCCCAGCGGCGAATCTTATAAGCTCGGCTTCAGTTATCCCTATGCGCGCGTGCAGCGCTATTTCCTCCGGCAAACCATCGATCTTGGCGGCGCGACGCAGAAAGTCGATGAGGATATCAATCAATTCGCCGGCTCGCACACCGAGAACCGTCTGGTGATCTGGGTCGGCAAGTTCGGCGTCGTCGACGTCTTCGACACCAACAAATACGCCAATAATCCGAAAGTCGATTTCCTGAACTGGGCGCTGATCAATGCCGGCACGTTCGACTATGCCGGCGACGCCTGGGGCTACACCTATGGCGGGGCGGCTGAGTGGTATCAGGGCATCTTCGCCTTGCGGGCCGGCGTTTTCGATATGTCGGCGGTCCCGGCGGGCGGCGGCATGAACGCGGCGGCTTTCGGGCTCGATCCAACCTTCAGCCAACAGCAATATGTCGCCGAGATCGAGGAGCGGCATGAGATCCTCGGGCAACCGGGCAAGCTCAAGATCACCGGCTTCCTGATTCATGGACGAATGGGTGATTTCCAGGATGCGATCGCCATGGCCACGACGCCGGGTAACGCGTTCTTTGGCGACCCCAGCAACGCGCTGGCATCCGTGCGCATCTATCGCAATCGGCCTGGTGTAAGCCTCAATCTGGAGCAACAGGTGAACGACTGGATCGGCGTGTTCGCCCGCGCCGGCTGGGCCGACGGCGCCGTCGAGCCGTGGGACTTCACCGACATCGATCGCACCGTCCAGGCCGGCGTCTCGATCGCGGGCAAGCAATGGGGCCGGCCTGATGACACGGTCGGCGTCGCCGGCATCATCAACGGCCTTGACCCGGTACACGCGGCCTACTTCGCCGCCGGCGGCATGGGCATCCTGATCGGCGACGGCTCGCTGCCAAGTTACGGCCTCGAACAGATCATCGAAGCTTACTACAGCTACACGATTACCCAGTCACTAAAGGCGACCTTCGACTATCAGTTCATCGCCAATCCTGCCTACAACACCATCCGCGGGCCGGTAAACGCGTTCGCCGGACGCCTCCATGTCACATTCTGACGACCATCGGGAAAAAGCGCGCTTCCTGATTGTTCAATGCCGGCGCCGCGAAACACCAAAAGGACCCCCCATGAGACGCATCATTCACGCAGCCCTGCTCGCAGTCTTTACCGCCGTCGTATCCGCGGCTCTGCCGGCCGCCGCCAAGGAATTCTACGTCGGCGAGCCGATCGTAAAGAACGACATGCAACTCGTTCCGCACTATCTGCTCGGCATCGAGATAGCGCCGATGACCAAGGGAATGGACATGAGCCCGGGCGCCGTCCACATTGAAATCGACGTTCACGCGACGAAGGACGATAAGCACGGCTTCAAGGAGGACGAGTGGGTTCCCTACCTGACGATCTCGTACACGCTTGAGAAAGTGGGCACGAAACTAAAGAAAACCGGCAAGCTTCTGGCGATGACCGCGGGCGATGGTCCGCATTACGCGAACAACGTCGGCCTGATGGGCGATGGCGACTATCGGTTGACGTTTCACTTCGATCCGCCGTCGCAAGCGGGTTTCGTGCGCCACGTCGACAAGGAAACCGGCGTGCCCGATTGGTGGCAGCCGTTCTCCGAAAGTTGGACCTTTCGTTTCCCGAGCAGACCATCGTCCGACTGAGCTGGTAAGCTCGCCGTGCGCCCTACCTGCTTCTTACTCGTGGTGACCTTGGCCGCCTCGTGTGCTGGCGTGCGAGCAGAAGACTCGTATTCGGCCGCCATGACGATTCACGATCACCACTTTGAGCCGGCGGAACTCCACGTGCCCGCAGGCACGCGGATATTGCTGACCATCACCAACAGCGATCCGCTCTCGGAGGAGTTCAATTCGTCGGCGCTGAAGGTCGAAAAGGTGATCGCCGGAAGCTCACAAGGCGTGGTGCACATCAGTCCGCTCAAACCAAGCATTTACGAATTCATCGGCGAGTATCACGAGGATACGGCCAAGGGCCGGCTCATCGCCGAATAGACGCCGCGCCTGTTCGCGGCGCGGATGCACGCGCAATTCTGAGCCGACCGTAGATCAACGATCGTCGGCTAGCGTTCAAAAGCCCCCTGAGCTCAACTTTGGCGGCCATCGGTCGTTGCCGCGTGTTGCGCGCAGGACACTCACGATATTTCCGCAGGCCCGACGCGATTGAGGACATTCGCCTCACGCCTGAGGTTCGGCTATTGAGCGATGATCCGGCTACAAGAAATCTAAGTGTCACATTGACCCGCAAAGATCGGCCGCGCGGAAATGGGGCTCCGGTGAGAAAACTCGTGGTCGCGAGCATCGTCGGCTTCGCGCTTGCGGCCGCCGAGCCGGCGACGGCCGACGACGCCATTGTCACCAAGGCGCCCGAGCCTCCCTCCAGCAATTCGTACGCCTACAACTGGACCGGCCTCTATGCCGGCGGCCATCTCGGCTACGCCTGGGGCAATTCGAACTGGAATGCGAGCGCGCCCGCCGGTCCCGACATCTCCGGAGCATTCAGCCTCTATCAACCCCTGAACGTTTTCGACGACACCGCAAGCTTCTTCGAGGGCGTGCAGGCCGGCTATAATTACCTGCTGCCAACCGCGTCTTGGTTGGCGCCGAGGCGGACGTCTCGTTCCCCAGCTTTCCAAACTCCGCCGGAATTTCCATCGGCGGGACCTCGACCTTCGCCTCGCCGACGCTCGGCACGGTCAACTACCGCGAGACGGTATGGTCCTCCGGCGCGGCGCGCGGCCGTGTGGGTTATGCGCCGGGCAACTGGCTGTTCTACGCGACCGGCGGTTTGGCCTGGACCTACAATCAACAAACGCTGACACAGCTTTCAACCGGAGCGGCTGACACGCCGTTTCTGTGGCGGCTGGGATTCGCCGTCGGCGGCGGCATCGAGGCGCCCGTCGCGCCGCATTGGACCGCGCGGCTCGAGTATTTGTTCACCGATTACGGCAATAAGAGCTGGCCGTTTTTCGCAGGCGCGCAACCGATCGCTGCGAATTTCGCGTTGCAGGAGTTTCGCGCCGGTCTGAACTATCAGTTTGGCGACGGCGCGGCGACGGCGAGCTTGCCGTTAGTGACCAAGGCGCCGGGCGCGCTCGATCCCGACATCGTCAATTTCCACGGCCAGACCACGTTCGTCGAGCAAGCCTATCCGGCGTTCCGCTCACCATATCAGGGTGCCAACAGTCTGCCCGGTGGCGGCCAGGGCCGCGAAACCTGGGACGCGACGCTATTTGCCGGCGTGCGCCTTTGGAAGGGCGCCGAGCTATGGATCAATCCGGAGATCGACCAGGGCTTTGGCTTGCAGAACACGCTCGGCGTCGCCGCGTTTCCGAGCGCCGAGGCCTACAAGGTTGGGCAGGATTACCCTTACGCGCGCGTAGCGCGCGCCTTTATTCGCCAGACCATCGATCTCGGCGGCGAAGCGCAAAAGGTCGAGGCCGCCGCCAATCAGTTTGCGCAGTTGCAGACCGCCGACCGGCTTGTGATTACCATCGGCAAAGTCAGTGTCGTCGATATCTTCGACCTCAACAAATACGCCCACGACCCACGCAACGATTTCTTGAACTGGGCGATCGTCGATACCGGTACCTTCGACTATGCTGCCGACGCTTGGTCCTACACCTTTGGTGCTGCAGTCGAATGGTATCGGGGAGATTGGACGGTACGCGCCGGTTGGTTCGATCTCTCGATCGTGCCCAACAGCACCGAGCTCGATCCGAATTTTTCACAATTCCAATCGGTCGGCGAAATCGAGCGCCGCTACCAATTGTGGGGGCACGCCGGAAAGATTGAGGTCACCGGCTTCCTGCCCCGCGGCCGCATGGCGAGCTTTGCCGATGCCATCGCGCTCGCCGCGGTGGTCGGCGGCCCGCCGCTTCTGCCCCCCGTGCGCCAATATCAAAGCCGCGGCGGCGTAAGCTTCAATATCGAGCAAGAAATCACCGCCGAGCTCGGCGCCTTTCTGCGCGCCGGCTGGGCCGACGGCACCAAAGAGCCGTTCGAATTCACCGACATCGACCGCACCATCGCCGCCGGCCTTTCGCTCGCCGGCAAACAATGGGGCCGCCCCGACGACACGGTCGGGCTCGCCGGCGTCGTCAACGGTATCACCGGCATCCATCAGGCCTATCTCAATGCCGGCGGCCTGGGTATTCTGATCGGCGACGGACAATTGCCGAATCCCGGGCTCGAGCAAGTCATCGAGACCTATTACAGCTACGCGCTCACGTCCTGGTCGCGCGTGTCGGTCGACTATCAGTTCATTCTCAATCCGGGCTACAACACCGATCGCGGGCCGGTGAATGTGTTCGCCGGGCGCTTTCACGCCGCCTTCTAAACGTCAATGCCAACATGGACCGCCGCAACACGCACGGCTAAGGGAAGAACCTGAGCCGCGATTTTTGCAGTCCGCAGCACGATAGAGGTTAAATTTATGGCGGCTGAGCTTGACGGTCCACGGCTGCCGCCGCGTTCGGGGACCGCGCGACAGCTTGTGGTCTTGCTGCACGGCTATGGCGCCGACGGCAACGATCTCATCGAACTCGGCCAAGTCTGGCAGCAGTTGTTGCCGCAGGCGGCATTCGTTGCACCGCATGCGCCCGAGCCATGCGGACAGGCGCCGATCGGGAGGCAATGGTTTCCGCTCACCTTTCGCGATCCGAACGAACGGTGGGTCGGCGTCAACAACGCGGCGCCGATGCTGGAGCGCTTTCTCGACGCCGAACTTGGCAAGCACGGTTTGCCGCCATCGGCGCTGGCGCTGGTCGGCTTCAGCCAAGGCACGATGATGGCGCTGCATGTCGGCTTGCGCCGGCCGGTCGCGCCGGCGGCGATCGTCGGCTATTCGGGTCTGCTGGTGCTGCCGCCGGACGGGAATTTGGAGGCCGTAGCAGTAAAGATCACGGCGCGCCCGCCGGTGCTTCTGGTGCATGGCGACAGCGACGACCTCATTCCGGTGCAGGCGCTGTTTGCGGCGGCACAAGGCCTGGCGGCACTCGGCGTGCCGGTCGAGTGGCATATATCCGCCGGCCTCGGCCACGGCATCGATCCGGAGGGACTGCGTCACGGCGGCGAATTTCTGGCCCGGGCCTTCGGGCGCGGCGCTGATTAGCCCTGATTTGTCTAACCCCCGGGAAGGGCTTCACAATCCTGTCACGGCTTAATATAAACTAGCACCCAACGCCGCACTGCGGCATGTGAGTCGGGTAGGATCGATCTTGAACGCGCACGTATCGCCTTCTGGATTTCCGGCACTGGTGCTCAACGCGGATTTTCGTCCGCTCAGCTATTACCCTCTGTCGCTGTGGTCATGGCAGGACGCGATCAAGGCGGTGTTTCTCGAGCGCGTGAACATCGTCGCCAATTACGATCGCGCCGTTCACAGCCCCAGCCTGGAAATGAAGCTGCCGAGCGTGGTCTCGCTCAAGACCTTCGTGAAGCCTTCGACCCACCCGGCCTTCACCCGCTTCAATGTCTTCCTGCGCGACCGTTTCAGCTGCCAGTATTGCGGCGCTCGCGACGATCTGACTTTCGATCACCTGTTGCCGCGTTCGCGCGGCGGCCACACCACCTGGGGCAACGTCGTTGCCGCCTGCTCGCCGTGCAATCTGCGCAAGGGCAGTCTGACGCCCGACGAATCGAAGATGTGGCCGGCGCAAAGGCCGTTCCAGCCCACGGTGCAGCATCTGCACCGCAACGGCCGGCTGTTCCCGCCGAACTACCTACACGATAGCTGGCTCGATTACCTCTACTGGGACACCGAACTCGATCCCTGATCGGCGGATCGCGTCGCCACGCAACCGCGACAACACCGCGAATTTTCAGCCGCTTACGCACTTGTGTGCCGGCCTGATTCAGACCAAGCTTGCGGCTTGGGGATGGTCTTAAAAAGCTTGCGCCGCACTTGCTGGAGGCAAGCTAGCCGAGACTATTGAAATCGCGTGCCGGCCGGAGGGACTGAATGATGCGTAACGTATTTTGGCAATCCAACGTCGCCGCCGTCGTTGTCGGTGCTGCATTGATGGCGGTTTGCGGCGCGCCGGGGCGCGCCGACGAGGCGCCGATCAAGATCGCGCTGATTGCCGATAAGACTGGACCGCTTGAAGTATACGCCAAGCAAACCTCGGCCGGCTTCGCCATGGGGCTCGATTACGCCACCGGCGGCACCATGATGGTCGCCGGCCACAAGCTGATCGTCATCGAGAAGGACAGCCAGACCAAACCCGACGTCGGCCGCACGCTGCTCAACGAAGCCTATAACGACGACGGCGCCGATATTGCGGTCGGCGGCACCAGTTCCGCGGTGGCGCTCGCCATGCTGCCGGTTGCGGCGGACAACAAAAAGATCTTCATCGTCGAACCGGCGGTCGCCGACTCGATCACCGGCTCGAAGTGGAACCGCTACATCTTCCGCACTGGCCGCAATTCCACGCAAGACGCGGTCTCCAATGCGCTCGCCATCGGCAAGTCCGGCACGGTGATCGCCACCTTGGCGCAGGACTACGCCTTTGGCCGCGACTTCGTCACCGCGTTTAAGACGGCGCTGGCGCCGACCGGCGCCAAGCTTGTGTTCGAAGAATACGGACCGCCGATGACCACCGACTTCACCGCCTCCATACAGCGCATCTTCGATGCGCTCGCCAAGGAACAGGGGCGCAAGATCATCTTCGTCAACTGGGCCGGCGGCGGCAATCCTCTGGCCGCGCTCAAGGCCATGGGTGCGGAACGCCTGGGCATCGAGATCTCGACCGGCGGCAATATCCTCCCGGCGCTCGTCGCTTATAAGGACTTTCCGGGAATGGAGGGCGCCGCTTACTATTATTTTGACATCCCCAAGAACGCCGTGAATGACGCGCTCGTTGCCGAGAACAAGAAGCGGTTCAGCGGCGCGCCGCCCGATTTCTTCACCTGCGGCGGCTTCATCGCAGCGCAGGCGGTGGTGCAGGCGCTGAAAAAGACCGGCGGCTCGACGGATGCGGAAAAGCTGATCGCAGCCATGGAAGGCATGGCGTTCGACTCGCCGAAGGGCACTGTGCTGTTCCGCAAGGAGGATCATCAGCTGTTGCAGCCGATGTACGGTTTCAAGATCAAGGTCGATCCGAGCGTGCTATGGGCGATCCCGGAACTCACCCACCTCATCACCGTGGACGAAATGAAGATTCCGATCGCCAACACGCGTTGATCGGCACGGGCGTGGCGTTCGCACGAGTCGGGACCGCTTGAGCAGGCTCGTGCAATGACCGGCGACGTTCCTGCGCTCTCGACCAGCGATCTGACCATCAGCTTCGGCGGCCAGGTGGCGGTCAATGGCGTCACCTGCTCCTTTCATGCCGGCACGTTGACCGCGATCGTCGGACCGAACGGCGCCGGCAAGACCACCTACTTCAATCTGATCTCGGGACAATTGCGCCCGACCCGCGGTCGGGTGAGCCTGTTCGGCAAGGACGTCACCCGGCTCGGCGCTCCCGACCGCACGCGGCTCGGCGTCGGGCGCGCGTTTCAGCTGATCAATCTCTATCCAAGCCTCACGGTTTTCGAAAATGTCCGGCTCGCGGTGCAGTCAGTCGCGCAAATCCGCTTCGATTGTCTGAGCATCGCTGCGCGCAACACCGCGGTGCGCGACCAGGCGCGCCACTGGCTCGAGCGCATCAAGCTCGCGACGCGCGCCGAGCTGCCGGTGGCGGCGTTGCCGCACGGCGACCAGCGCAAACTCGAAGTCGCGATCCTCTTGGCGCTACAGCCGCGCGTCTTGATGTTCGACGAGCCCACCGCCGGGATGAGTCTCGACGAGATCCCGACCATCCTCGATCTGATCGAAGAAATAAAACGCGAGACCCACAAGACCGTGCTCCTGGTCGAGCACCGCATGGATGTGGTCACCCGCCTCGCCGACCGTATCGTCGTGCTGCAAGACGGCGGGCTGATCGCCGACGGCCCGCCGGCCGAGGTGGTGGCGCTGCCGGCGGTGCAGCAGGCCTATCTCGGCGTTCACGGCGCGGGCGAACTCGAACGCGGGTCGCGGCGATGAGCGGGCCGGCTCAAGAATTGCTGCGGCTTGAAGGCGTACACACCGATATCGGCCGCTATCGCATTTTGCATGGCGTCGATCTCGCGGTCGCGAACGGCCGCGTCACCGCGCTGCTCGGCCGCAACGGCGCGGGCAAGACCACGACGTTGCGCACCATCATGGGCCTGTGGAAGGCGCGGCTCGGCAAGATCATCTTCGACGGCAAGGCGATTACCGCGCTCGATACCCCGCACATTGCCCGCCTCGGCATCGCCTACGTGCCGGAGAATATGGGCATCTTCACCAAGCTGACGGTGCGCGAGAACATGCTGCTCGCGACCGCGCCGCGCGGCTTCGACCGGCAGCACCTCGACAGCGTGCTGGAAAGTTTCCCCGCGCTCAAGATGAAATGGGAGCAGCCTGCCGGCGCGCTGTCCGGCGGGCAGAAACAAATGCTGGCGATCGGCCGCGCCATCATCGAGCAACGCCGGTTGTTATTGATCGACGAGCCGACCAAGGGATTGTCGCCGGCGATGGTCGATCAACTGGTCGGCGCGCTGTTGCGATTGAAGCGCGAGCACACCACGATCCTTCTGGTCGAACAGAATTTTCGCGTGGCTGAAATGGTCGGCGACGACGTCGCGGTGATGGACGAGGGACGCATCATCCACACCGGGACCATGTCGGCTCTCGCCACCGATCACGACGTGCAGCACCGATTGTTGGGTTTGAGCATGGCGAACAGCGCATGAACGGCGAGTGGCTCAAAACTGCGAACCGCTGGGGGCCCTACGCGCTCACGCCGGTTGTCGTGCTGGCGGCGCTGCCGGCGATCGGACCGGGGCCCTGGCTGACGCTGACCGTCGCCGGGCTGACCATGGGCATCATGCTCTTTCTGGTGGCGTCGGGCCTGACGCTGATCTTCGGCCTCATGGACGTGCTCAACTTCGCACACGCGGCGTTTGTCACCTTCGGCGCCTACATCGCCGTCTCGGTGATCCGCCCGCTTTACGGTTGGACTACCGAGATGTCGCTCGCGCTCAATCTCGCGGCGCTGTTGCTCGCGCTCCTTGCCGCCGGGCTGGCGAGCGGTGCGCTCGGCTTCGTATTCGAGCGCCTCATCATCCGCCAGGTCTATGGCGCGCCGCTCCGCCAGATCCTCATCACCATCGG
>CAYWNY010000041.1:0-23265 GCA_964459765.1 uncultured Hyphomicrobiales bacterium | reverse complement strand
ACATCGGCGGTTCTCGTAATTGGGACTACCGCTTTTGCTGGCTGCGCGACGCGACGTTGACCCTACTGGCGCTAATGAACGCCGGTTACATGGAAGAAGCGCAAGCGTGGCGCGAATGGCTGTCGCGCGCCGCGGCCGGTAAACCGGACCAGTTACAAATTATGTATGGGATCGCGGGCGAAAGGCGCTTGAGCGAATGGGAGGTTCGCTGGCTTCCTGGCTACGAAAGGTCAATCCCGGTCCGCGTCGGCAACGCCGCCCACACCCAACTTCAGCTCGACGTTTATGGCGAACTCATGGATGCACTGCATCATGCGAGGCTATGGGGATTGGCGTCAAACGAATCCGGTTGGACCCTGCAGTTGAGCGTCCTCGAACATTTGGAAGAAACGTGGCTCGAAATGGACGAGGGGATCTGGGAAGTGCGCAGCGGCGCTCGCCATTTTACCTTTTCGAAAATCATGGCGTGGGTCGCCTTCGATCGGGCGATCAAAAGCGCCGAAGCATTTAACCTTGAGGGTCCGGTGGATCAGTGGCGCCAGCTATGCCGCAAAATTCACGACGACGTCTGTCGTCGCGGGTTCGATCCGGAACTGGGCAGCTTTGTACGCACCTACGACTCGAAAGAACTCGACGCCAGCTTGTTGCTTCTCCCGACCGTTGGATTCCTGCCCGCGGCGGACCCGCGCGTGCGAGGCACTATCGAGGCGATCGAGCGCAAACTTCTCGTCGATGGGTTGGTCATGCGCTATGACACAATAGAAACAGACGACGGCTTGCCGGCCGACGAAGGCGTATTTCTCGCGTGCAGCTTCTGGCTTGTGGACGCCTATGTACTGCTGGATCGCAAACCCGATGCGCGCCGATTGTTCGAGCGCCTCTTGACCCTCTGCAACGATGTTGGATTGTTGAGCGAGGAGTACGATCCTGGATCCGGCCGTCTACTTGGTAACTTTCCTCAAGCGCTATCTCATATCGCGCTGATCAATTCCGCCTTCAATCTGAGCGATGCGGCAAAACCGGCGATGCAGCGCGCGGATAGCCCGACGGATAGTGGGAAACAGCGCGTCGACCGTCTTTTGGCTTAATCATTAGACGCCGACGATACTCGCCAATCTCCCTAGCGCCGTCTTAAGCTCCCCAACCAATGGTACGACGAGCAGTATGACATCAGACAGTCGTCACTCGTCTAAGGCCCCAAAATTTAAAAAGTGTTTTTGGCGCGCTTGTCGCACTCCATCATCGGCGCGACACAAAATCGTTGGGACCGATTCTGCCGTGATTTAGTCGAGTGTCGATCATCTATGTAAATTCCGGCCTGGCTCATTTCGTTTCGCAATCATGCCTGCAGAGACGAATAGTAGCGGATTGCAAAATCAATCCATTCTGGAGCGCTCCAATCGGCGTGTTCCGAGCGAATTTTCGGAGCGAGAGATGCGACGATTGCATCGGCATCCTTCCCGGATTTCCGTTCCGCGAACACCCGCCGTTCGACATCCAGGAGGTAGTCGCGCACGGCAACGAGGATTTCCGGCCCGCCGAGATCGCCGTGGCCCGGGACGACAACGGCCGGCTTCCAGCTCTCAAGCTCAGAGAGGATTTTCGTCCAGCACGCGGCGTCGATGTCGGTATCGTTCGGAGGAAACCAGGGAAAAATCGGAAACATGCGTTCCTCGGCAAGATCGCCGGTAAACAGTATTCTTTCCCGCGGAAGGCACACGATCTGATCGCCGCCGGTGTGGGCTTTTCCCCACGTGCGGAGCTCGACCTTTTGCCCGCCGAGATCAATCGTCAGCGAGTCTCCGTCGTAGACCTCGTCCGGAAAAACGATTTCTGTGCCCTCAAGCGCGGTGGCAAGGCCGGGCCCAAAGGTTTTAAACATGTCGAGGTAGGTACGGCCTTTGGCAGCGAGCTCGTCGCGCTGGGCGCGATTATACCGAATTTCGGCGATGCCTTTGAAGACTTGCGCGCCGTAGCCGTGCTCCGGATGGAAATGGGTGAGCGTCAATATCAGGCGCCGCCGGCCGGCGATTTTTCGCGCCGCGTCCAGAACTTTCGCACCATTGGCCGGTCCCATGCCCGTATCGACCACAAGCGCCGCATCTTCGCCGAGGATAATTCCGATGTTCGGGACGAACGGTATCCGGCGATCGGTAATGACGAATACGCCTTTGCTCACCTCTTTGACGGCGGTGGGATCGACATTCGGCGGAGGCGGTGCGGAACTCGCGTTGTCACCCATGTGACTGGATCCCCATTGTTGGCCTCTTCTGCATTTTGCGCTTAAACGTGACGCCACAAGCAAGACTGGAGCTAAACGTGCGCGACGCTTTAATTGCCATGCACTTTCAAAACGACATTTGCCATCCGGACGGGCGCATTCCATTTTCACTGCAGCGCAACACCAAGGAGGCTGTCGATTTTCTCGACGCGAGCAAGCGCGCGCTGGAGGCGGCAAGACAAGCAGCGTGGATCATAGCGCACGTGCACATCGCATTTGCACAAGACTATAGCGACCTGCCACGGAATTGCCGCCTGTTCCGGCGAACCGAGGCGCTTGGCGCGCTCAAGCGTAACTCCTGGGGCGCCGCGGCGCTCGCTGGGTTTGAACCGAAAGTGAAAGAAATCCTGGTGACCGGCGTCACCAACAGCGCGTTTCGCAACAGCCCCCTGGAAGGCATTCTTCGCGACCGTGCCGCCGACCGGCTCAATATCATGGGACTTGCCACACAGTTTTCCGTCGAGCACACGGTCCGGGACGCAGCCGACATGGGATTTTTTGTCAGGCTGCTCGCTGATTGTTGCGCGTCGGGTGACAGGGATGCGCATCGCGCATCCCTGCACACTCTCGACATGCTTGCGGACGTCGTCACCAGCGATGCGGTCATTGCTCGCTAGTTGGCCTTGCTTTCTTTCGCAAGCCTTTGGCCTCCAGACGAGGCAGCACCTCGTCGCGGAAGTACGGCATCTCATCCAGATAATTCACGAAGCTCACGGTGGTGCCGGCAAAGCCAGCCTTGCTAATTCGTTCCAGTTCGTTGGCAACGTGATCTGGATCGCCAACCAGCGGATAGATGCCGTGTCCGGCGGCGAATCGTCCGCGAAACAACTTGAAGGCTTCCGGCGGGAACGACTTGGCATGCAGCCCCTGCAGCTCCATCAAGCGGTCGACCGCCGGCCAGTCGGCGTACTTTTCCGAATAATAAGCGTGATAGTCCTCTGCTTCCTTGGTCGTCGGCCGGCATACGATGTAGCTCGTGGTGAACACGTCGATGTCGCGATCGTAGCGTTTGCGTGCGTTGCGCCGAATCTCATTGACGTCTTTCTCGCCCTGCTCGGGATCGATCATGACGGTGAACAGGAAGTCGGCATTGCGCGCGGCGAAATCTCGCCCTTCGGCAGAGGAGCCGGCATTCATCGTCGGCGGCGCCGAGCCATTGACGGGCTTCGGATCGCCGTAGACATTTTTGAGACGGAAATGATTTCCGTCCCAGTCGAACGGAGCGTCGCTGCCCCAGATTTTGCGGATAACGTCCAGCCATTCTTGACCGTACGCGTAACGATCGGTGTGCTGTTCGGGCAGCTGAATACCGAACATATCGTACTCTGGCTTGTTCCAGCCGCAGACAACATTGAGCCCAAACCGGCCGTTGCCGATGTGATCCATCGTGGAAAATTGTTTGGCCGCTACGATTGGGTGGGTGAAGGCCGTGTGGGCGGTGGCGAACACGGTGATGCGTTGGGTGGCGGCAAGCAAGCCGGATGCCCAAGCCATCGTCTCAAGCGTCGATCCGTGGAACTTGGTGTCGCCGCCGTAGCCGATCCAACGCGCGATTGGCAACATGAACTCGATGCCAGCCTGATCCGCCATGACTGCGCATTCGCGATTGTGCTGCCAGCTTGCGTCCCAGCGTTCGGGGACTTTCGTCACCGCCATGGCGCCGGAGCAGTTGGCGGCAAAAACGCCAAGTTTCAGTTTGTTGTCGTTGAACATTGAGATGCCGGAACGGCGGCTCATTTTAGTCACTCCTGTTTGCGTTGCTCGGGGATTCATCAATCTATTGGGGACTCGGCCGCTGTTCAGAGACCAAGTCGCTGCCGGCGAAGACCTGCGTGCCGTTCGCATTCGAATGCGCCGGATTGCCAGTCGTCACGCTTTTTCCGCTATGAAACGGCCAAGGCATTTCACGACCATTCGTAATGCCTTTCGGCCGGAACAAGATGATCAGCAACATGCCGAGCGCCACGACCACGTCCGCCAGCCCGGCCGGCGCCGATATGTGAAGATCGCCGATCTGAAACCCTATTTCGACGTGGCGAAGGAGCTCCGCCATCGTCGAGATGGCGATCGTCCCGAACACCGCGCCGGCCAGGCTGCCGGTTCCGCCAATGACCAAAATCGCGACGATATTGAACGTCAGATCCAGATAGAAAGTCTCGATGCGCACGACGCCCAGATAATGTCCGAGCAGAACGCCGGCGATGGCGCTGAAGAACGCGCTGATGACAAAGGCGATCATACGGTGACGATGGATGTTCGAGCCGACGGCACGTGCGGCCACCTCGTCTTCGCGAGTAGCGCGCAGGATCAAACCGGACCTCGTCTCTTGGTAAAAGAAGGCGGTCGCCATCGCCAACAGCGCCCACGCGAGACCGATCCAAACAGTCGTGTAGATCGGAAACCCCATGAGCGAATTCTGCCCGCCGGTCACGGAATCCCAATTGCCGATTCCAATGCGGGTGATCGAAAGCAACGCGAAGGTTGCGATGCTGGCGCCAATGCCGGAGAGTCGCATCAAAGGAATTCCGACAAGAAAGGCCAGGACCGCCGCAACGCAGCCCCCCGCGAGTGCGGCCGGGACGGCGCTCCATTGCGCGGATTTGATCAGTTCCGGCAAGCCCGGGAGAAACACCGCCTTGGCGGCGGGTCGCATGGTCAGAATGGCGGAAACATAAGCGCCAATCGCCATGAAACTCACGTTGCCAAATGAAACAAATCCAGAGTTGCCGACGAAAATGTAAAGGCCGACGACGGCGACGAGAGTGACGAACGCCTCGGCGACGCGCCGCTGACCCGTAATCGGCGCGACCGAGGCGATCATGGCGATGGCGATGACAACCAAAGCCAGCGACAGCAGCGGCCAAACCGCCCGTAGCAGGCGCAAGCCGGCGTTCGTCATACGCGCTGCCTCAGTCCGGGCGCCGGTATCAGCCCTTGTGGCCGCACCAACAGAATCACAACGACCAGCAGATAGACAAACAGCTCGCGAAATTCGCGTAGGCCCAGAGGCAGCACCGCCTGCAACAGGACGGTCGCGGCCCCTACGAGAAAACCGCCGACCGCGGCACCGGTCAGGCTACCGAGACCGCCGATAACCGTACCGACAAAGGCGATGGCGACGAGTTGCAGTCCCATGCGCGGCTCAAGAAAACCACTTTGCGAAACAAACAGAATACCGACGGCAGCCGCGAGAATTCCGCTAATGGCAAAGGCGAGAGAAATCACCAGATTGGCCCGAACGCCCAAAAGCTGCGCCATGCGAAAGTTTTCTGCGGCGGCGCGCATTTGCCGGCCGTATCTGGTTCGCTTGAGAAACCAGGACAACAATCCGAGAAGGACGATCGTAACGACAATCGTTACCACCTTTAGAAGCTGAAACCGGACCCCGCCAATGACGATTTGAGCTCCCAGCTGCGGAAGCACGTCGATGCCTTTGGTCTTGGAGCCGACGGTTAAAGCCAACGTTTTCTGAATGAAAAAACTCAAAGCGAACGATGCGATAAGAAGCGTCGTCGGGTCGGCGCCGCGCAGAGGGCGAAACACGACTCTTTCAGTGGCTAAAGCGATCGCGATCGCGACCACAACGCCACCGATGATCGCGACCGCCGTCGGCTCCGAATTCAAAAGCAAGAGCGTGTAACCGGTCAGCGTGAGGAGTTCGCTGTGCGCGAAATTGATCAGGCGCATAACGCCGAAGATCAGCCCGATCCCCAGCGCCGTCAGCGCGTAGAGACTGCCGACGCTGATCGCGTCAACCAAGTTTTGAATGACGTTTATGATCACGGTCACTCGAGCCTTCGGGTGGCGCGACTCCAAAATAGGCTGCGTCGAACTGCGGATTTTCAAGCAGCTGCTTGCTGGTGCCGCTGAGACGAATCGCGCCGGCGCTCAGGATGTGAGTGTAGTCGGCCGCTTCGAGAGCTCGCGTCGCGTTTTGCTCGACGACAAGAATGGTTGTTCCCCGGCTCCGCTGCTCAAGCAATATCCTGTAGACCTCATCGATAATGCCCGGAGCGAGACCCAACGATGGTTCGTCAAGTATCAACAGGGAGGGACGGCTTAATAGCGCTCGCGCGATAGCGAGCTGTTGCTGTTCGCCGCCGGAGAGACGCCCGGCCGGCTGCTGCCATCGTTTCCGCAATATGGGAAACCGGCCTGTCAGTGAGTCGATATCCGCGTCGATCTCGCGCGCATCGTTGCGAATGGTGGCTCCAAGCAGCAAATTTTCCTCGACCGTCATCGCCGAAAATATGTGACGTCCTTCGGGCACGAGCGAGATTCCACCTCGGAGAATGTCTTCAATGGAACGGCCGACGAGAGAGTGGCCGCGGTATTGAATTTGGCCCTGACGAGGCCGTACCAAGCCCGCAATCGTGCTCAACAGCGTCGACTTTCCAGCCCCGTTCGGGCCGACGACTGCGACGATTTCACCTTGATTGATGCGTACCGTGATCCCGCGCAAGGCCGTGATCGTGCCGTACGCAACGTGAAGGTCGCTGACCGCCAAAATTGGCCGGTCATCCTGCGGTGTCGGCGATTGGCGTCTTTGCATTTGGATCACGATGTCGTCTTGGTGCCAGTCGGTCACAGCGCGTGCGTGCCCAGATAAGCTCGACGGAAGGCCGGCGACGATTGAACCTCCGCCGGCGTTCCGGTTGCGATCGTGCGGCCGCCGTCGAGCACGTGCAGCCGATGGCACAGGTTCATGACCAATGCCATGTTGTGCTCGATCAAAAGCACCGCGCAAGAGAATGTCTCCTGGATGTGAGCGATCAAGTGCCGCAATTCGTCGGCTTCGGCGGCATTGAGGCCGGCAGCGGGCTCGTCGAGCAGCAGAAATTTTGGATTAAGAGCGAGCGCCCGCAGCAGACCAACGCGGCGTTCGTCTCCGTAGTTGAGCGACGTCGCGATGCGGCCGGCTTTTTCCAATAGGCCGCCCCATTTGAGCAATTCAGCAGCACGAGCGCGGGCGCTCGCTCGCGACATGCCAATATTGACGCAACTGACCTCGATATTTTCCGCTACCGTCATTCCTGGAAACAAGCGAACGGCCTGGAACGTGCGGGCGACGCCGGCCGTCGCGTAGTTATGCGAGTGTAAGCGGCGAGCGTTTTTACCGCCTATTTGCACTTGGCCGGAGGTGGGGCGTAGAAATCCGCTCAGCACGTTGACCAGCGTCGTTTTCCCGGCGCCGTTCGGCCCAATGAGACCCAGGATCTCGTTGGGCCGGAGCGAAACGCTAACGCTGTCGAGAGCGCTTAATCCACCAAACCTTACACTGACGTTCTCGGCCGAAAGCTCCATTCACATCCCCGTAGCCCCGGCTACGTTCGATGAAGCTCCTAGTGTGGTGGATTCGAAGTTCCTACGATCAGGCGGCTCGCTCGGATAGGAACTTCGAATCCAAAAACACGCTAGAAACATGAAATTGCTAGCCTCCCTTTGATTCCTACGTTCGCATCAGAGGTTCCGTGAAGACTTGCGAACCTCGGAATCGGGACACTAGTACTGAATGTCAGGCTGAGTCTTGATGGCGTAGCGCTCGACGAAGTGATACTTGCCGTCGGTCACTTCGAGGAACGCCATCGGCCTTGCCGCGCCACCCATATGGACGGTCGAGCTGAACGTGGTCGGCCCGATCGCGAGCGGTTCATTCTTGAACTTTTCCAGTTCGGCGGCGACGGCGGGGCCGTCCGTCGACTTGGCGCGTTCGGCGGCACGGGCGAACGCCTCTACTTCACTGTACCCACGAACGCCGTAGGACACGTCCGCGGGTTTCCCGTACTTCTTTGCGAAACGTTCAAAGAAGCCGGCCGTCTGTTTGTCGGGATCGCCACCAAAAAATGCGCCATACGAATTCACGACAAAGTCCGAGAGGTTGGGAGTCATGCCGAGCCAGTAGTCGCCGTCGAGTGGTTCGGCCGACAAAATCGGCTCGTTGACGCCCGCCGCGCGAAGCTGGCGAATGGCGCTGGCGCCTCCCGGCACGTACGAGCACAGATAGATCACGTCGGGCTTCTTCTGCAGCGCCAGGATGCGGGTGATCTGCGCGGCAATCGAAGGATCGGGGTTCAGGAACGTGTCCTGACCCAGCAGCGAATCCGGTCCGGCGATCTTCTTCCAACGCTCGGCAAATTCGGCGCAGGCCGACTTCGTGACATTGATCGTGTTGTCGAGCAGAACGTAGGCGGTCTTATAGCCCTTGCGGTCGTGGGCCCACTCGGCGTCCATGGCGCCCTGCACCCGGCTGGGCGTAGAAACGGAGAAGGCCATATTGCCGACGCCGGTCAAGCCGAATTTCGGATCGGAAGCTCCCGCAAAAACCACCACGCCTTTCGACTGTGCAACGAACGCGCCCGGCCCGCCGAAGTCAAAGTCGCTTGGCACCAGGACGAGTTTGGCGCCCCGCGAAATCAGGTCGATTGCGCCGTCCGCGCCCAGCGGCGGCTCGGATTTCATATCGTATTTTTCAATCTTGAGCTGACGGCCAAGGACACCACCCGCGGCGTTAATGTCGTCGACTGCAAGCTCGATGCCCTTCATCGTGCTGTCGTCGATCGGTTGAAACCAACCGCTGAAGGGCATGTCCATCCCGATGACGATCGGATCCGCGGCCTGAACAGACCATGTGGTTGAGCCGGCAACGAAGGCGGCAGCCGCCATCCCTGCAAGAAAGAGAGCCGCGTGCGCTTTTCTCATGACTCTTCTCCGTACCATGGTGTGTCAAACCGCTAAAGCTAAACACAACTGCTGGAACGTGTAAATCGAATAATATTCGTTTCTCACTTTCCGAGCGTTGATCCGCAGGTCAGTTGAGATTGCGGAGCGCGAAGTCGACACACCGCTCGCCGATCAACATGGACACGGCGTTAGTATTGCCGCTAACCAACTTTGGAATGATCGACGCATCGGCGACGCGCAGGCCCGACAATCCGTTGACCCGAAGCTGAGGGTCGACGACGGCGCGCGGATCCGAGCCCATCCGGCAGGTTCCGGATACGTGGCTGATCGGCCGTACGTATTTTCTCACAAAGTATTCCGGCTTCAACGCGTCGCTGGCGCCAGTGGAATCTGAATAGATTTCACTGCTCACTATTTTAGCAAACGATGGCGCCTTAATCATCTTTCGCGCGACCTCGATGCCGCGCACTAGCGTTTGCAGATCCTCATCGTCCTCGAGCGCTCCTCCGTCGAACGAGATTGCGTCGTCAGGATTGGGGCTTTCGACCGAAACCGATCCGCGCGATTTCGGCCTGAGAAGCGAAACACAGATGGAAACACCGTGACCGGGCGGAGCCGGCCACTCTCCGGATCCGAAGAGTGAAGGGATGAGATAAAGCTGCACGTCCGGCCGCCCGGTATTGGCGGTATCGACGAACGCTCCTGCCTCGCAGATGCTCGATGAGAGCAGGCCGCTGCGGAACATCACATATTGCAGGCCGTGCTTTAGGGCAGTCAGTCCTTTGTCCTGGCCGAGCAAGCTCATCGGCGCCTTGAGCCGGCAATGCAGCGGGACCTCGACATGGTTCTGAAAGTTTTTACCGACTTCGGGCGCGTCATGGGCGACCGAAATTCCCTTGGACTTCAACAGCTCGGCCGGACCTATCCCGGAAAGCTGCAATATCTTGGGGGAAACCAGGGCGCCGGCAGAGAGAATCACTTCGCGACCCGCAAGCAATTCGTGTGTCGCGCCGTCGCTGCCGCGGTACACAACCCCCGTTACCCGTGAGCCGTCAACCTTGAGTTTCAGGACCTTGGCGTTAGTGAGGATCTTGAGATTCGGCTTGCCTTTTTGCGACGCCAAATAAGTGGCCGCAGAGCTGCTGCGGCGGCCGCGATAGGCAGTGGCCTGGAAAAATCCGACCCCTTCCTGTTTTTCACCGTTGAAATCATGATTGAAAGGCAGCCCGATTTCTTGCCCAGCCTTCACAAAGGCAAGGCTGGTAGGAAGGCCGTGCCAGGCGTTGCCGATTTTCAGCGGACCATCGGTGCCGTGGTACGGCCCCGACAGCGTTTCGTTGCCTTCGGACCGCTTGAATAGCGGCAGCACGTCATCCCAGCCCCAGCCATCGCATCCGAGCGCCCGCCATTCTTCGTAATCTTCGCGCGAGCCGCGAATGTAGATCATTGCGTTGACGGAACTGCCACCACCCAAAGTATTCGCTTGCGGTACAAACAACGGCCGCGACTCCGCCCGAGACTGCGGCGTCGTCTGATACATGACGACGCGATCGGTGCTGAAAAGCCGGATAAATGCGCCAGGCATGTGGATGAACGATGTGTCGTCGTCACGGCCTGCCTCCAACAGCAAAACCTGACGGCCGGCCTCTGCGAGGCGGCCTGCAATCGTGCAACCGGCAGACCCTCCGCCGACCACGATAAATTCGTAGGGACTCCCCGAGTTCGATAGCGACATCGACTTCTCCATCCCCGACTTCGGCCAATATTGAACGGATCGTGAATGACAGCGACGTTTTCGTCAATACCGAACGTCGGTTGTTTTTCGGTTCCTGGAACCGAAGCGCCGCGACCTCGCCAATGCGATCAGGCGCGCGCGATCCGCCGGGGTACGGCACTGGAGGTGCCGCGAAGAAGCAGCTGGCAAAACGTTTCGACGGTCTCATCAGTGCAAGCCGCCCAAGGATTGAGATGATAATTCAACGAAAAGCCGTCAAAGGCCATGAATAGGGCATGGGCGATCAGTTTGCTGTCGGCGGCCGGGGCGCCCGCTGCCAAGAGCGCCCGCCTCAACATTCCGGCGATCTTGTCTTCGGCCCAGCGGATGATGTGAGATTCGTAACCCTCATCTCGCGAGCCGGCAGAAAGCGCTTGCATGATGTTCGTGGAAAATCCGTTGTTCATCGCCGGAATTTCGCGCCACAGCACCGTCAGAATGCGCGACATGCGGCGCTGCGGATTTGCAATCAGCTCCGTTTCTTCTTCCAGTTTATCGAGTTGTTCCCTCAGCCACGGCTCATAGATGGCGAAAAGCACCTCGAGCTTGGAGCGAAAATAAACGTAGAAATTCGCCGTTGAAACGCGCGCGCCAGCCGCGATGCGCGGCACCGTTGCGTCCACATATCCGCGCTTGGAAAACTCGCGGAAGGCGGATTGCATGATGGCAGCGCGAATCTGTGGCTTTTGGTGTTGAGCCATTGGCAATCCCGGCGCCCTTTCAGGGCTTGGTGTGGTTTGAACGCGCGTCTTTGCACTAACAGAAAGCGAATCTCGCTGGTGCTTTCTTTTGAAAAGAAACGACGGCAGGCCGCCTCATATGAGACTCCGATCTGGCGGCAAGCCCATCAGATGTCTACCGAATATGCGCGCGGCCAGATCATAATCCACATAATAGTGGCCAGAGGCCATGTGGATGTCACGCCAAAACCGTTGCGCCGGACTTTTAAGGTAGCCGGCGGTTCCCCCTGAAGCTTCATAAAGACGGTCAGTCGCCCGGACCGCAAGCTTCACCGCAAACGCCTGATTGCTGCGCCAATTGGCCATAACGTCGGGCGTCAGTTCCAAACTGCCGTTGGCGAATGCGACAAATTCATTCCAGTCTTTCTCCAGCAACAATGTCGCGGCCTGCAGTTCGTGTGCCGATTCGGCGAGCCGCATATAAGACGGCATGGCATCGATCGCTTTTTGACCGGTGATCGCGCTGATGCGGCCCTCCAAACGGTCCTTGTAAGCCTCGACCATGCCGTCGGCCGCTCCGAGCGCGACGACGGAAAAGCTCGCGCCAAAGATGGCCGAAAACGGAATTCGATAGAGCATGCCGGGATGGAGGCCGATCCCGGCCGACTTTCCCATGAACAACGCGCCCATGGATTCGACCCGATATTCGGGTACGAGCGCATTCTCGATCAGGATGTCCTTGCTTCCGCTGCCTTTGAGGCCCGAGCTGAACCACGTGTCGATGATCTGATAGTCCGCGCGCGGCAAGATCGCCAAACAGTGCTCGGGTTCGCCGGTCTGGGCATTCGCCAGGTGTCCGCCAAAGATGCCCCACTGGGCATGGTCGCAGCCGCTCGAAAACTGATAGCGCCCGGACACGCGAATGCCCTTCGGGGTCCGCTCGAATTTACCCACCGCCGCGACCGATGAACATGCAATGTTTTCCGGGCTCTTGCCCCAGATTTCGTCTTGCGCTTCCTTGCTAAAGGCAGCCACCACGTGCGAGTGGCCCATGAGCAGTTGCATGGCCCAGGCCGTCGACGGACAAACCGAAGCCAGCAGGCGCGCCGACCGATAAAGATCGACCGGATCCTCTTCTCCACCGCCGTATGAGCTTGGCACCATCGCGCGGAGATAGCCGATGTTGCGCAGCGCCTGCACATTCGCGTCAGGCACCTTGCGAATTTCCTCGCATTCCTCGGCGCGTGCGGCGATTTCCGGAAGTATGCCGCGCAGCCGTTCCACCATCGGGCGACGCGTATCGTGCAGCGTTGACGGGTGGCTCTTCTGTTGGACCTGCGCCATCGCTTGCACTCCCTAATGGAACCTGGTGCGCCGGCAAAAATTCCGCGAACGAGATAATGGCACAACGCTCTAGTGCGTCAATACCAAATAGTGTTTGTTATTCGAATGCGCCGATGACGGACTGGCGCGGCAAACGTTTATGCAATTACGAGCCGCCCGGCCGCACCAACGCGTAGCCCGCCTGTTTGGCATAATTTCCCATGATTGTTTCACGTTCGGCGCGGGGCATGACACGTTCGATATCGTCGAAGCCGTCGGGTGCCCGCTCTTCCACGACGTCAATGACGTTTTCCGGTCCGCCCGTGCGGTTTGCTGCCGCAATCGCATTCGTTGGCGGCAGCCGCTCCTGAACGTACGCGGCAAAACTGTCGTCCAGATTGCTCTGGGAACTCAGTTCGCGAGCGAGACAAGCCGCGTCGAGTATTGCTTGAGATCCACCGTTTCCGCCCATCGGATACATCGGATGAGCGGCATCGCCCAAAAGAATGGCTCTGTCGACCGACCATTTCTCGATCGGGTCCCGATCGCACATTGGATATTCCCAGAAAATGCCGGTCTTTGCGATCAGCCGGCGAACGTCGATTTGCGGCACCGTGAACTTGCCCAGAAACGGCTCCAAATCTTCGCGGCGTGCTGGTTGAGACCAATCTTCACGATGCGGCGGTTCGCTGCCCGGAGTTCCGACGCTGGCCTGCACCACCCAATTCGTCAGAAATGTTTTCGCCGTCGCTCCCGGGGCAATCGGATAGGCGACAAACTTGCACTTGCTGCCACCGGCGATCAGCACTGACGCACCGCCGAGAAATTCCGGCCACTCGACCGCTCCGCGCCACAGGATAAGACCACCCCAGCGAGGGCCGCCCTCGTTCGGATTGATGCGCCTTCGGACTGTCGAATGAATGCCGTCTGCGCCGATGAGAAGGTCTGCGGTTGCCGCCGCGATGGGCGATCCGTCGCGGTCGACAAAATGCGCTTCAACCCCATCCGGCGTTCGCGCGAATGACGCGAGCCGATGCCCGAGATGGACCGAGCCGTCGCGCAGGCGCTCCATGACTGCACGGTAAAGAAGCGACTGAAGTCGGCCGCGATGAACGAAGAATTGAGGCGTGTCGTGCCCGGCCGCGAGCCCCCGGGGCTCGTCCCAGACAGGTTGTCCCCGGCGGGTGAGATAATACAAATGCTCACTGCTGACGCCGGTGGTATGAAGCGAAGGCAGCAAATCGAGGTTGCCAAGCTCCCTCACGGCGTTCGTCTGCAGCGTGATGCCTACGCCAAGCTCCCGCAACTCCGGGACTTGTTCGTAAATCTCGCACTCAATCCCGTATTTGTTCAGGAAGAGCGCGCTGGTGAGGCCGCCAACGCCGGCCCCGACAATGATCGCCTTCATGAATCGGTTTGCCCCGCCTGAGCGCTCAGCCGGTCAAACGTGACTTGGACCGCAGCAAGCGCGTCTGGGTAAAGATGGTATCGTGATGTATCAGTGATGGTCTCGATATTCGCGGCGACTGTCTCGGCGGAAATGTTTGCAACGTCGGCGATGTCGATGCCGGTCGTTTCAATGGTTCGCGCCACGCAAAAATGACCGCCGCCTGCAATCAGCACCTCTCCATTGAGCCGGCATTCCTCGCTCGCAAGATAGCTGACGCCAGCGGAGACGTGCTCGGGCGCAATATGAACGGCGAGGCTTTTGGGGAAAAGATCGACAACCATCCTGGTAAAAGCAAACGGCGAAATGCAGTTGACGCGAATTCCGGCAGCCGGCGCATCGAGCTTGATGCCGTGCATCAGGCCCATAATGCCGCCTTTTGCCGCGCCGTACGCAACGGCATCGACCTGCCCGTAGAAGCCGACTTGGCTGGTTGTGAACACAATCCGTCCGTACCGGGCGCGGACCATGTGCGGCCATGCCGCCATGGTGACGTTGAACGTTCCGCCAAGATGAATATCGATGAGCGAATCGTAATCGGGGCGCCCGGTGTCGGCGAAGCGTAAAAATCGCTGGTTGCCGGCATTATTCACGACAATATCAATTTTGCCCCAGCGCTTGACGGTCTCTTCGACCGCCTCTTTGGCCTCATCGAGAACGGAAATGTCCGCGGCATTCGCGCTTGCTTGTCCTCCGGCTTGACGGATTTCCTCAACGACGGCTTGCGCTACGGCGGGATCGCGATCGGTCCCGGCAACGCTGCGAAAACCCGCATCGTTGACCACCACGCTCGCGCCCCGCCGTGCCAGATCGAGCGCATGGCTGCGTCCCATCCCCCGGCCTGCGCCCGTAACCAGAGCAACGCGGCTATCGAATCTAATCATGAATGGCCTTCGTTTTTCGACGGTGGACAGACCAGACCGACTTCAATTAATCTTGGTTCAATGTTCGTCGTCAACGGGCGTTGAAAATAACGCATCACGGCTGGTCTGGCTTGGCAACTGGATCGTTTCACGCACGCCCATTGCGGCGAATGAAGGCCAACAAAATTAAGGCCAACAGGAGAATGAAATGAAGCCGGCGGAGTCTACAAAACAATCCACAAAACAAGACGTCGTCATCATTCAACGGGACAGCACCGACATGGCTCGCCAGGGCATGCCGCAGTTCTTCGGTATCAGCGGCCATTCGAGCGGCGCCACCGGGATCTCGATGAACCTTACCGCGTTCGGGCCCGGCGGATCAGCCAAGGCGCACTATCACAAGGATTTCGAAACAGCGATTTATGGCGTAACCGGCCGCATCGCGCTTTTTTACGGAGAAAATCTCGAGCACGAGGTCCTGATAGAGCCCGGTATTTTCTGTTTTATTCCTCCGTGGGTACCCCACAAGGCGTTTAACCTCAGCTGCACGGAGACCGCGACTGCTTTATCGGCCCGCAACGATCCCAAGGAACAGGAGAACGTGGTCCTTACGCCCGAACTGGACGATGGCCGAACCGACGCGATCGTCGCCGAACGTTTCGCGGCGTCCGAAGCGTAAAGGCTCATCGGCCGGACCCGCGTGATCGGCCTGACCGGCGCGTAGGCTGCGACTTTTGGAGGACGGGAGATGGCAGGAAAAGACATCAGCAATCTGCAATTGGGCCCAATCGGCGATAGGGTAATGTATGAGAACGAGCTTATTCGGGTGTGGGACTTCGTCGTCGAGCCCGGCAAAAGCAAGGGCTGGCATCGGCACGAATTACCTTACGTCATCATCCCGATGACTGACGGCGACATCGAACTTGAATCGGCACTTACCGGCCAAATCGATCGGCCCGTCGGCAAGATCGGCGAGCCGATTTGGCGCGACGCCGGTGAAGTGCACGACCTGCGCAATGTGGGAAAAGTAACCTATCGCAATATCCTGGTGGAAATTAAGCCGCGCTGAGACGGCGGCCGCGGCGTCAAACACGCCGACGCGCCCTGATTTTTTAAATTTCGTCTGAGCACGACCCATTCATCAGCGTGCGCTGCCCCGAAGCGGAGAGGGTCTCC
Organism: uncultured Hyphomicrobiales bacterium; assembly: GCA_964459765.1. GTDB lineage: Bacteria > Pseudomonadota > Alphaproteobacteria > Rhizobiales > Xanthobacteraceae > BOG-931. The sequence continues at coordinate 7,040 of CAYWNY010000041.1, read as the reverse complement.
GCCCTCCCATTGATCGGACTCAAGAATTTAGCCACCGCCAGCGCCTACCCCACAAACAAAATCGACGATCGAACCAACCATCAGCTCTTTAAATCTTCCTAACCCCGCTTTATTCGAACCCAAATCCTTTTGTATAGTTCGCGCCGGTACGACCGGCAATGCGACAGCGCGGCCGACCCGACCAACCAAACTCTTGATTAACTAACGTTTTCAGCGCTTGCGCCCATACTCCCTACGTCGGCGCGACGGCGAATTTACGCGCCTTGTCGATCACTGCTGAACCGTCATCGCACCGGCCGACTGGCTGACGCGATTTGCCGGGAGATTTTGGCGACTATTGCTGATCATGCCCCAGCAGATCGACGAGCTTGTCGTAATGTTTTGCGACGAGATCGATATTGCCGTTGTTCTCGACCGGCGGCTCGGGAACTTTCAACGCCGCATTGAGATCGGCGAGAACTTGCTTCTTCTCGGCGGCCGACATTTTCTTGTCGGCCTCGACTTGTGCGATCTGTGACTTGATCACTGCATCGGAGCCGATATATTTTTTGGTAGCAGGGTCGAAGCCACCAAGCACTAAGCTGATGTTTTCGTCGACATCGGCGTATTCTTCGTAGCTGGCAAAACCATACTTTTTGGCGACGGCTTCGAGCTGCGCGATGATCTTCGGATCGGGTTTGGCATTTTGTGCCGGCACTTTTTCAAGGATCGCCTCAATATCTTTGTGCGCGGCAATGACGCCCTCGATCTGCTTGTCCGTCAGCGCTATTTGCTTCATGGGCGGTGGGGCGGCCTGGGGTGCCGCCATCTGATTCATCGGCGCCTGCTTGGCCTGCGCCAGAACACTGCCGTGGGATAGGATGGTTATCGCGGCGCTGAGGCAGGCGATGCTCAAGGCACCGGCGAGTGGACGAACGAATGCGCGCATGGGAACTCTCCTAGGGTTTAGAGCGTGTTTAACCTGAACCGGCCGCCGCCAACCATCGTCAAGCATCCGACGGTATGACCGTACTTCCCTCACGGCCATATTCCTTGGCTCGCGTTGCGGTCGAATGCGGTCCGAAAAACTCAAAGCAAGTATATTCCCTGCCACCCATAAAGTCTTCTGAGTCGCGCGCAACTTTTGCACTTGATGTCACACGTCCGTCAAACCTGAGCGTGAGTTCGCGTAGTAACGCTTCAAAACTAAAGCCAACCGCTAAGCCTATTGTGCCTTTCGCGCGTCGCGCTTGCCTGACGAGGACATGAGGCGTACCCTTGCCTTACTCGCGTTATCGCTTGGTTCCGGAACTGCCCGAAAGGTATGAGAGGAAACGATGTCGCACGCGAAAAAAAGCTCGAAGCGAACACCTCGGATGAAATCCGTACCGGTATGGGGGGCGGCCGGATTGTCTTTATCCTTAGCGGGAGGAGCCGCAGCGACCACGGGTGGTCCGGCTGGGGATATCCCGACGAACAAGACCGCACCGAACCATGAAATCACGCTCGGGGAAGAAGAAATCTCCGACGTCAGTCTGGCGACGTTTTATGTCTTCGACAAGGAAAACGCCGGAGCCTCCAAGTCGGGCGTCCAGCTCGCCTACAGAGGCTGCGGACGCTGCGGCGGCTGCGGTGGTTGCCGCTGCGGCGGCTGCGGTCGGGGTTGCGGTGGTTGCCGCTGCGGCGGCTGCGGCTGCTGGGGCGGGTGCGGCTGTGGCTGCTGTTTGTCCTGGGGCGGTTGCCGCATCTGCTAGGCGAGAGCGTTTCGCGGCTACGTTGACAGATGTAGGCCGTTGTGGCCGGGTTCGTTTCACCCGGCGGCGGGTTGCTCGCGGTAATCTACCGGCAGCCGGGTGGTGGCCGAGCAACACAGAAACACAAATGAGGAGGCGTCAGCGCAGGTTCGATGAGGCGCCGTCGCGGTCCAAAGCATATCAGCGGAAATGGTGATTCACACTGCCGGCAATAAGCGCAGAGGCAAGCGCGCTGCCGGCCTCACGACCGACGATCATGGGAACGATCTCACGCCAATGAATGGCGTTCCCCGTTTCGCGCCGAATTTCACGGTTTATGTGCTGCCATCGGATGTCGTGTGCCTCTATTCCGAGGATCGGAAGTTCTTTCTGCATGGCAAGCTTTATTGTGCGCTTGCATCCGCAATCGGAAAAGGCGGAAAGAGCGTTCGCGAACACATTCGCAGCCTCGCGCCAGATTTTCCACCGGACAAAATCCACGAGGCCCTCAAGCGGCTGGCGGATCGCCGCCACATCGTTTTCGAATCGCGCTCGTCCCTTGGTGAGGTGGCAGCTTACTGGGCGAGCCTGGGGCTACCCCTAGGGACCGCGCGAAAAAATCTTCGGAAATGTCGCGTGCGCATTCGATCGATCGACGTCCACGGTGCAGCCGAGCTTGGCGCCGCACTGAAGGGGTTGAGCGTTCGCGTCGTCAAAGGTCCCGCCGACCTGACCATCACGCTGGTGAGCGATTATCTTGACGACGAGCTCGCCGCATTGAACCGCCGGCATTTGGCGGATCACACGCGTTGGCTCCTTGTGCAACCCTCCGGCATTTTTCCCCTAGTGGGACCGGTGTTCGGTCCGGACGACAGCCCTTGTTGGCTGTGTCTTGCCGATCGGATGAAGCGCAATCGAGAGGTCAAAGCGCTTCTCGGCCGCGGCGAGGCACACTGTGTCGCCGTTTCGCCGTTGACCCGGCGCCCGCTCGGGCGCAGCGGCACCGAGCTTGCATCGGTTGAGATCGCAAAAGCGATCGCCACCGACTTTCGTACGGAATTGCGCGATCACATCATCAGCCTCGACCTGTTGGGCTCGACCATCGTGAAACATTACGTTGCCACTCGTCCGCAATGCCCGGCCTGTGGCAGCAAGAAGTTGCGAGACCCGCGGCGCGCGCCGGCGCCGGTCGAGGTTGCCTCCGGCGGCAAGCTGGTCATGACGAGCGGTGGATACCGGACCGCCTCGTCGCAAGCCACAGTGGCCCGCTTCCGCAAGCACGTGAGCCCCCTGACCGGTGTGATCTCGCGGCTGGAGCGCATTGAGGCCAATTTGCCGCTGAACACCAACTATCGCGCCACGCACAATTTTTCGGCGCCGGCCCATACGGTTCACGAGCTCAGAGCCGGGCTGGGTGGCGGCAGCTTCGGCAAGGGCAGCACCGCCGAGCAGGGCGAAGCCAGCGCGCTCATGGAAGCGATTGAACGCTATTCCGGGATTTTTCAGGGTGACGAGATCAGAGTAAAACGACGGTTTATGGATTTCCACCAAGGCGAAGCCATCCTCCCCAACGACGTCTTGCTCTACAGCGACGCGCAACATCGACAACACAACACGCCATCTGACTCCGAGCACGGGCAGACAACCCCTGCCCCCTTCGATCCCTTGGCTGAGATCGAATGGTCGCCGCTCTGGTCGTTGCGTGAAAAACGTTTCAAGTACCTTCCGACTACGCTTCTTTATTTCTTCTACAAGGGTCCCGCCGCGTTCTTGGCGGATTCCAACGGCTGCGCCGCGGGCAATACGCTGGAGGAGGCAATCAACCAGGGTTTCCTGGAGCTGGTGGAACGTGATGCCTATGCGATCTGGTGGTACAATCGTCTACAACGGCCGGAAGTAGACCTCGCGCAATTCGACGAATCCTACATCCGCGATCTGCGAAAACAGCTTACGGAAACCGGACGCCGGCTTTGGGTGCTCGACATCACCAGCGATCTTGGCATTCCGACCTTCGTGGCGATCACCCACTGGATGAAAAACGGTCAGGAAAATATCGAATTCGGCTCCGGGGCGCATTTCGATGCGAGAATTGCGATGTTGCGAGCGCTCACCGAGCTGAACCAATTCCTGTCCATCGGCCTGATGGGAGGAGGCAGTGGCGAGAAATCGAGTCTGGACGGCGTCACGCCGCTGCGTTTGCGGGACTACCCGTATTTGACGCCGAATGAAGATTCGGCGGCTCGACCGTGCCTGGCTTCGAAGCGGGATCATGTCGACACGGGCGAACAGGTGGCCGCCTGCGTGCGCCTGGTCGGGCGAGAAGGTCTCGATTTTTTGGTGCTCGATCAGACCCGTCCCGATATCGACGCCCCGGTTGCTCGAGTGGTCGTTCCCGGATTGCGGCATTTCTACCGCCGCTTCGCACCGGGTCGCCTCTACGATGTTCCGGTAAGGCTCGGATGGCTTAACCGGCCACTCCACGAAAACGAGCTCAATCCGATCCATCCGCACACCTGAAGAGTATCTTGCGCGCTCACGCAAGCAAAAGAGGGCAGTTGGCTGTGCCGGCAACTATTTTCGCCCGGCTCGGTCCTCACGTTACTCTCGAGACGCATCTGGACGGAAGAATCGCTGCCTGTTTCGACGGCTATTCGGTCGGCTTGGGCAGGTTCAGCAGCGACGTGGCGGATCACACCCGCGGCCTGCGCCTGGGTGTGCCGCTCACCTCTTCGGCAGCGCGCGGCAGTCGCAAGATCGACAAAGACATTGAAACTCTGCTTCGACGATTGGCCGCGCGTGGGCTGTTGGAGTACTGCGTAAGGCCCTCAGGCGAAGGCAAGGACCTGGTCGTCATCGAACCCCAGCTTGCCGACTACTGGCCGCAAACGCCGAAGCTCGACGAAGCTGATATTCTTGCCTTGTCGCGGTTCGCGTATATGCGGCGGCGTGGCAGCGACATTGTTCTGGAATCACCGCGCTCCGGCGCGTTGTTCAAGATTTGCGATCCAAAGATTGCCACCACGCTCGCTCTATTCTCTGGCCCACAGCAGATCAAACAGCTTCGTCGGCACGACGGCTTTCCAGGGATCGCGCTTCTCGCGCTGCTGGTTGATTGCCAAATCCTTTTCAAGCCCGGCGCCGCAGGCGACGCCGGGCTGCGATCAGTCGAGGGTGACGACAGCCTCGTACTTTGGGATTTTCATGATCTCCTTTTTCATGCGCGCAGTACGGAAGGTCGACATGCTAACCCGCTGGGCGCGATTTATCCTTACGCGAATGCAGTTGATCCGCTGCCGGCCGTACGGCCGCGCTGGCCCGGAAAAAAAATCGATCTATGCGAATTGTCGGCAGCTGATCCTGCGGAGATCGCGCCGGTCGCACAGCTTTTCCGGCAGCGTCATTCGACAAGAAGCTTCGACGATCGGCGGCCCATCACGCTCGGCGAGCTTGCGCGGTTTCTCAACGGCAGCGCGCGCGTGCTCGCGACATCGACAAGCCGGAGTGACCTCGGCGATTCCGGTCCACTGACCGAATACGCCGTCAGGCCGTACCCCTCGGCAGGCGCGGAATACGAGCTTGAGCTCTATCTCACCGTCAACAGATGCGACGGGCTCGCCAAGGGATTTTATCATTACGATGCCGGCGGGCATGCGCTGGCATCGATCGAAGTAAAAGAGGATGAGCTCGAAGCGATGCTGGGGGGAGCCCAGTTTGCAATGGGGGCGTCCGCTCCGCCCCAGATTCTGATCACGCTTGCTGCGCGCTTTGGCCGCGTTTCTTGGAAGTATAGCTCGATCGCCTATGCGCTCATTCTGAAGGATGTCGGGGTGATATTTCAGACATTTTACCTAATGGCGACCGAGATGGGACTGGGCGGATGCGCAATCGGGATCGCCAATATCGATCTGTTCGCGAAAATGACGGGAATTGAATTCCACATCGAGGGCCCGGTCGGTCAATTTGCGATTGGTCGTGGCGCCGAAGTGGACCCCACTGCTTCGAGCGGCGAGTAAAGGCTTGGCGGCAGCGAACGCCGCACGCCGATTCAGTCGAGCGCGGCAACGCGCTCGAGAAATCCGGCGGCGTTGGAACTCCGCCTGCCTACCAGCGCGAAAATTGCGCCGTCGGGGTCCGTGCATTGCACAATCCAACTGCCGTCAGGCGCTTCAGTTGGGCCGTTGAGGATCTCCCCGCCACCGGACTTCACGCGGTCGGCCGCCGCGTCGATGTCGCCAACGTTGAAATAGAAAAGCCAGGTGGCGTCCGGCACCGTCGCCGGCTGCGTAACAATCGCGCCAGCCGTGTGCCCTCCGACAGAGAATAGCTGATAAGTGCCCCTGGCGCCGATGTCGGCAATTCCCTTCAGCCAGCCAAAAACTTCGCGGTAGAAAGACAAGGCCTGATCGCAGTCGGCGGTCAAGAGCTCATGCCAGCCGACGCGGCCCGGTGCCTTCGGCGAGGCAGGCAGCTCTTGGCGCGGCCTCAGCCACTGGATCAAAGCAAGCGTTGCCATTTGCGGGTCTGCAACGATCGAAAAGCGACTGATGCCGGGAATTTCAGTCGGCGGAACCGGCACCGTACCGCCAAGCCGCGTGATCCGGTCGACAGTGGCATCCACGTCGCTGACGCCGACATACCCGACCCAGCGCGGCCGCACACCCGCTTCCGTTGCGCCCTCGGGCAGGATCATGAGTCCGGCGACTGAGGTGTCTGCGGCAGTGAACAAGGTATACGCCATACCAGGCATCGAGACGTCCCGCGCGCCCCAGCGCACGACGCTGGTGTAGAAAGCCGTAGCGGCCGCCATGTCTGTCGTCATCAACTCGTACCAGACGAAACGGCCCTGGACATTGATCACGCCGGCTTCTCCTTATGTGCGCGTGTCGAGACGCGTCATCGCCAGCTTTGCCTCGGACCGCCGTACAACCTGGCCAGTCCCTTTCGAGCGGTTAAGACTGGGTACGGGCTGTGATCGAATCACTGGCGTACCGGAACGACGCAGGTGCGACCGCGGTACAACTGCATTGAACCCGTGGCATCGGAATCATTTGCCGCTCCGCGATATTGGCGGAAGAGAGTGGGAGTCGAACCCACCGAAGACCGGCTCGCGGCCTCCCCCGGATTTGAAGTCCGGACGCCCCACCGGGGACGAATCCCTTCCATTGTTCGATGATGCCTGCAGTCCCTCCGGCGGGCGGCGGAATAGGTCAAGTCGGTATTTGTTCATGCGCCGCAGGTCGCCGCGCCGCAACGTCACGCCGTGACGATCGAAAAATTCGAGAATCTGGATGGCGACCTTGCGGCCGTTGTCGAGCCGATCGCGGAATT
>CAYWNY010000040.1:0-23857 GCA_964459765.1 uncultured Hyphomicrobiales bacterium | reverse complement strand
CCGGCTGAATGAAGCCGAAGCCTTTTTGGTCGTTGTAGAACTTCACGGTGCCCGTGTTCATAGCAATTCCTTTCGCTGATTCAGGTGCACTTGATCCCAAGACGCGCGTCTGCGCGACTCGGGGCCGTCGTTTCGATGTTTGGAGGGTCTGAGCGTGCGCCTGCTAGCAGCGTAGGCGAAACGGCCTGATTGTCCGGCCAAATGTCGATGGTGGTATGTACGCGAAAAGAGCGGTGTTTGCAAGGTAGCCGGCCTGCGAATGGTATCTCAAATTGAAATTCGCCCGACGTACTTATAACTTTTGTGCGTCGCGAGACGCGCGGAAATAGCTCCAATGTCAAAGCGAATCGACCGCTCGTGGCTCGTTTTCATCAGCATAGAGAATTTTGAACACGACCGATGCGTCGACCTATTCTCGCGTCCTGACGGCAGCTACGGTTTCGAGGAGTTTCGACGCGACGCGGAAGACAGAGGCGAGTGGACGCCGGTCCAGTACTATTCAGGTCGCATTTATGCGTCACGGGAGGCCGCGCTCGCAGCGGCAATGCAGTCTGTGACGTGGTTGGAAGAGGCGATTAACCAAAATCCCTCCCTCCAACGGCTCCTGCCACGAAACTCAGACTGAGACACACCCGACCTGTGAGCGAATTGACGCTTGCCGGAAGGAATAGCTTGCGAGCCTCCGCCAAAATCAAATAGCCGCGGCCGCAAGCTTATTCGCAGCCTCGGCGCGCAGGCGTGTTCGCAGCTCGCCAAACGTAATCAATCGGCGCGTCGCCTCATCCCACAGCGCGAGGCGAACGCATGCGAGACTCTGGACCAAAGTAAGCCGCCCGACATTGCCAAGGCCCGGATGGTCGCGAAGCGCGCTGGGTAACCGGTAAAATGGAATTCGGCTGCAGAGATGGTGGACGTGGTGCACACCGATATTGGCGGTGAACCAGCGCAGCACGGCCGGCAAATCATAATGCGAGCTGCCGTAGAGCGCGCCTGTTGCGAAGCGCCAATCTCGGTCATCAGACCAGTCCGTATGTTCGAACTGATGCTGGACATAAAACAGCCAGACACCGATCGCTCCGCCGACTATCGCAATCGGCAGGTGCACGAGCAGGAACGGCCCGATGCCGATCCACCACATCATGGCGGCAACGATGAGAGCGATCGCGCCGTTAGTTGCCATGGTGCTGACCCAAGGCACCCACCCATCCGCCATCAGCCCGAACGGCAGGCGCTGGCGGAAAATGAACAAATATGCGGGTCCGATGCCGAACATAACGATGGGATTGCGGTACAGGCGGTACGCGAGCCGGCGCCGGCGCGACAGCGCCAGATATTCGCGCACAGTGAGGGTATCGATGTCGCCGATGCCGCGACGATCGAGATTTCCCGCCCCGGCGTGATGAATGCCGTGCGTTCGCCGCCAGAAATCATAAGGGGTCAGGGTGAATACGCCGATGACGCGGCCGACCCAGTCATTCACCAACCGATGACGAAAGAACGACCCGTGGCCGCAATCGTGCTGGATCATGAACAGGCGAACCAGAAATCCCGCGGTGGGAACGGCCAGCAACAAATAGATGCCGTACCCGAAGCGGAGCGACCACCACATCAGCAGCCACAGCAGAATGAAGGGCACCACGGTGATCACAATCTCGGCAATGCTGCGTCTATGGCTGGGTTCACGGTAGCCAGCCAGACTGAGTGTCAAGGCGCGCATGTCAGCCGTGGCGTGGGTATCGACGTTTGGCATCAAGGGTCTTTCGTTTTACAGGCCGCGGGTTGGAACGGCGGCCTTGCCGGTTTCCGAACGGCACCTTCTGCCAGGAAGGCGTCTTTTCTGTGCCGCGCATCAAACGTGCTTTGTCAGAACTGCACGCCTGCGGTCAGCGTCGAGATACGGTTTATCAAGAATTAAACTGCCAAGACGATTGACACTATCATTTTCGGAATAGGCTTGTTGGTTTAATCCGAAAGCCTCCATGCGCGAGATCGGATTCGGGAGCGCCGTAGCAGCTGCCGGCGTATTTTTCCAAACCTTTCCGGTTATGGATGAAGACATGGCCGCGTGTTGCGCGAATGAAGCCTCGGTTTTCCAACACGTGAAGCGCCTCCGTCACGCTGGCACGTCTCGTGCCGAGCATCATCGAGAGAAATTCGTGCGTCAGGACTACGTCGTCGCCATCATGGCGGTCGTGCGCCATAAGGAGCCATCGCGCGAGGCGCTCTTCGGTCGTGTATCGAGAATTGGCGAGCGCCGAATGAGTGACTTGCACGAGAAAGGCGTATGCGAACTTCAACAATACGTCGGCGAGTGGCCAACTATGTTTCATCGCATGCCACAGAGTTTTTGCCGGCATCGCATAACCGTGCCCGCCGATCTGAGCATATGATTCATACGGGGTGAGCGTCTGGCCGAAAATTACCGGAACCCCAATCACGCCTTCTCGGCCAATAATTCCAACTTCAAGCGAGCGTCCTGTTTCGGTCACTGCGACCACTGACGCGAAGCCCGACTCCGGGAAAACGACTGTGCTGATCGGGCTGTGCGCCCTGAAGAAAACGTCGCGAACCTCGAATGCGATTGGACGTAGATGAGGGGCCAGTGATTCGGCATCTTCCCGCGACAATGAAGCAAGTATGTTGTTGCTAACCGATGTGATCTGAGCCGGTTTCATGAGTGGGCCTCAATCACGTTTGCTATCCCAAATTCGCCAATGGGGCGGCCGAAGTTGCAGAGGTCGATTGACGCGCACGTTACGCCACCCTTCGCCGTCGCGCAGACAGGGGAATGTCAGCGCGTGATATTCACCCTTGTCGTAGATGCTTAGCTCCAACTCGGTGTTCAGCGGGCCTGTCGCGATCGACTGCCACTTTAGTACGGAAACGTACTTTTCCATAGCAACATGCTTGGCCTCGACGAGGATGATCCGCATTGAGTCCAAAAAGGGGCAGCGTCAGCCCCAAACCCGGGCCGTGGGCTAAGGGGTGCGGAGGACTGGTAAAAAGGCATTTTGATCTTATATGCGGGCTACGCTTGGATGATCCTCATCCAAATAATGTTCATTCTTTCTTCGCGAGGCCCCCGGCCCATGGCTGAATTCGATTATTGCAAAGCTGCCGAGCTGTTTCCGACGCGACGGCGGTCAGCGCGTCGCCAGTCGTTCGGATACAAGCGCTTCGCGGAAGCTTCGCAAGCCATCCGTTTCGCCATCGAAGACTTGCCGCCCGAGTGCCTCGTCGGCGCATTTCTTGAAGTCGACGAGCAGCGATACGGCAGCGGCGACATTCGCCGTTTGTACGAAAGCGCGGAATATCCGCTGAATCGTCGCGACTCACAGTCATGACCGACAAGGCCGTCGACCTCGATCAGCATCGGGGGATGGCCGCACAGAAAGCTACCGAGCTTCGTCGCCTCTTGTCCGAGGTCGAGGCAAACGGGAAAGCGTTGCGCCTTCGGCAAGAGGAATTGGAAACTCACTTGCTGGCGGCATCAGCAAGGAATTGGCACGAAGCGGCCGAAAAGGCGCGTTATCTGCTCAATCTCTTCGCGGCGACACCGGCTGCGGAGGACCCGCGCCGACAGCAGCTGATTGCCGCCCTGCTGGCCGATTTCGAACGCCTTTCTGACGAAGGGTAGCCAACCGAGCGTGCGCTGAAGGCACGACGCCGGGTCAAAAATCCGCCGCCAGGAGTTCGTAGGACCCTTTTCGTCCGCGACCGTATATCTTCACCGCCGCTTTGTAGATCGCCGCCCGGTTGGTATCAAAGGCGAGAAGCAGGCTTGCCTCGTCACGTGCCATTCTCGGCTGCAGCCGCTTGAGTGCGTCTTCGGTCACAAAGAACGACCACTCCATCGCACTATCATGTCCCCAGAATCGCACGGCGCGGCGGGTGGGGTCGAAAAATCGGCTTTGATTGGGGAAATTGAGCACGGCCGGTTCACTGCATTCTTCAATCGATGGCCGAAATCCAGCATTTCCGCAGGCCTTCGGCATCGCGCGCCCACCAATAGTCTCCCTCCGGATTGTGTCCGGATGCCTTGAATGTCTTCAGATGCGACTTGACCGCAGCCAAAGCCGCGGCGCGCGTCGAGTATCCGCGCCCAACTTCCATCGCGGGAGCCGAATCGACGCCTTTGTTTTCAAGAATCTTGAACATATCGGTTTCCTTCCGGGTCCCCAAGTTCACCGCGCCCTGCATGGCGTCGGAAAATCTCCGATCGCGATTCTCAATCATCGGAAGTCCGATGGCGGCAATATCAAATCCGTCTCTGCGACCACCCGTTCGTGAGATTCGCTCCTGCTCTTGATCCGATACTGGGGGCTTCCGCCCTCAGCGGGCCGCAAGCTGAGAATTTCATAGTGCCCGCTCGCCGCCGATCGCGACATTGACCGGACGAGATCGACAGTCTGCCCGACTTTGAACTTGTGAGTGCGGTTTGTCGTCCCGGAAGCTCCGTCGGGAGCGCCGCCTGCAATCGTCATCGTATTACTCGTCCTTTTTGCTGACGCGCCAAAGCTGAAAACCTTGGGCTTTGATGGCGGTTTCGATCACATCACGCGACAGCCTATGCGGAGGATCCCGATCGGGCGCAACGGCGCCGATCGCGTGCCAGGGGCTGAATTGTTTCGGCAGCTGGCTACCGACCAAATCGCCGCCGAACGCACGCAGGTCGGGCATTGTTTCAGACTTGAAAATGAATATTCGCATGCTCGGGTCCCGCTCCAACGTGACTTTATTGTCGTTATCGGCTGAGTCATTGAGCATCGCCGTTCACCGCCGCCGGAAATTGTTGCGCTGTGCCGGACGCGCGGCCGATCCCGCCCGTTCGTCCTTATGACGAAAAATCAGACGCCCCTTCTCGAGATCGTAAGGCGAGATTTCAACGGTCACGCGATCACCGGCCAGGGTTTTGATCCTGTTCTTTCTCATCCGCCCGGCGGTGTATGCCACGATTTCATGGCCGGCATCGAGCTGAACGCGGTAGCGGGCGTCGGGCAATATCTCGGTGACGAGACCCTCAAATTGCAGGAGTTCTTCTTTGGCCATCTCGTGATCCCTTTTTACGGCCGCTCCAGTGCGGAGCGCGATCGCCCGATGATCGTGTGTCGCGGCGCAGAAAAGCGACAGAGGCGATGCCGTCCGGAGATTCGCCTGTTGGCTCCTGCGGCCTGCGCGCGGGCGCTGCGTTGTTGTCGTGACGTCGCCGCTCGTCGGGGCGGGAGTGTGCGCGACGCTCGCCGGCACTGTGGCGGTGCAGGTTCGGCGCCGCGTTGCGATTGGGCTGAGCTCGCTCACCGGACGCCGGAATGGATTTCCCGATCAGCTTCTCAATATCGCGCAGGAACGTCCGCTCTTCGGCATCGCATAGCGAAATCGCTATGCCTTCGGCCCCGGCGCGCGCGGTGCGGCCGATCCGGTGCACGTAGGTTTCCGGGATGTTCGGCAGATCGAAATTCACGACGTGACTGATACCGTCCACATCGATGCCGCGGGCGGCGATATCGGTCGCAACGAGCGTTTTCACATCGCCCCGGCGAAATGCCGCGAGCACGCGTTCGCGCTGCGATTGTGACTTGTTGCCGTGGATCGCGTGCGCCGTTATGCCGGCTTTGACCAATCCGCGGACGACCTTATCGGCGCCACGCTTGGTGCGGGTGAAGATGAGTGCCCGGTCGAGCGCTTCGCGCCGCAAGACATCGACCAGGACGACGGGCTTCGCGGCGCGATCGACATGGATGACGCGCTGCTCAATGAGATCGACTGTGGATGCGGCCGGCGTGACGGCAACCTTGATCGGATCGTGCAACAGCTGCGCGGCCAATTGCGCGATCGCACCGGGCATTGTCGCCGAGAACAGCAGCGTCTGTCGCTTCGCCGGAAGCTTGGCGACTATTTTGCGGATATCGTTGATGAAGCCCATGTCGAGCATGCGGTCGGCTTCGTCGAGAACCAGGAATTCGACCGAGCCGAGGCGCAGCGCGTTGCTCTTGACGAGATCGAGAAGGCGTCCCGGCGTCGCGACCAGAACATCCGCGCCGTTAGCCAGCGCGCGTACCTGTCCGCCCATCGGCACACCGCCGATCGCCAGCGCAGTTTGGATACGCAGATGGCGGCCGTAGGCGCGGAAGCTGTCGAGGATCTGGCCGGATAGTTCGCGCGTCGGGCTGAGCACAAGGACGCGGCAGCCTTTGCGTTCCGGCGGCCGCGGGTTCGCCGCAAGCAGGTGCAGGATCGGTAGCGCGAAAGCCGCGGTTTTACCGGTGCCGGTTTGAGCAATCCCTATCACGTCGCGGCGCGACATGACGATCGGGATAGTCTGTACTTGGATCGGGGTTGGGGTGGCGTACTTTTCTTCTGCGATTGCACGCGCAAGCGCGTCGTTAAGGCCGAAGCCATCGAAGGATTTCAATGAAGAACTTTCTGTTGGCGCGCTGGCGGACCGTTGCGCGACGCGCTGCGGCCGGCGTTTGCGGGTAGATAGAGACACCCCGCGCGATCTAGGTGTCGTGAAAAATGAAAAGAGCGAGCCAGAAACCGTTTGACGGGGATCCGTACACGCGGCTCGCCAAAGCCCAAGGGCTAGCGGTCATTATATGGGACAAACGTGTGTTCGTTTCAAGGCGCGGCACTCGTTGGCGTCCGGGCCGCATCCATTCTGGTTAAGGCGATGGTTCGTTATCACGTGGCGCGGCGAGCCTGCACGGTGCCGCGATGTCGATCCATGCGCCCCCGCGCGCCCCTCGAAATTGTCTTTTATTCAATGGCTTCCCCCCGTTCTCCGCGACCGGCTCGGCGTGGTATTTTTTCCGACCAGGCAAGCAAAAAACGCTTCGCAAAGACGGGGCCCTTGTCGAACACGAATAGCGGCCCTGAATGGCTCTACCAACCAATTCCATGGTAGGAATATTTGGAGGAGCCTGCGATTGAAGCCACCGATTCGCCGCCACAGTGGAGCACGTTGCCGTTGATAATGGAGTGCTCCGTGCACGAGCACAGATACAAAGTCGGTCAAACGGTGAGCTTTACGTCCGGGCCCTTCGGCCGCGGTGGCGCAAACGACATCTACAAGGTCACGCAGCTCTTGCCGCCCGAAGGCGATGACTACCAACACCGGATTAAGAATGCTGATGAACCGCATGAGCGGGTCGTCAAGGAAAGCCAGTTGAGTCGCATCGGGTGACCGAGTCGATTGTTACGCGTTGGCCGCCACGAGGCGAGCTCATGACATTTGATTACCGCTCACCGGCCGAACTGTTCACCGCAAAACGTAAAGGCGGTCTGCGACAACGACTCGGCTATCGTCGCTTTGCCACGGCCGCTGAGGCCATTCGTTTCGCCGTGGAAGATTTTCCCGCAGTCCGCACCCTCGGTGCGTGGATGCAAGTCGGAGACGAGCGCTTCGACGGCGAGGAAATCCACCGCCTGTATGAAAGCGATGCTTATCCCCTGCGGCGCCGAACGGGCTAACGGCTTGTCGGTAGCGGATCGATCCTGGACAAACTTTTATAAGAGTTTTCATAAGAGTCTTGGACCAAGACGCGCCTCGATAATGCGCTTTGCCTCGCCAATAATGTCTTCCGTGCTGCTTTTTTCCAGATTGACCGGACTATTTGGCCACGGAGTGTTCGAGCCTGGCGAAAAGATAGATGCTCGCCACCCCTTTCCGACCGGGCTGACCTCAATCCTATATCCCTTATAATCAATGACCGTCATTTGTTTGCATTTCGAGCGTCGTTAAACTCCGCACGGATAACCGCAAAACTCAGATCGATTTCATTTGGGAGCGCTTGGCATACCTCCCGTCACCGAGCCACCTTTCAGTGCTTCGATAAGAAAAAATTCGTGGTGCCCGTGGAGGGAATCGAACCCCCACTCCTTGCGGAACACGATTTTGAGTCGTGCGCGTCTACCAGTTCCGCCACACGGGCATCGGGGCATGTCTATATCGCCCGGCACGGCGCTGGGCAAAAGGAAATCCTGCTCGCGGCCCCGGCCTGGCGGTCGGCCTTGCATCCGCCCTAAGGATCGGCACATTGCCGGTCGCGAAGTAAGGTGTACTACGCGCATGATCGAGATGGCGATGATGGGCAACCTCGGCGAACACATTCGCCGCCAGCCAGCCATGCTGGCAGCACTGGGGATCTTCGTCGGCAGCAGCGCGACCATCCTCGGCGCCTGGTTTTTTCAATACGTGCTCGGGCTCGCGCCCTGCCCGCTGTGTCTCGAAGAGCGGCTGCCCTACCATATTGTCATCCCGCTTTCGCTGTTGATGGC
The DNA here is from genome assembly GCA_964459765.1 of uncultured Hyphomicrobiales bacterium. Taxonomy (GTDB): domain Bacteria; phylum Pseudomonadota; class Alphaproteobacteria; order Rhizobiales; family Xanthobacteraceae; genus BOG-931. The sequence goes on along the minus strand of CAYWNY010000040.1, from coordinate 15,580 downwards.
GATTGCCGCTTTCGTGCAGGCGCCGCGGGCTTTGATCAAAGTCGGTTTCGGCGCGATCTTAATCGCCATGCTGTGCGGTGCGGCGCTCGGCGCCTATCACGCCGGCGTCGAATGGCGATGGTGGCCGGGCCCGACCGAATGCACGGGTCCACTGACCGATTTCAAAGCCGGTGGCTCCCTTCTCGATCAGCTCCGTTCGGTCCATGTGGTGCGTTGCGACGAGGCCGCCTGGCGCTTTCTCGGCTTATCGCTCGCCGGCTATAATGTGCTGATTTCGCTCGCTCTAGCGGCCGTGGCCGCCTTTGGCTTGGCGACGCGCAGCGAAACGGCCTAAAGCTTTTGCAGCATTTGTTGCGTGTCAAAGAAGTGTCGGCTCACCCCGCTAGGGTTGCCGCCTTGGTCCACTAGCCGCTACCACCGACACCCTCGCAAGCGACCCAAAGGAGAAAAACGATGAGCGTATTCGGAAAAATCATGTCGGCGATTTTCGGCCATGCCAACGCGGCCCCGGGCTCGTCCCCGTCCGCCCCGACATCGCCGTCTGCTCCATCTGCTCCCGGGGCATCAGGTTCCGCTTCCTCGCCGGCTGCGCCCGGCGCAACGGCGGCACCCGTCGACGTCGCCGCCATCCTCACCAAGCTCGCGGCCAGCAACAAGGAAAAGCTCGACTGGCAGAAATCGATCGTCGACCTGATGAAGCTTCTCAATCTCGATTCGAGTCTTGCCGCGCGTAAAGAACTCGCCGATGAACTGCATTACTCCGGCGACAAGAATGACAGCGCAACCATGAATATCTGGCTGCACAAACAGGTCATGCAGAAACTTGCCGAGAACGGCGGCAAAGTGCCGGACGAACTGCGCCGGTAAGCTCGTTGCCGGCCTCTGGCACCGCTGCTGCGATTGGACTAAGCTAAACGCCGTTATCTGGCATGCAGGGCTGAAGATTGGGCGCGGCGACGCGCGGAGGATGATAATGGGTTTGTTGGATAATCTCGGACTTGGCGACGCGCTCAAGGGCTTGCTGGGTCAAGCGGAATCGGCCGCCTTGCCGACCGTCATCAACGCGGTGCTGGCGCAAACGCAGTACCACGATCTCAACGGACTGGTAGCCGCCTTGGAGAAAGGCGGCCTCGGTCCGCAGGTGCAATCCTGGCTTGGCCCTGGCGCGAATTTGCCGATCACCGCCGATCAGCTCAAAGCCGTCATCGGCAACGCCCAGGTGCAACAATTCGCCCGGCAGCTCGGCCTGCCGGTCGACGAGACCCTCAAAGTCATGGCGCAATATCTGCCCGACATCGTCGACAAGGCGTCGCCGAACGGAACGCTGAAACCCGCCTGACCCACATAATATTTTGCAGTGTGACTGCCGATTAGGGAGAGAAAAAATGAAGACGTTCGCTATCGTTGTTGCCTCATTGTCTTTGTTCGCCATCGCCGCCATGGCGGACGACAGCTGTAAGGTGCAGGCTACGGGCAAGAGTTTGCACGGCGCGGCGCTGACGAGCTTCGCCAAGAAATGCTGCAATGACCAGGCCACCGCGCAGAAACTGCACGGCGCGGCGCAGACGAGCTTCACCAAGAAGTGTCTGTCAGACGCCACCGGCAGCTGACCGACATGATTTGTGACGCCCCACCGTTGGCGTCTTAATTTTTTCACGCCCGGACAAGGAGAGTTTCCGTCATGAAAAACGCTTTGTGGATTGCATCGGCCGTGTTCGCCGTCACGCTTGCCGGCGTTTCGCTGCCGGCGCAGGCGCTCACGACCAAGGAATGCAGCGCCAAATACCAAGCGGCCAAGACCGCCGGTACGCTCAATGGCATGAAGTGGAACGACTTCCGCAAGGCGCAGTGCGGCGCCGACGCAGCGCCTGCCGCGGCAGCGCCAACTCCGCCTCCGCCTCTACTGCCGCCTCCGGCAGCCGAAAAGCCCGCCGCGACTACGGCCGCGAAGCCGTCCGGCGGCCGCGAAGCCATGTATGCGCGCGAGCGCGCCTGCGGCGCCGAATGGAAGGCGGCCAAGGCCGCCGGCAAAATCCCGGTCGGACAGAAGTGGCCGCAATACTGGAGCGAGTGCAACAAGCGCAAGAAGGCCGAAGGGATGTAAGTGCGCGAGGCCGCCCGCGCCCTTGACCCTTTGTGGGGCGCGACGCTACATGCTGGCCTCTGGCCGGGCGGTTAGCTCAGCGGGAGAGCACTTCCTTGACATGGAAGGGGTCAGAGGTTCGATCCCTCTACCGCCCACCATTCATCGCCGGCCAAAGCTGATCAGAATTTCACCCGATCGGCGCCCTTGAGTCCGAGCGTGGCGCGCGCTTCGGCCGGCGTCGCGATCTCGAAGCCGAGTTCTTCGACGATGCGGCGGATCTTCGCCACCTGCTCGGCGTTGCTTTTGGCGAGCTTGCCCGGCCCGATATAGAGCGAATCCTCCAGCCCGACGCGGACATTGCCGCCCATCATCGCCGCGTTGGTGCCGAAATTCATCTGGTGGCGGCCGCCGGCGAGCACCGACCAGTAATATTGATCGCCGAACAGCCGGTCGGCGGTGCGTTTCATGAACAGCAGATTGTCGAGGTCGGGACCGATGCCGCCGAGAATGCCGAAGATCAGCTGCACGAACACCGGCGGCTTGAACAAACCGCGGTCGATGCAATGGGCGAGATTGTACAGATGCCCGGTGTCGTAGCATTCATGCTCGAATTTGACGCCATGGCCTTCGCCGAGCGTTTTCGCGATCTTTTCGATGTCGCGAAAGGTGTTTGGGAAGATATAGGCGTCGGAATTGAGGAGGTAACTTTCCTCCCAATCGTATTTCCAATTCTTGAAGCGCTTGGCCATCGGGTAGAGCGCGAAGTTCATTGAGCCCATGTTGAGCGAGCACATTTCAGGCGACAGCGTCTTCGCCGCCTCGATGCGCTGATCGACGGTCATGGTGACGGCGCCGCCGGTTGTGATGTTCACCACCGCGTCGGTCGCCTGCTTGATGTGTGGCAGAAACTGCATGAATACATTCGGATCCGGCGACGGCCGGCCGTCCTTCGGATCGCGGGCATGCAGATGCAAAATGGCGGCGCCGGCCGTGGCGGCATCGATCGCCTGCGTCGCGATCTGATCGGGCGTAATCGGCAGCGCGTCCGACATCGTCGGGGTGTGGATCGAGCCGGTGATCGCGCAGCTGATGATGATCTTGTTAGGCATGGGTGTTGCTCCCTCGCATTGCTATTTTTTGACTGATACCGGCCCGTCGCGGATGACGGTACGCTCGAGCGGGAATATCTGCCATCCGAAACGTTCGACGATAAGCCCCCAGATGCCCTTGGGCGCGGTGAGCATGACTAGGATGGCGACGGCGCCGAGCATGAGCAGATAGATGGTGCCGAGGTCGGCGAGCGTCTGCCGCAGCACAAAGAATACGACGGTGCCGATAATCGGCCCCTCGATGCGCCCGATGCCGCCGATCACGGTGATGAAAATCACGAACGCGGTCCAATCGTTGACGCTGAACGCCGCATCCGGCGAGATGCGCAGCCGCTGAAAGAAGATCAGCGCGCCGACCATCGCCGTGCCGAAGGCGGTGAAGATATAGACCACCACCTTGGTGCGCAGCACGTCGATGCCGCTGGTGGTCGCCGCAACCTCGCTGTCACGGATGGCCTTGAGCGCCAGCCCGTAGCGCGAGCGCAGCAAGAGAATGATTAGCACCAGCACGGCGACGACCAGCGCCAGCGCGATCCAATAAATCACGAAATCGCGCAGCTGCCGCGTCGGCGCGATGGAGACGACGACCGACGCCGGCAGGCTCATGCCCGAGCCGCCGCCCAGCACCGCTATCTGCGAGGCGAGCAAGCGAAAGACTTCGGCGATGATCCAGGTGCCGATCGCAAAATAATGGCCGCGCAGACGGAACACCAGGCCGGCGACCGGAACGGCGACGATCGCGGCAATGACGCCGGCCAGCGGTATCGCCCAGAGCGGTGAAATGCCGAAGACGATAGTGAAGGCAAACAGCACGTAAGCGCCGAGCCCGACGTAAGCCTGCTGACCGACCGAGACGAGACCGGCGTAGCCGGCCAGCAAATTCCACAAGCTCGCCAGCGCCACATAGGTGTACATCTGCGACAGCAGCTGCAGGTCGTCGCGGCCACCCCAGAACGGCGCAGCAGCAAGCACAACCAGCGCGACGGCGCACAGCGCCATGCCGATGCGGCTCGAACGGCTGGCGAACGCGACGCGCACGCTCATGTGCGGATCCTCGGAAACAGACCCTCAGGCCGCACGGCAAGAATGACCAGAAAGGCGATGTGGCCGGCGAGGATCTGCCAGCCCGGGCTGATATGCGCGCCGATCGCTTGCGCCACACCGAGCACGATGCCGCCGGCGAACGTACCCCACAGGCTGCCGAGCCCGCCGATGATCACCGCCTCGAAGCCAAAGATCAGCCGCGCCGGCCCTATCGAGGGATCGAAATTGGCGCGGATCGCCAGGAATACGCCGGCAATCGCCACCACCGCCAATGACAACGCCATCGCGAGCGCAAACACGTGACGGTTGTCGAGCCCCATGAGCTGCGCAACGGACGGGCTGTCCGCAGTCGCGCGGAACGCTCGCCCGAGCGCCGTGCGGTAGAAGACGAATTGCAGGCCGGCAATGACGGCGACGGCGACGACGAATTGCAGAAGCGGCAGCATGCCGATGTAAACGCCGTCGAACAGCCGGAAGGTTTGGACCTCGATGGCGCCGGCCTGCAATTTCTGTCCGTCGGCAGTGAAGATAGCCAGCAATCCGTTCTGGATGATCACCGACAGGCCGAACGTCACCAACAGCGGCGGTAAAAGGTCGTCGCCGAGCGTGCGGTTGAGCACGAGCCGCTGCAGTCCGTAGCCGATGGCCGCCATCACCGGCACGACGATGACAAGCGAGGTCAACGGCCCGATGCCCAGCGTTTCGGTGGTGACCAGCGCGACATAGGCCGCGAGCACGATGAGATCGCCATACGCGATATTGACCAGCCGCATGACGCCGAAAATGAGCGACAGCCCGGCGGCGAACATCGCGTAGAGTCCGCCGACCAGGATGCCTTGCAGAATGACGTTGATCCAATCGGTCATGACGTCGGCAGCACTCTCACGTCAGACCCCGAAATACGCCGCTGCGATCGCCTCGCGCGTCAGCTCTTTGGCCGCGCCGGTCAGCGCGACACGACCCTCTTGCAGGCAATAGACGCGCTGCGTCGCCTTGAGCGCCTGCACCACATCCTGCTCGACCAGCACCAGCGAGATACCCTCGGCGAGAATTGCCGGCAGCCGCGCATAAATGTCGCGGACGATGATCGGCGCCAAACCAAGGCTGATCTCGTCGCATAACAGCAATTTCGGATTCGACATCAGCCCGCGGCTGATTGCGACCATCTGCTGTTGTCCACCGGACAACGCCGTACTCGGCATGTGCCGGCGCTCGCCCAAGGCGGGGAAAAGCTCATAGATGCGTTGTAGGCGCCACGGGCCCGGACGCTTGAGCTGGCCGCCAATCATGAGATTTTCTTCGACGCTGAGCGAGGGAAACAGTCCTCTTCCCTCGGGCACGAGCGCGACGCCGCGTGCGGCGACGGCATGGGCCGGCATGCCGCCGATCGGCGCGCCGTCGAAACTGATCGCTTCCGGCCGCGCCGCAATGAGCCCGGCGATGCTCTTGAGAAGCGTGCTTTTGCCGGCGCCGTTGGCGCCGATCACGGCGACGGCCTCGCCGGAGCGGACTTCCATCGACAGACCGAACAGCGCCTGAAAGTCGCCGTAGAACGCATCGAGGCCGCGCACGGCGAGCAACGGCTGGTCAGACATCTGTCTCCATTCCCATGTAAATTTCCGCCACTTGCGGGCTCTTGATCACGGTGTGGGGATCGCCATCGGCGATAAAGGCGCCGTTGTGCAGCACCAAAAGGCGATCGATGCTTGCCAACAGCGCGTGCACCACGTGCTCGATCCAGATGATCGACACGCCGCCGCGCCTGATGTCGGCGATGAGATCGATCAAGACATGGCATTCTCGCTCAGTCAGGCCACCGGCGACCTCGTCGAGCAGCAGCACGCGCGGGTCGGTGGCAAGCGCGCGGGCCAGCTCGAGCCGCTTGCGGTCGATGAGCGTGAGGCTGCCGGCCCGGCGGTTGGCGCGGTCGCCAAGCCCGCAGCGATCGAGAATCTCCATGCAGCGGTTGTAGACATCGTGCTCGCGGCGGCCGGCGCCGAAGGCGGCGGCAACGACCAGATTCTCGAAAACGCTCATGCCGGAGAACGGCAGCGGAATCTGGAACGAGCGCCCGATCCCCATGATGCAGCGCTGCGCCGGCGGTGCTTGCGTGATGTCGCGCCCGGCATAGAGCACGCGGCCGGAATCCGGCGTCACCGTGCCGCTGACAATGCCGAATAACGTGGTCTTGCCGGCGCCGTTCGGTCCGATGATGCCGAGCGACTCACCGTCGGCGAGCGCAAGGTCGATACCGTCAGCGATGATGATCGCCCCGAAATGCTTCGAGACCTTATCCAGTGCCAAAATCGGTGCGCTCATCGGCGACGCTCGGCGCGATGCGGTTCGACGGGATTGATATGGCTGGGCCCCTGCCCCCCTGCGCGGTGTCATATCTCGCCTTGGGCGGCACGGCCACCCCCTCGCGCGGATGGGTCCCTCCCGCGCCGGGTTTCGCATGCGAGCCATGCGGCCAACGCGGCTAAATTTTAGCCATCGCGTTGCCACAGCTTCACACAAAGACCAAATTTTTGCCGCCTCGGCTTGATGTTGATCTTGGCCGTATGATTCCACCGACAGGAAACCCGGCTTGCCGGATCAGCGTTGGATGCTTACCCTGCCGGTGGTTCGATGCGAACGGCATCAGCGCAGGCGCGATGAATTAGCTCTTGGAGAACGCATATGCAGACGAGAAGGCTGATGGTTGTCGCGGCGCTGTTGTCGGTCATCGGCGTCGGTAGCGCACCGAGCGCCGATCTGACCGCCGAAGGGCTTTGGCAGTCGCTCGACGAGGATACCCACCAACCGAACGCGTGGTTCCTGATCCGCGATCACGGCGGCATTTTCGACGGCGCCATCGTCAAGATTTTCCCTACGCCCGGCGAAAATCCCAATCCGATCTGCGACGGCTGCAAGGACGACCGCCAGGGCCGGCCGATGGTCGGTCTCGATATCATCCGCGGCATGAAGCACGACGGCATGAGTTACACCGACGGCACCATCCTCGATCCGCGCAACGGCAACATCTACAACGCGCAAATGACGCTCTCGCCGGACGGCAGGACGCTGACGGTGCGCGGCTACCTCGGTATCTCGCTGCTCGGCAAGAATCAGTACTGGACGCGGTTGCCGGAGGCCGCCTTCAACGAGATCGATCCGCGCTTCAATCCTAACCCGCCGGCCAATGGCGGCCATAAGAAGCCGTCGAGCGGCCAGGCCCAGCGCTAATAGACGAGCCGGAACTGATCGGCGCGCTGTAACTCGTCAGTCGGATACGACCGTGGCTCGCTTGAGCGCGGTGTGCCGGCGGACCGGTTGTTCGCGCGGCTTGCCCATCAGCACCGGTTGGAAAAAGGCGGCTGCCGTCATCGTGGTCAAGAGCGAGATGGCAAGCAGTTTGCCCATGCTTGACGTGCCGGGGTCGCTGGAGAAATACAGGCTGCCGAAGGCGGTGGCGGTGGTACAGGCGCTAAACACCACCGCGCGCGTGAGCACCGATTGCAGCAGCTTGGTCTGCCCCTCGCGCCACGCCATGATGTAGTAAATCTTGAAAGCGACGCCGACGCCGAGCAAAAGCGGCAGCGCGATAATGTTGGCGAAGTTCAGCGGCATCTCGATCAGCACGCAGATTTCCAGCGTGACGAGACCCGCGACCAAGAGCGGAATAAGCGTCAGCAATACGTCGCCGAGCCGGCGCAGCGTGACCCACAGCAGTATGGCGATCGACAACAGCGCCCACGCCCCGGCTTCGAGAAAGGCGGTGATGATGGTGCGGCGCGCATCCAGAATCGAAATCGGCCCCTCGGTCGCGTTCGGTTCGACCTTTTGCACCTCTTGGGCAAAAGCGCGCAACGTTGTGTTGTCGTTCTCGTCGCCCTTCGGCGCGACATCCAGCCGGGCCAAGCCTGCTGGCGTGACCCACTGGCTGACGAGATCGGCCGGGAGATTTTCGCGCGTGATTTCGCGAGCCTTGAGCAGGTTGCGGACGCGATCGAGCGCGGTTTTCAGCGGCTGAATGAAAGCGACCGCGGCGCGTTGACGCGTCGCCTGATCGGCATTGGCAAGCGTCGTCAAAGCCGCTGCTAGCCGTTTGGCCGCATCCGCTCCGGGACCGGGGGATTCATCGGCGAGCTTGTTGAGTTCGCTCACGGTGGTGTTGATGGCGGCGATTGCATCGGCGTCGGTCGGCGGCACGGCCATCTTGGTCGGGTAAAGCGCCGGACCGAGCGTTTCAGCGGTGCTTTGGATCAGCGGCAGCTTCTTGTCCTGATCGTCGGGGATGAAGCTTGACAGCGTCGTCGCGCGCGCCACCAGCGGCAGCGCCCGAAGCTTGGCGGCAACCCCATCGGCGGCCGCGAGCGAAGGTTCCAACGCCGAGATGTCGTTTGTGCCGCTCGTCTGCTCGTTCTCGAGCTGCAGATACGTCGCCACCGATTCGACGTTCGGATTGCGCAGGTTCATGGGATTGAAGTCGAAACGCAGCCAGTAAAGCAGCGGCGAGGCGCCGAGAATAACAACCGCGGTGACGATGAGAATGACAACGCGATGGCGTTCGAGGAAATCGTCGACCGGAGCCAGAAACGCGTAACCGAGCGGCGATGGCTCGCCGCGCGGCTTGAGTTCGTTGAGCAACGCCGGCAGCAATGTGATGCTGGTCAGGAATGCGATCAGCATGCCGAGCCCGGCGATCAGGCCGAGTTCCGAAAGTCCTCGGTAGGCGGTGGGCAAAAACGACAGAAAGCCCGCTGCGGTGGCGATTGCCGCAAGCGTCAGCGGCGTGCCGGCGCGGCGGCCGGCATGCAGCAGCGCCTCATGTAGGCCGTCGACTTCGTGCCGCTCGGCGCGGTAGCGAACGCTGAATTGAATGCCGAAATCGACGCCAAGGCCGACGAACAGGACGGCAAAGTACACCGATATCAGATTGAGCGTGCCGACCAGAAGAATGCCGACGGCTGCGGTGATCGACAGCCCGACGGCAAGACTGATGAATACCGCGACGATGATGCGTCCCCACCGCAGCGCCAGCCAGAGAATGAATAAGACGACGGCAAGGGTGATGACCCCATTGAGCGCCGCATTCTCCTTGATGGTGGCGAACTGGTCGTCGTTCATCGGCACCGGGCCGGTCAGCCGCACCCGCGCCCGATAGATAGCGTCGAGGTTGAGATCGGCCACAGCCTGGCGGATCGCATCGGTTGCCTTGAGCCCCGGCTGCAGCTCGGCGTAGTCGAGCACGGCGTTGATCGTCAGAAAGCGGGTCAGGTCGGCGCTGCTCGGCCGCTCGCCCCGCACCAGTGTTTCCCAAGAAAAGGCCGCCGGTTTGTTAGCGTTCACCTGCTCGATGGTCTCGGAGGCGATCGTCAGCGGCCATACCATTTGGTCGAGCGGCAGCTTGCCGGTTTCGACGCCAAGCAACCCGAATTGCAGCGCGCGAATGGCGCCGCGCAGGCTCGGATCCGACGCCATCACCTGAATCAGCCGCTGCGCTTGCGAAAACAAACTCATTTGCGGCTCGAGCTCCTTGACGCTCTCGAACAACAATCCGTTCTGGGCGAAGAACGGACCGCCCTTTGGTTCTTCGATCGAAGCGAAGAAATTCTTCTGCGGCTCGAGCTTTGCCTTGAGCAACGCGGTCGCTTCCTCGGCCAATTCCGGCGTCGGCGCATCGATCACCGCAACGATGGCGTCAAACTGGGGGAACGCTTTCTCGAATGCCAGTTCCCGTTGCCGCCCCGGACTGCTGGTGGAAATCAGCTGGTTGATGTCCGTGGTCATGGAGAAATGCGCCGCCGCATACCAGCCGGACAGAATCGCAATAGCGATTGCCACGGCGATGGTCCACCGCGGGTAATGGATGCAGAAGCTGATCGTGCGAACGACGAATGCAGTGATCGTTTTCATGTGATGATGTGGTGAGCGAAAACCTGTTTGAGGCGTTAAGACAGCGGCAAAAAAGAGGCGCGCATTCGGGCAGCAGCCGGCTTGGGCGACCGGCAACCTGCACCCTCGCTATGCGCATTCACGGTAATACGATCCATGCATTCTCCCGGCAAAGTCCGAGCCGCGGCGGCGGCCCTAGATGCCCTGAATTGGCGCTTACGTGAAAGCGGGATATTTTCCTAAACGGCTGCTAAGCTTGCTTTCCGGGCCAGTCCCCGGTTCAGCAAGCTAGACAAGTAGCGATTTTACCCTCAATGGTTGGCCTTAACGAAGGCCCGACGGCCGCCGGAGCGGTGGCCGGAGCGGGACGGATTGTCACATCTTCGTGGCAACTTGATTGTCAGGGCCACGTGACCAAAGTATTGACGTGGATCGAGGCGAATCCCCTAGCGGCACATCGCCCGCAGTTTGACCGGTTCGGAGGTCGTTGATGAAGGTTATACTCGCTCAGCCTCGCGGCTTTTGCGCCGGCGTCGTCCGCGCCATCGAGATCGTCGAGCGGGCTCTACAGAAATACGGACCGCCGGTCTATGTCCGTCACGAAATCGTGCACAACAAGCACGTTGTCGAGAGCCTCAAGGCCAAGGGCGCGCATTTCGTCGAGGATCTCTCCGAAGTGCCGCCGAACGCCGTCACTATCTTCAGCGCGCATGGCGTCGCCAGAAGCGTCGAGGAAGAGGCGGCGCAGCGCCAGCTGCCGGTGCTCAACGCCACCTGCCCGCTGGTCACCAAAGTGCACAATCAGGGCAAGCGTTACGTGGCGCAGGGGCGCCGGCTTATCCTTATCGGCCACGCCGGACATCCGGAGGTCGAGGGCACGATGGGACAAATTTCCGAGCCGGTGACGCTGGTGCAGACCGAGAGCGACGTCGACAAGCTCGACATTCCGCACGACACGCCGGTCGCGTACGTCACGCAGACCACGCTAAGCGTCGACGACACGCGCGGCATCATCGCCGCCTTGCACCGGAAATTCCCGGATATCGTCGGGCCGGAGACGCGCGACATCTGCTACGCTACGCAAAACCGGCAGACTGCGGTCCGCGAACTCTCGTCGCTGGTCGACGTTATTCTGGTGGTTGGCGCCAAGAACAGTTCCAACTCCAACCGTTTGCGCGAGATCGGCAACGAAGCCGGTATCCCGTGCTACCTCATTGCCGATGGCAGCGAGGTGCAGCCGGAGTGGTTCAACGGCGCGCAGACCGTCGGCATCACCGCCGGCGCCTCGGCGCCGGAAGTGCTTGTCGAGGACGTGATCGACGCGCTCCGCCGGCTAGGCCCGGTTGAAGTTTCGGAACTGACCGGGCGCCAGGAAACGATCGAATTCCGCCTGCCACCGGAACTAACCGATGGCAGGCCGGCGGAGCGGGCGACGGCGAAAGCCTGATCGCGGCACCGTCCTTGCAAGGCAAAAGCGAGATTTAAGAGAAGGATTCGGACTGGTGACTGTATCTTTACGACAGACGGCGGCGGTCGGCACTTATGTGCTCAAGCAGAAGCTTACCGGCCGCAAGCGCTACCCGTTGGTGCTCATGCTCGAGCCGTTGTTCCGCTGCAACCTCGCCTGCATCGGTTGCGGCAAGATCGACTATCCCGACGCGATTTTGAACAAGCGCCTCTCGGTGCAGGAATGCCTCGATGCGGTGGACGAATGTGGCGCGCCGATGGTGGCGATCCCCGGCGGCGAGCCGTTGATCCACAAGGAGATCGGCGAGATCGTCAAAGGCATCGTTGAGCGCAAGAAATTCGTCTCGCTCTGCACCAACGCCCTGCTTCTGGAGAAGAAGCTGCACCTGTTCGAGCCGTCGCCGTATTTGTTCTTTTCGGTGCATCTCGACGGCATCAAGGAGCACCACGACAAGTCGGTGTGCATGGAAGGCGGGTTCGAGAAAGCAGTGTCGGCGATCAAGGCCGCGAAAGCCAAAGGATTTGCCGTCAACGTCAATTGCACGATCTTTGACGGCCATCCCGCCGAGGACGTCGCCAAATTCCTCGATCTGACGCAGGAACTGGGCGTTGGCGTTTCGATTTCGCCGGGTTATGCTTACGAGCGCGCGCCCGATCAGCAGCACTTTTTGGCGCGGCGCAAGACCAAGGAACTCTTCCGCAGCATCTTTGCGCTCGGCAAGGACAAGAAGTGGAACCTCACCCATTCCGGTATGTTCCTCGACTTCCTCGCCGGCAATCAGGAATTCCATTGCACCCCGTGGGGTATGCCGACCCGCAACATCTTCGGCTGGCAGAAGCCCTGCTATCTGCTCGGCGAAGGCTACGCCAAGACGTTCGCGGAACTGATGGAGACCACCGACTGGGACGCCTACGGCACCGGCCGCTACGAGAAGTGCGCCAACTGCATGGCGCATTGCGGCTACGAGCCAACTGCGGCCGAGGCAACGCTGCAACATCCACTCAAGGCGCTCGCGATCGCGATCCGCGGCATCAAGACCGAAGGCGCGATGGCGCCGGAAATCTCGCTCGCCGACCAGCGCCCGGCGCAATACGTCTTCGACAGCCAGGTGCAATTGACGCTGTCGCAGATCCGCGCCAACGAAGCGCGCGAGAAGGCTGCAAAGGAAGCAGCCAAGACTGAGGCAGCTAAGACTTCAGTGCAGACTTCGGCCAGCGCGGCGTAACCGCTCAACTGTCCAAAACAAAGAAAAAAGGCCCCGGCATCCGGAGCCTTTTTTTGTTGCGCGGACGATCCCCGGAGCGGCCTTACATTCCCCACGTCACGCTACGCGTATTGCCGCGTTTGAGATTGCGGTAACGCGCCAGCGCCCATAGCGGGAAGAATTTCGAATAGCCGTGGTAGCGCAAATAAAACACGCGCGGGAAACCGGTCGCGGTGTAGCGCGGCTCGTTCCAGAAACCGTCGGCACCTTGCGTATCGGCGAGATATTTGATGCCGCGGCCCACCGCCGGATGATCGACTTCGCCGGCTGCCATCAGCCCAAGCACGGCCCAGGCGGTCTGTGACGCGGTCGACGGCGTCCGTTCGTAGCCGCGATAGTCGAGCTTATAACTCGTGGCGTCCTCGCCCCAGCCGCCGTCCTCGTTTTGAATGGCGACGAGCCAATCGACGGCGTTGCGCATCCCCGGCGCCGAATGCGCAATGCCGACGAGGTTGAGGGCGCACAGCACCGACCAGGTGCCGTAGATGTAATTCATACCCCAGCGGCCGTACCAGCTGCCGTCGGCGAGTTGGGTGCGGCGAAGATAGTCGACGCCGCGCCGTACCGCATCGCTGCTCTCGATCGTGTCGCCGAACTGCGCCAGCATCGACAGGCAGCGCGCGGTGACGTCCTCGGTCGGCGGATCGAGCAGCGCGCCGTGATCGGCGAATGGGATGTTGTTGAGATAATAATATTCGTTGTCGGCGTCGAAGGCACCCCAGGCGCCATTCTCGCTCTGCATTCCCAAAATCCATTCCTTGGCGCGCGCCAGGCTTGCGTCGAAATCCATAGCCCCGCTCGGCCCCCGCGCCCGATCCATGGCCATGGCGACGACGGCGGTATCGTCCACGTCGGGATAATGTGGATTGGCATATTGGAAGGCCCACCCGCCGGGGCGCAGATCGGACCGGCGCGCGATCCAGTCGCCGCGCACGTCGAGCACCTGCTTCGGCAGCAGCCAATCGAGGGCGCGTTTGGCCTGCGCAACCGCGCGCTCGCCGCCCTCCTCCAGGAGCGCATGGCACGCGAGCCCGGTGTCCCAGATCGGCGACACGCAGGGCTGGCAATAAGCCTCGTGCTCATGCACGACCAGAAGCTTCTCGATCGACAGGCGCGCAATCGCGCGCTGCGGATGATCCTCCGGATAGCCGAGCGCTTCGTACATCATCACGCTGTTGGCCATGGCCGGAAAGATCGCGCCAAGTCCGTCCTCGCCGTTCAATCGCTCGCCGACCCAGGCTACCGCGGCATCGATGGCCTGTTGCCGCTTGGCTTGCGGAAAGAACGGTTCCGTCGCGCGCAACACATTGTCGATGCCGCGGAACACCCAGAACCACGACGCCTTCTGTTGCGGCGCCTTGGGCGTCGGGCCGATGCTCGCCGGCGGACCGACGAAAAGCTCGTCGATGCGCACGCCCTTGGCGTTGCGCGCCCGCGGCTTCTTCACCATCAGCACCAGGAGCGGCACGATGACGGTGCGGCTCCAATAGGAGATTTTGTCGAGGTGGAACGGAAACCATCTCGGCAGCAGCATCACTTCGACCGGGATCACCGGCACCGCGTGCCACGGAATGAAACCGAACAGCGCCAGCATGATGCGGGTGAACACGTTGGCCCGTTCAGCGCCGCCGCGGGCAAGCACCGCCTCGCGGGCGCGCCGCATGTGATCGGCGTCGATGGAATCGCCGATCATCTTCAGCGCGAAATACGCCTTCACCGTCGCGCTGATGTCGACGTCGCCGTCGCGAAACAGCGGCCAGCCACCATGGGCGCCCTGAATGCGGCGCAGATACACCGCGATCTTTCTTTCCTGCTCGGCGTCCACCGGCTCGCCGAGATAATGGCGCAGCAGCACATATTCGGCGGGGATGGTGGCGTCGGCTTCAAGCTCGAACACCCAATGGCCGTCAGGGCGCTGCCCGTCGAGCAGCGCTCGCGTCGCTTTGTCGATGTTTAGTTCGAGTTCGTCGAGCGGACGAACGGGCGCGGTGGCTCGGCCGGATTGTTCGAGAATTTTGTCGAGCATGATCACTTGGCCAAGATCACTGAGCCAAATTCACTTGGCGATAAGTTCGGCAGCGCGGTTACCGGATCGGATCGCGCCTTCAATGGTAGCGGGCAGGCCGGTATCTGTCCAATCGCCGGCAAGCACGAGATTGCGCCAGCGCGTCACCGCGCCGGGACGTTTGGCGTCCTGCGCCGGCGTCGCCGCGAAAGTGGCGCGCCGCTCGCGCACGATTTGCCACGGCGGGAGCGCTTCCGGCAATCCGGTCAAGCGCGCGACCTCGCCCCAAATCGTCTTGGTCAATTCTTCGCGCGGCGCGTCGATCAGCCGGTCGCCGGCACTGATGGTCACGGAAAGCCGGCCGGGAAACGCGAACAGCCACTGTACGTGGCCGTTGAGCACGCCGAGGATCAGCGGTTGGTTCGCCGGCGGCTCGATGCGGTAATGCGCATTGACGATGGCGCGGAACTCGGTCGGCACCGTAAGCCCGCGCACCAATGAAGCGGCGATATAAGGCGGCACCGCGAGTACGACGCGATCGTCGGCGGCAAGCGCGATCGTCTCTCCGCCGAAGTCCAGCTCCTCGACATGATCGTCGAGGAGACGCATGGCGCGTAACTGATGCTCCATGCGTATGGCCGCGCCGCGCGCGGCGAGAAGCGCGAGCGCCGGCTCGATCAGTGTTGTCCCTAAGCCTTCGCGCGCGATCAGCGGCCGGCAGGCGCGG
>CAYWNY010000039.1:0-23927 GCA_964459765.1 uncultured Hyphomicrobiales bacterium | reverse complement strand
GATCCGGATTGGGCCTGGCGCGTCATCAAACTCATGGAAGAGCAAAAGATCGACAAGCTGATCGCCGAGTCCACCGAACATCAGCTGCTCAAAGCGGGCAATGTCGGCGGCGAACTGCTCAACTGGATCGCCATGCTCGGCGCCATAGGCAACCGCAAGCCGAACTACATCGCCCCGCAGATGGCGAACGGCCACGCTTACGGCGTCTGGCGCTGGAATTGACGGTAGGGGGCTGCGCCGCCCGCGACAGCTCGCAAGCAGCGCCGAGGGGCGCACTACCGCCGCGCCCTGATTTCATCGAACTTGGCTGCGGCGTGTTGGAATTTATCGTTGAAGAGCCACATCGCATCGAGGATTTCCCGGAAGCTTGCGGACGTCTTTGCCCGATCCGCGTGCCCGAAGGTGAAGATGCTGTTGTTGCGCAAATAGCCCATGACGGTCGGATCGGCGATCCGGTAGCCGGCAAGCTCCCCGGATTTGAGCGCCGACCTGGTCGGGCTGGGCACGATTTGCACGAGCTCGAAGACTTTCATCTGATCGACCGGATCAGGCAACGCTTTCACGATGGCCGGTATTTGCAGAAAAAGCTCCGCATGCGCGTTCATGAGGCCGTCGCGGACGGCGGTCCAGTGATTGAAGCGGCGGTCGAGTTCGCCCGCCCGCGCCTCTTCGGCCCCATCGCGAGCAATCAGCGCAGGAGCGAAAGCGGCGATTGTTTTTTTCATCGCCAGCCACTTTTTCTGCCCGTTTTGATCTTCGGCAACGCCGGTTTGGAAACTGCCTTTGTAGGTATTGGAACGCGCATTCCCCAAATTCTGGTTCCCATGGGTCTCGGCAAAGAAAATGCCGAGGCTGACGCGGCCGGCGATATCGGCGTCGGCACCGTCAAGGCCCTTGGCCCGCGCGATGGCGGTTCCGAGCGCGACCACGTCTTCAAACGGCGTGTCCGAAAATTGCGCGTTCGCTGGCGGCGCCTGCATGACCTTGAAGAGCACGAGATACTCATCGAGCAGCGGCTCATTGTCGGCATCGAAATAAGCCGGCGGAATGCCAAACTTGTTCGGCCGTCCGATCCGCCCCGGCGTAGCGTCGGTCAGGTCTTTATAAGTGCTCATCATGTCAATGCGGGCCCGATAAAGCGCTTGCCCGGGCAGATCCGGCAGCCGCAGATGTGAAGCGATCTGCGCGCGCCGCTCGTGCAAAATCGCCCTAAAGCCATTGAGGGCGCGTTCGTATGGAGCAGTCGCATCAGATTGAGCGGAGGCGGCGGCGATGCTCACCAACAGCACCGCGCCGATAACGATCCGTCGAAGCATCATCGCCGGTCCCTGCCTCGCTGCCGCGCAGCATCTACGTCGAGCGGGTGAGCCCGCCGTTGACGTAAAGCGTCTGCCCGGTGATGAACGCGGCATCGTCGCTGGCGAGAAACGCGATCGCGCCCACCAGGTCGGTCGCCTCCTCGGTGCGTTTGATCGATTGCATGTGGGCCATCATGTCGAACAGCGCATCTTTGGACAGGCCTCCCGGAATCTCCTTATCCGCCAGCGTACCCGGCGTGCGTGTTAGGCCCGGCGCGATGGCGTTGACGGTAACGCCGTGCTCGCCGAACTCGGTGGCCACCGAGCGCGTGAAGCCGATCACGCCGGCCTTGCTGCTGATGTAGTGGACGAGGTTCGGCACCAGCAGGCTGACCGTATCCGACGCAATGTTGACGATCCGGCCCCAACGCCGCTGCCGCATGCCGCCGATGAACGCCTTGCTCATCAGGAACATGGAATCGAGATTGACCGACAGAACCCGGCGCCAATCCTCGAATCTGATGTCGTCGAAAGCCTGCATCGGATAGATGCCGGCATTGTTGACGAGAATGTCGCAATGCTCGCCGTCCTTCTCGACCTCGGCCTTCAGGGACGCGACGCTCGCGGGATTGCTGACATCGCACTCGATCACAATGGCCTGTCCGCCACCGCCTTCGATCTGCCGCACCGTGTCTTGAGCTTTGGCGCGGTCGGCAACGACGATCCGCGCCCCCTCGCCCGCAAGCCGTATCGCCGTCGCTTGACCTATCCCCGAAGCCGCGCCGGAAATCACCGCGGTCTTGCCGGTAAATCGTTTCGTCACGTTTGCCTCCCCATTTCTCAGCGCGCGAGTGTTCGCATATAAAGGGGGCGCGGGTGAAGAGCGGCGCGGTCGATCGCGACATGGGAGTGCACGCATGACGAGCGGCAGGGACGACGAAGAATTCTTCCGGCAGCGCGGTTTCGGCATCAAGATCGGCTTCGGCGAGCGGCCGGCGCTGATCGTCATCGACATGGTCAAGGGTTTTACCGATCCGACCATGCCGCTCGGCGCCCCGCTTGAGGGCCAGATCGAGGCGCAAAAGCCGCTGATCGATGCGGCGCATGCGCGCGATATTCCGGTGATTTTCTCGACCGTGATCTACGAAGAGGCCGAGGCCAAAGACGCCGGCATCTGGGGCCTGAAGATGAAAGGCTCCACGACGCTTGCCGCCGGCACCGAGGCCGTCAAGGTCGATCCGCGGCTGCCGATGGCGGGCAACGACGTGCTGCTGGTGAAAAAATACGCGTCGTGCTTTTTCGGCACCGATCTCGTGCCGCGGCTAAACAGCCGCCGCGTCGATACGCTGATCATCACCGGCTGCACCACGTCGGGCTGCGTGCGGGCCACCGCGGTCGACGCGGTCCAGAACGGCTTTCGCCCCATGGTGGTGCGCGAAGCGGTCGGCGACCGCTCGGCGGCGGCGCACGAGCAGAGCCTGTTCGACCTCAACGCCAAATACGCCGACGTCGTGTCGCTGGACGAGACGCTGCAGTATTTGAAAACCGTCGGCCACAACCGGCCGGCGTGATTATTTTTCAGAACATCGGATAGGCCGGATTGAGCGGCAGGCCGAATTCGGCGCGGCCGAAATTCTCCGCCGGCACGTCCCAGTTCATCACCACATGCGAGGAAATCGCGTGCACGTCGCGCCAGCAGCGCTGCGCTGTGTTGTTTTCCATGAGCCCGCTCGAGCCGGCGATCTTGATCAGAGAGTCCATGGCGTCGCGCAGCATGCGCATGGCGTAGGTGAAATCGCGGCGCAACAGCGTGCGCGTCTCCATCGTCATGCCGCTGTAATCCTTGCGCGCCGTCGCCAGCGCACGCCGCGCCAGGAGCTCGGCGGCGTCGATCTGCGCGGCGATTTCGGCGACTTTTAGCTGCACCGGCACGTGCTGGGCGATGGCGAGCTGCGTGTAAGTCAGATAGCGCTCGCGCGTCCAGGAGGTGAAATCCGCATAGCCGCCGCGCGCGACGCCGAGCGCCGGTCCGAGCAGCGCATAGGAATGCACCGCGATAAACGGGGTGCGGTAGATCGGATTGGTGTTGACCTTGGAGCCCGGCGCGTTGGCGTCGCGCAGAGTTTGAAACGACACGCTGCGATGCTCGGGCACGAACACGTCGTCGATGACGGCCGTGATCGAGCCTGACGCGCGCAGGCCGGCGCAATACCAGGTGTCGTCCATTTTCAACTGCGATACCGGCACGAGGTAAAGGCGCATGTCGGGATGATCCTCGCCAGCGCGGAAAGCAAGCCCGCCAACCATGATCCAATCGGAATGACGGAGCCCGGAGCACCACGCCCAACGGCCGTTGAGGCGATAGCCGCCCGGCACCACGGTGATGGTCCCGGTCGGCGCCGCCGACGTGGCGATGCAGGCAGAGGGGTTCTCGCTCCAGATGTCGTGCTGCGCCTCTTCGGGAAACAGCGCCAGCATGCAGGCATGGTCGGCGAGGTAATTAAGGCACCAGGCGGAAGAGCCGCACGTCGATTTGCCAAGCTCGATGGCGATATCGAAGGCGACTTCGTGGTCATGCTCGTAACCGCCCCAACGTTTCGGCTGCAAGGTGTGAATCAAGCCGGCGTCCAGGTATTCATCGACCGACTCGCGCGGTATGTGACGGTCGTGCTCGGCCTTGAGTGCGCGCTCGCGCAGTTTCGGCGCCAGCTTGCGGGCCCGCGCAACCAATTCGTCCGCGCTCGGAATATTCTCCACAGCCGTGGGGCGCACTTCTGCAAGGCTCATGCGTAATTCCTCCCTTTGACGGCAGATTGCGCCAGCGGCACAATGTAATCAAGAAGCGGCGCGCGTGTGAGTTGGCACATCTCATACGTGCAGGCGCAATGGATTTTAGGGGGGCTTATGCGTCTTGGATTTTTCATGATGCCGGTGCATCCGCCGGCACGCTCGTTCACCGACACGCTCGCCGAAGACACGGAGAAGTCGCTCCTTGCCGACCGGCTCGGCTTTGAGGAACTCTGGCTTGGTGAGCATTTTTCGGCGACCAGCGAGCCGATCCCCTCGCCGCTGATGTTCATGGCCGGGCTCGTGCCACGCACCAAGAATCTGCGCTTCGGCACCGGCGTCATCTGCATTCCTAATCACGATCCTGTCGTCGTCGCCGCCGAAGTCGCCCAGTTCGATCACATGAGCCGGGGCCGCTTCATGCTCGGCGTCGGGCCGGGAGGATTATTGTCGGACTTCGAGCTATTCGGCCACACCGACCCCGCCGTGCGCAACCGCAAGGTCGTGGAAGCGGTCAAGCTCATGCAGCGCATCTGGTCGCAGGATCCGCCTTACGAAATCGACGGTGAATTCTGGAAAGTGAATCTCAAAAACAACGTGATCGCCGATCTCGGCATCGGTTACATGCCGAAACCCTATCAAAAGGGCGGACCGCTGGTGACGCTGTCGCTGGCAAGTCCCAATTCAGCGTCGGCGCGCACGGCCGCTTTGCAGGGCTGGGGCATCATCTCGGCGAATATCATTCCGACATATTCGGTGGCGTCGCACTGGGCGATCTACGCCAAAGCGCATGCCGATGCCGGCAAAAAGCCCTCGGGCGAAAACTGGCGCGTGTCGCGCAACGTCATGGTGGCGCCGACCGACGCACAAGCCGCCGACCGGGTTTTCGGCGACGGCGGGTCCAACCGGTATTTCTTCACCTATATCCGCGCCGCGCTCTCGGGCGTCGGACTGCTCTCGCTGTTGAAGCCCGACCCCAACATGGCGGACGGAGAGGCGACGGTCGAAGCCATCACCGAGGGCTGCACCCTCTATGGCTCGCCCCAAACCATGCTCGATAAGCTCGTTGCCTTCCGCGAAGAGGTCGGACCATTCGGGACGTTGCTCATGACCGGACTGGATTGGCTCGGCCCGAACGAGGCTTGGGAGCGGCAATCGATGCAGCTCCTCGCCGAAGACGTAATGCCGAAATTCCGTCAGCACGTGCTGGCGCAGGCGGCGGAGTAGGCGGCGGACGCGCGCCGCGCGGCGGGGATTGAGGCCGCGCGACTTGTTGCTGCTTCGTTAGAATGCGAGGATGCTGCAGGTCACCGCCTGCAGGCGTCAAGGTTATGTCCGCAGCCCTTCCCCTCGCCGCGTTTTGTCATTTCAAATCCAACAATTTCGAGGCATGCATCACCGGCTCAACGCCGTGCTTAAACCGCATCGCTTGCGGCGCCTGTCCGATGTGCCGGTTTCAGGCATCATCTGCCGAGCCAACCTCGAGCGGATTTCGCTCAATTTGATGCGCATCGGCCCGGCGGTCGACGTCTGGCCGGGTGCGCTCGAACAATTCTATCTGGTGCAGATTCCAATTCATGGCTCGGTCGATATCAGCCACGGGCAAGACCGTGTGCGCTGCGCCGGCACCATGGCGGCGGTCCTTTCGCCGCGTGAAAAGCTGCGGCTGCGCTGGTCCGACAATTGCACGCAGCTGATGGTGCAAATCCCGCGCGACGCGATCGAGACTCGGCTCGCGGAGCTTGGCAGCAAGCCGACGGCTTTGCGATTTGCAACCGCTTTCGATCTAGAAAATCCCGCTGCGCGGGAGTGGCGGTGGCTCCTCGATTTCGCAGTACGGTCGGTGGACTCAGGCGGCGTGTTTTCGCGCGATCCGCTCAGCGCCAAGCTTGAGGACCTGCTACTGTCCGCGCTCCTCGTCACTCAGCCGCACAACTACCTCGACGTCCTGCGCGATCACCGGGGCGCGGCTCCCTATTACGTCCTGCAAGCGGAACGGCCAATGCGCGAAGAGATGCCGGTTGCGCTTACGGTCGCGGATCTCGCAAATGGCGCGGGTGTCAGCCGGCGTGCCCTGCACGCCGGCTTTCGCCGCTTCCGTTCGACAACGCCGATGCGCCGCCTGACCGTCATGCGCCTTGACGCCGCGCGCCGCCGCCTGCAGGAAGCCGAGCCGGGCCTCACCGTCAGCCGCGCCGCCGCCGAGGTCGGATTTCTGCAGTTCGGCCGTTTTGCCGGTCTGGCCTTTGGCGAACTCCCGTCCGCCACCCTGCAACGGGCGTTGCGGCGCGCGCTGTCTTAACGCAGCCAGTGCTCGACGATTTTGCGCGCGGTGCGCCGCCTGATCGCCAATGCGCCGCCGGTCGTCGCGTTGCCGAGATAATCGCCGACATAATAAATGTTTTTCGGACCGGCCTCCTGCACCGACAAGAAGCTACGCACCTTGCGCGCTTGGCCGGGCGGGAAGCTCGCGATGATGTAGGTGGCGTGCATTTCGTGAACTTCTTTTAGGTCCTGCTCCAGCGAAGGATAGATTTGCTTGGCCCAATAACGCGCGACGCGGTCGAGATTGGAGCCGTCCTGGTCGAGGTAGTGGCGCTGGCGGTCGGGGGCGAGCACAAGCCAAAGCCGCGGCGGATCGCCTAAGCGCTCCGAACCGGGGAAAGTTTTTATGAACGAAATCGGCGTCTGATGCCGGCGGGTGTGGAACGTGCGAATATCAAATTCCGTCGCCGGCTTATTCTTGAGCACATAGGCGACCATGGCGTATTGGGCATAAGGTACGTCGGCAAAGAAGCTTTTCTCCCACGGCGTCTGATCGACGACGACGCCGGAGACCGCGTTACCCGGCAGCGCACACACGACAATGTCGGCGGCGAGCTTCTGCCGTCCTTGCGGGCCGTCGACAATCACGTTGCGGCCGGCGCAATCGTCGCCGAGCTCGATCGAGACGACGCGCGTATTGAAATGCACTTCGAGCTTATCGGCCAAGGCGCGGGTCAGCGTGCCGAACCCGGTCGTAAAGGTGTAGGATGCCCGGTTGCGGACATGCGGATAAATCATCAGGAAATAGGCCTTCGAGGCTTGCTCGACATTCCAGGCCCATAAGTTGCGATGACGACGGCGACCACATTCTCCAGGAAATCGGCGCCGACCTTGCGGGTGAGATATTCGGCCATGCTTTCGTCGTCGAAGTCCGCGGCTGTGTGAATGAGGCACGGGTTGACGAGGCGGCGCGCGCGGACGAAATCGGGGATCAGGGATGCGAGCCGCAATCGCGAGCCGACGCTCAGTGCCGGGTGCTTGAGCATGCCGATGGTCTGGTTGAAGTCGAGATCGTAGGTCTCTTCCGTATTGTTGGCGATGCCGCTGCCCATTTTTGGATACGGCATGAGCCGTTCGCTCAGACCGAGCTCGGCGATGACGTCCCACATATCGGCGTAGAAACGGAACAGTCCGGTCGCGCCGGTGTATTTCATGAAGGAGCCTTCCATCTTCTCGGCCATGCGGCCGCCGGGAATGTCCTTCGCTTCCACAACAGTGACACGATACCCCGCCTTTTTGAGGTCATAACCGGCGGTCAAGCCGGCAATGCCGGCCCCGACTACCACGGCGTGTTTCGCGGCGCCGGCGCTGAGGCTTGTCGACATGCGATCCTCCACCACTATCGAAGCGGTAAGGCGGCATCGCCGAACGATCTATCCTTAAACTGCAGCGCCTGTGCGATATGCGCAGTTTTGACGCAAAGCCGATCGTTTCCAGCAATGGTGCGTTGCACAACCGGCCACGAGAGTTTCATATTGGCGTCGCAGCGGCGCCACAGAGTCCGCTCACCATAAAGCCACATCGGGACAAGTGGGGTGCGTGCGGGAAGCGTCGAGGAGAAGCGACGATGAGCATCCAATTGGCCTGCAATATCTCCAAGCCTGCCATTCACGATTTTCGGCGTCCCAAATGCCCCCGTTGCGGCCGTTTGCTTCTGATCGCCGAGGAATCCGCTTTCAATGCGCAAGGTCACATCAATCACTTCTGGTCATGCGACGATTGTGCGCATGAGTTTGTGACAGCGATCCCGTTACGGCCGTTCTAGGTTTGTCAGTTTGTATCCGCGGTTTTGTGTTTGCATTCCGTCGAGTTAATATCGCGAGCCGCCCCTCCCCGCGCATTGCCGCCGCACCTGCGCGGAACGCCGCCGTGAGGTTTGACCCGCGGCCGTTTGCTCGCGGTATGTGATCGCGCCGGCTGGTTGCGTTGGTGAAGGCGCGAGTGTGACGTGACCCGCCGACCCTGCGTACCATGCGGTCGGCGGGTTCTTTTTTCTTGACCCCTTACGATTCCGCTTAGCGCCGGTCGCGCTTAGCCGCCCACTGCTCTTTGGTCGCGGCCACATAATCGGCATAGCAGCCCACAGCGATGGCCGCGCGCGCTCCCGCCATCAGATCCTGATAGTAATAGAGATTGACCTGCGACAAGAGCGTGCCGCCGAGCGCTTCGCCGCTGCGGAACAAATGATGCAGATAGGCGCGGGAGAAATCGCGCGCCGCCGGACAGCGGCTTTCGGCGTCCAGCGGCCGCGGATCGTCGGCGTGGTCCGCATTCTTGATGTTGATCGGGCCGAAGCGCGTGAAGGCAAGCCCGTGACGGCCGTTGCGGGTCGGCATCACGCAGTCGAACATGTCGATGCCGCGCGCGGTCGCTTCCAAGAGGTCGTCGGGCGTGCCGACCCCCATCAGATAACGCGGCTTGTCGGCCGGTAGCGCCGGCGCGGTCTCCGCGACGATGCCGAGCATGACCTCCTGCGGCTCGCCGACCGCCAGTCCGCCGATGGCGTAGCCGGGAAAGCCGATATCGGTGAGCGCGCGCGCGCTCTCATTCCGCAGTTCCACGTCATCGCCGCCCTGCACGATGCCAAACAGCGCGCGGCCGTCGGCGGCGCGCTCAAAGGCACGCTTGCAGCGCTCGGCCCAACGCAGCGACAGCGCCATGGCGCGTTCGATCTCAGCGCGGTCGGCCGGCAAGCGCACGCATTCGTCAAGCTGCATGGCGATGTCCGAACCGAGCAGGATTTGCACCTCCATGGCGCGCTCCGGCGTCAGTTCGAGCGTCGCGCCGTCGAGGTGCGAGCGGAAGGTGACGCCGTCCTCGCTGATTTTGCGCAGCGGCGACAGCGACATGACCTGAAAGCCGCCGGAATCGGTGAGGATCGGATAAGGCCAGCGCATAAAGGCGTGCAAGCCGCCGAGCACGGCAATGCGCTCGGCCGAGGGGCGCAGCATCAGATGATAGGTGTTGCCGAGCAATATCTCGGCGCCCGAGGCGCGTACATCGTCGTGATGCACGCCCTTGATCGCGGCTTGCGTCCCGACCGGCATGAAGGCCGGGGTATGGACAAGGCCGTGCGCGGTCGCGATTTCGCCGCTGCGCGCGGCGCCATCGGCCGCGATGAGGCGGAAGGAGAACTTGTCGTTCATGGTTTTACAGTCAGCGAAATAATAAACAGGCGTCGCCGTAGGAATAGAACCGGTAGCCTTCCTCGATCGCATGCGCATAAGCGCGCTGCATGACCTCTAGTCCGCACAACGCGCACACCAGCATGAACAAGGTCGAGCGCGGTAGATGAAAATTAGTCAGCATCGCGTCGATGGCGCTGAAACGATAACCCGGCGTAATGAACAACGACGTCTCGCCGGAAAACTCGGCCAGCGTTCCATCCGGGGCCGCAGCCCTCTCCAAAAGCCGCAGTGCCGTCGAGCCGACGGCGACGATGCGCCCGCCCGTTCGGCGCGCCGCATTCAGCGCCGCCGCCGTCTCGCCACTCACATGGCCCCATTCGGGCTGCATCTCGTGTCCCGCGGTGTCTTCGGCCTTGACCGGCAGAAAGGTGCCCGGGCCGACGTGAAGCGTGACCCGGCAAAGCGCGACGCCGCGCGCCTGCAGCGCCTGGACCAATGTATCCGTAAAATGCAAGCCGGCGGTCGGCGCAGCAATCGAGCCTTCTTCGCGCGCGAACATGGTCTGGTAGTCGCTTCGGTCCTGTTCGTCGGTGGCGCGGCGCGCAGCGATATAGGGCGGCAGCGGCATGTCGCCGCGTTCGGCCAGAGCCTGATCCAGGACCGCGCCGTGAAACGCGAAGGCCAAGGTGACTTCGCCGCTTTCCGCTTTGGCTTCGACCGTGGCGTCAAGCTGATCGAGGAGGCAGACTTTGCCTTCGCTGCCGAAGCGCACCACGTCGCCGACGGCAAGGCGTTTGCCCGGCTTGACCAACGCGCGCCAGCGCGAGCCGTCGAGCCGCTTGATCAGCGTTGCAGAAATCGCCGGCTCGCGATCGCCGCGGCCGATGCGGCGGCCGAACAATTGCGCCGCAATGACCTTGGTGTCGTTGACCACCAGCACGTCGCCCGCACGCAACAGATCCGGCAAGTCGCGCATGGTGCGGTCTTGATATGCGGGCGTCGTGCCGGGGCGGACGACCAAAAGCCGCGCGGTGTCGCGCGGCGAGGCTGGCCGTAACGCAATGCGGTCGGCCGGCAGCTCGAAATCGAACAGGTCCGTGCGCATGAGTCGCCGTGTCGGCGCGCGGCGATCCGGCGCCGCCGGCGTTATGGCCTAGGCGTCGGCCGCCACCGTCATCTTGATGATGCGGTCGGGTTTGGACGGCGGCTCGCCGCGCTTGAGCTTGTCGACTACGTCCATGCCGTCAACCACCTCGCCCACGACGGTGTATTGGCCGTTGAGGAAGGAACCCTCATCGAACATGATGAAGAACTGGCTGTTCGCGGAGTGAGGGTTGCTGGTCCGCGCCATGCCGACTTTGCCGCGTTCGAACGGCACTTTCGAAAATTCCGAGCGCAGGTCCGGATGCTCCGAGCCGCCGGTGCCGTCGCCGTTTTCGCCGTCGCCGGTCTGCGCCATGAAGCCGTCGATCACGCGGTGGAACGGTACATTGTCATAAAAGCCTTCGCGCGCCAGAAGCTTCATACGCTCGGCGTGTTTGGGCGCTACGTCCTCGAACAGCTTGATAACGATGCGCCCGGGCGTGGTATCGAGGATCAGCGCATTGTCCGGATCGACGCCTGCGGGCAGTTGCTCAGCCATTTGTTGTCCTCCTCTTGCGGCTCGACGCGGCATCGCCGCGAGCTAGTGTGTTGGATTTAAAGTTCCTAAGAATAAGCCGCATGTTTAGCTAGGAACTTCAAATCCAAAACCCACACTAGAATCATAAATTTGCTCGTGTCCTTTCGATTCCGAAGTTCGCATGGGAGACGCCGGCAAATCTGGCGAACCTCGGAATCGGGACACTAGATCATTTTTCGATCGTTGCTTTCTTGATGTAGTCGAGATTAGCAAATCCGCTCGCCAGGTAGGCGTTGCCCTCGGCCTGGAGGCGGCTCTGGTCCGGTCCGCGCCCGCCCGGAGCCCCTTCGCCATAGCCGTTGTACAGCGAGTCAACGACATTCATGCCGGAGACGACCTGGCCGAAAGGCGCAAAACCTTGAGCGTCGAGATTGTGGTTGTCGCTGAAATTGATGAACACTTGGGTCGTGCGGGTGTTCGGCCCAGCGGTCGCGAAGGTTATGAAGCTGCGCTTGTTGCTGATCCGCACCGGATCGTCGGCAATGCGCGCTTGGCGCCACACCGCCGAAATTCGCGGATCGCCGTTGACGCCAAACTGCACCATGAAGCCTTCGACCACCCGAAAGAACCGGGCGTCGTCGAAGAAGCCGTTCTTGACCAGATTGTAGAAGCGATCGGCGCCGAGCGGCGCCCAATCGCGGCGCACTTCGACGACGAACGGCCCTTTGCTGGTATCGAAGTCGACGCGGTAGACCGCCGGCGCCTGCTCCTTGAGCGCCGCGGGATTACTCAGCCCCTGGCTGAAAGCCGGCGCGGCGAAGAACAACGTCAAAAACACGACAAAGCAGCGGATCATGTCATCTCCCGGATGAGAATTGCTCGGATTTTCCGAGACTTCCACGAATTGTTCTGAGGCTTGTTTCTGAGACTTGCTTCTAGGATTTGGCGAATTTCTTTTTCAAGCGAAGGGCGACCTGCGCCGGCACGAAGGCCGAGACGTCGCCGCCCATGCTGGCAATCTGCCGCACCAAGGTGGCGGTGATCGGGCGAACTTCGGGTGACGCCGGCAAAAACACCGTCTGCACGCTTGGCACCATGACCGCATTCATGCCGGCCATCTGCATCTCGTAGTCGAAGTCGGCGGCGTCGCGGACCCCGCGGATCAATATGCCGGCCCTTTCCCGCTGCGCCGCGGACACCACCAGATCGCCGAAGGTGGTGCAGATGATTTCGCAGCCGGTCTCGCTTCCGAGCGGCTGGCAAATCTCTTCCAGCATGGCGAGCCGCTCACCCGTGGAGAACAGCGCCGCCTTACCGGGATGGATGCCGATCGCCAGCACCAGCCGGTCGGCGAGCCGCACGGCGCTGCGCACCACGTCGACATGGCCGTTGGTAATCGGGTCGAACGACCCGGCGAAAAGCGCGGTGCGCGGCATGCCGCGGGTCTAGCCCGCGCCCGCCACGACGGCAAGATCGTCATACCGGCCCGGCCAACAACCGAATAATCCCACGGGCAAATATTTGTTTTTTATTTTCAATAGCTTAAAGAAAGCCGCAAAATTGTGATGTCCATCAAGGAACCCCATGACCCGTTAATGCATATTTAACCACAGAGAGAACGAGCGACCCGACGCCAGGGTCGAGCGCCAGAACGGACAGGGGTCGGGGTCATGCAGAGAGCCATCTATGCCATTATCGCTGCGGCGATTGTCGCCAGCGCGTTCGTTGCGGCGCTGAGCATCTCCGAGCAAGTCGAAGCCCGGGGATCGGTGCCGGGCGTCAAAGCCGACCGGGCCGACACCCGCCCGCTGGCGCGCGATTGTTCGCAAAGCGCTTGGCCGTATTTCGAAGCAGGGTGCTTGCGCGATACTCGTAATTCGTTTGGCCAGGTCAGCGAAGTGCGCGTGGTCACGGCTGACCGGTTAAGCCCGCTGCCGCGCTAGCGGCATCAACGTCTCCGACCGGCCGCGGCGCGCGGCCGGCGTCCATTTCACCAGGGCGCGTTTTGCGGTAAGAGCCGGCAACGGAGCATAGCCGCGCCGGCGCCCATGATCATCCTCGTCGACAATTATGACAGCTTTACCTTCAACCTGGTTCACTATCTGGGTGAGCTGGGGGCCGATGTGCGCGTGTACCGCAACGACAAGATCACGACCGGAGCGGTGATCGCCGCCGATCCCGACGCGATCGTGCTGTCGCCCGGTCCCTGTACGCCCAGGGAAGCCGGTATCTGCCTCGATCTGATCGCGGCGGCTGCCTCGGCCATTCCGATCCTCGGCGTGTGTCTCGGCCACCAGGCGATCGGCGACGCCTTCGGCGGCAAGGTTGTGCGCGCACCGGCCCCGGTGCACGGTAAGCTTTCACTCATCCGCCACCACGGCACCGGCATTTTCCGCGGCATCAACGCGCCTTTTGCGGCGACGCGCTATCATTCGCTGGTGGTCGACCGCGCGAGCCTGCCCGGCGATCTCATCGTGACTGCCGACAGCGAGGATGGCCTGATCATGGGGCTGATGCATCGGCATTTGCCGGTTCATGGCGTACAATTCCATCCCGAAAGCATCGCCTCCGAACACGGCCATCTGATGCTGAGAAACTTTCTTGACCTTGCCGCCTCTTTCAATGCCGCGCACGGACGCAGTGGCCGAGCTGCCCCGCACACGTCGCCGGCGCACAGCGAACTGCGAGTTGGAACGTGACCGACGCGTTCAAGGGCCTGATCGCCAAAACCGCAACCGGCGCGGCGCTCAGCCGCGAGGAATCCGCAGGCGCCTTCGAGCAGATGATGTCGGGCGAAGCCACGCCGTCGCAGATGGGCGCATTATTGATGGCGCTGCGGGTGCGTGGCGAAACCGTCGACGAGATCACCGGCGCAGTTTCGGTGATGCGCGCCAAAATGCTGCGTGTCGCCGCGCCACCGGACGCGATCGACGTGGTCGGCACCGGTGGCGACGCTTCCGGCTCGTTCAATATTTCCACCTGCGCGGCGCTGATCGTCGCCGGCGCGGGCGTGCCAGTGGCCAAACACGGCAATCGCGCCTTGTCGTCGCGCTCGGGCGCCGCCGACGTGCTCACGGCGCTCGGCGTCAACATCAATCTGGCGCCCGACGCGATCGCGCGCTGTATAGCCGAAGCCGGCATC
The DNA here is from genome assembly GCA_964459765.1 of uncultured Hyphomicrobiales bacterium. Taxonomy (GTDB): domain Bacteria; phylum Pseudomonadota; class Alphaproteobacteria; order Rhizobiales; family Xanthobacteraceae; genus BOG-931. Next base: position 9,626 of record CAYWNY010000039.1, on the reverse strand, counting down.
GGTTTCATGTTCGCGCCGGCGCATCATCCGGCGATGAAAAACGTTGCCGCCACGCGCGTCGAGCTCGGCACGCGCACGATCTTCAACCTGCTCGGCCCGCTGTCGAATCCTGCCGGCGTGCGCCGGCAAATGATCGGCGTATTTTCCAAGCAATGGACCAAGCCGCTGGCGCAGGTGTTGAAAAACCTTGGCGCGGAAAAGGTCTGGGTGGTGCACGGCTCCGACGGGCTTGACGAAATCACCACATCCGGGCCGACCAGCGTCGCCGCGCTCGAAGACGGCCACATCAAAACCTTCGAGATTGCGCCCGAGGAGCTGGGCTTGCGCAAGGTCAAACCTGAGGCCCTGCGCGGCGGGGATGCGGCAACCAACGCCGAAGCCGTGTGGGGCGTGCTCAAAGGCAAAGCTTCCGCCTTCCGCGACGTGGCTCTCGTCAACGCCGCGGCGGCGCTAGTGGTCGCCGGCAAGGCCAAAGATCTCAAAGATGGGCTCCATGCCGCCGCTCATTCGGTCGATTCCGGCGAAGCCGAAGGGCGGCTCGATCGCCTGATCGCGGTTTCCAACAATGTCTGACATCCTCGCTGAAATCGCCGCTTACAAGCGCGAAGAAATCGCCGCGGCGAAGCGCGCCCGCCCCCTAAGCGCGCTAGAACGCGAGGCGAAGGCCGCCTCCGCGCCGCGCGGATTTTTGGCGGCGATCGAACGGCGGCTGGCCGGCGGCGATTACGCGTTGATCGCCGAGATCAAGAAGGCGAGCCCGTCGAAAGGGCTGATCCGCGAAACATTCGATCCGCCGGCGCTGGCCAAAGCCTATGCGGATGGCGGCGCCACTTGCCTATCGGTGCTCACCGACACGCCGTCCTTCCAGGGCTCGCTCGATCATCTGCGGGCCGCGCGCGCCGTTTGTACGCTGCCGGTGCTGCGTAAGGATTTTATGTACGACCCTTATCAGGTGACGGAGGCGCGCGCGGCGGGAGCCGATTGCATCCTTATCGTCCTGGCGGCCGTCGATGACGCCTGCGCTGCCGAGCTCGAAGCGGCGGCAATCGATCTCGGCATGGACGTGCTCGTTGAAGTCCACGACCAAGAGGAACTTGGGCGCGCGCTTAAACTCCGGTCGCGGCTCATCGGCATCAACAACCGCAACCTCAAAACCTTCGAGACGACGCTTTCGACGTCGGAGCGGCTGGCGCGCCTTATTCCATCGGACCGTGTCGCTGTCGGCGAGAGTGGCATCTTCGTCCCCGACGATCTCGCCCGATTGGCAAAAGCCGGTATTTCGACCTTCCTAGTCGGCGAAAGCTTGATGCGCCAAAGCGACGTCGCTACTGCGACGCGGGCACTTCTTGCCCGCCAGAGCGCCTTAGCACCCGCCCGGTAAGGCACGTGGCGCGCGGCAAAAAGCTCACTCATCTCGCCGCCACGGGCGAAGCCCGCATGGTCGACGTCTCGGAGAAACCCGCGACCGGCCGGGAAGCGCGCGCCGAGGGGCGGGTGCTTATGACGCGCGCCACGCTCGACATCGTGCGCAACGGCAACGCCAAGAAAGGCGACGTGCTCGGTACCGCACGCATCGCCGGGATCATGGCGGCCAAGCGGACACACGAATTGATCCCGCTGTGTCATCCGCTCGCCATTTCACAGGTCGCCGTCGAGCTTAAGCCCGACGCAAAGCTCCCCGGCATCGTAGTGACGGCCAGCGTGAAAGTGTCGGGACCGACCGGCGTCGAGATGGAAGCGCTGACCGCGGTCGCGGTCGCCTGCCTCACCATCTATGACATGGTCAAGGCGGTCGATCGCGGCATGCGCATCGACGGCATCCATCTCCTCGAAAAGAGCGGCGGCCGCAGCGGCCATTATCGCGCGAAGGAGTAAAGCGTGGCGTCACTGCTTTCCGTCGAAGACGCGCTGAAGCACGTGCTCGAACACGCGCGGCCGCTGCCGGTCGAAGAAACGCCCCTCGAAGACGCCGTCGGCCTCGTTCTCGACTACCCGCTCAAGGCACGGCGCACTCAGCCGCCGGCCGATCTATCCGCAATGGATGGATATGCCGTGCGGGCGGCCGACGTCGCCAATGCCCCGGTGGAACTGAAGATCGTTGGCGAGGCTGCCGCCGGTAGCCCGCTTTCGCGCCGCATCGGACCCGGCGAAGCCGCGCGCATCTTCACCGGCGGCGTGATGCCGGACGGCGCCGACACGGTGGTGATTCAAGAAAACACCGAACGCGACGGCGACCGCGTGAGGGTGGAAAAATCTTCGCCGCGCGGACGCCACATCCGCGTCAAGGGCCTCGATTTCACGGCCAGCGATACGCTGCTCCCGGCCGGCCACCGGCTCACAGCGCGCGACCTCGCGCTTGCGGCCGGCATGAACCATCCCTTCGTTCCGGTGCATCGGCGGCCGAGAATCGTGCTGTTTGCGACCGGCGACGAACTGGTGCCGGTCGGCACCGAACCACAAGCCGGCCAGATCGTATCGTCCAACAATTTTGCGCTTGCGGCGCTGGCGCGTTCCGAGGGCGCGAAGGTCGAAGACTTTGGCATTGTCGGCGACCGGCTCGACGACACCGTCGCCGCCGTGCGGCGCGCGCGCGAACGCGGCGCCGACATTCTGCTCACGTCCGGCGGCGCCTCGGTCGGCGACTACGACCTGGTGCAGAAGGCCTTCGTCGCCGAGGGCATGGATTTATCGTTCTGGCGTCTCGCTCTGCGACCCGGTCGCCCGCTGATGCATGGGCGGCTCGGCGGCATGCAGGTGCTCGGTGTTCCGGGCAATCCGGTATCGGCCTTTGTCTGCGGCTTTCTGATGCTCGTGCCGCTGATCCGCCGTTTGCTCGGCCGCACCGATCTCGATCACAAGATCGAAACGGCACTGCTTGGCGTCGATCTTCCAGAAAATGACGAGCGCGCGGATTATCTGCGCGCGATGCTCACCCAAAGCCCGCAAGGGCCGGTCGCCGTCCCCTTTCCGATCCAGGATTCCTCGATGATGGCACCGCTCGCCAAGGCCGATTGCCTTCTCATCCGCGCGCCTTTTGAAGCGGCCGCTAAAGCCGGCAATCCGTGTCGCATCATCCTATTGGAGCGCTAGACGCGAGCGACGCCACAAGCGGCGGGAACAAAAAGGCCCCGGCTGAGCCCGGGCCTTAGAAATTTCAAGTTGGAGATCAGTCCGTCACCAATGCGCGCCGCTGAAGTTGAAGCGATACACCAGCTCCGTATAGACCGCCTGCGTGTAATAGTTCGAGTAATGGACGCCGAAGCCCGTCGGTGCGCCCGCCGCAGTGATGAATTGATTGTCTGACGTCTGGAACTCCGAAAAGCGGTACTCGGTGCGCAGGAACAGGCCAGGCGCTATAAACTTCAAATCTGATTCAGTGCCGCCGCCGAGGAACCAACCATTGAGGTTTTGCGACCCCAGAGAAATCCCAAGCGGCGCCCCAGTGATGGCCCCATTCAAGCCGACCGAATTGAGGTGCGTCCCCGTATAGCCGCCGTTGCCGTAAACCAGCACCCAAGGGGCCGCCAGCACACCGACGCGCAAACCGCCCGCCCAGGCCGAGCTCTCTCTGAGATTACCGACTGCACCTGCACCGAACCCGGGGTAAGATGCCGTGCCGTTGTAATTCAGCCAGTCGTAATCGCCGAACGCGCCGGCGACGACATCCCAGTTCCAAAAGTGAAACTGATAATCGCAGCCTACGCCGCCTAACGCCATCCAGCCTTCACCACCGCTGTCGACGGCAGCCGTCGCCGGTGCCAGAGCCGGAAAGGTCTCTCCAAAGTGATTGTTGGCCACCAAGCCGTAACCGCCGCCGCCGGCGATGTAGCAGCCGGTCCAGCTCGGCGGGGCCGGCGGAGGCGACGCTTTGTAATATCCCTGCGGCCCCGGCGGCGGCGGCAGATCCGCCGCAAGCGCCAGATCAGAGCCGGCAACCAAAACCGGCAAGGCGAGAGAGAGCAAAAGCGTCCGCTTCATGGTCTTTTCCCTATCACGACGGGGCTCCCCAAATCACGACCGGCTGCCCATGCCCGCAACTGAATCGCACACTAACGCATTTGCGCACTTAAAAGCCGTTACCCGCAGAGCACAGTGCGGGAAATTAAAACCGTCACCGGTAACCCGGCACCCGGACCGTTCGCTTTGGGGCTGAGTCGTTAAATTCGAGCGTTAAGCGGCGGTTTGGGGCAACCCTTGTTTTCTTCACCTCAAATTAAATGGTTGCGGAACACATATGGAACGGATAGTGTCCGTTCATGATTTGTTTCGTACGCTTGGTGACCAAATGGGGAAGCGCCGATGCTCACGCGCAAGCAAGCTGAACTCCTGCGTTTTATTCATGAGCGTTTGAAGGAGGCGGGCGTGCCGCCCTCCTTCGACGAGATGAAAGATGCGCTCGATCTGCGGTCGAAGTCGGGAATTCACCGTCTGATCACGGCGCTGGAGGAGCGTGGCTTCATCCGCCGCCTGCCGAATCGGGCGCGCGCCATCGAGGTCATCAAGCTTCCTGAGTCGGTGGCCCACGGCATGGCCACGAACCGGAGCCGCGGTTTCACGCCGAGCGTCATCGAGGGCAATCTTGGCCGCGTGCGCAGCGCCGCCGACGACGAAGGCGGCCGCCCGGTCGCCGTGCCGGTCATGGGCCGTATCGCCGCCGGCACGCCGATCGAAGCGATTCAAACGCGGAGCCATACTATCAATGTCCCGCCCGACCTGTTGAGCACGGGCGAGCATTTTGCGCTGGAAGTGCGCGGCGATTCGATGATCGAGGCGGGCATTCTCGACGGCGACATCGCGCTGCTCAAGCGCAGCGAAGCCGCCGACACCGGCGATATCGTCGTCGCGCTGATCGACGACGAGGAGGCGACGCTCAAACGCTTCCGCCGGCGTGGCGCGTCGATCGCGCTCGAACCGGCTAATACCTCTTATGAGGTGCGTATCCTGCCGCCGAACCGCGTGCGCATCCAGGGCAAGCTCGTCGGCCTGTTTCGCCGGTATTGAGCATCAATCCTCCGGCCGTGGCGGGCCGACGTCACCTGACAACACCGCGCGGATGCGCGTCGAATTTGACGGTCTCCCATTCGTGCTTCGCGCCGGGACGGCAAATTCGGCTTGCGGCCACGCGCGCGCACCGGCTGGTGCGCGATTTTCCGCTCCGCCCTGGTCCGCCAGCGCGCGCCTGGCGTCCGCGCGTTGAAGCGCGTCATGCTACTTAAGAGCGGGTGAAGTGGCCGGCGCGGTTTGTCTTGCCCCAGCTTTTCACGTGAATGAGCGGATATGCAGAGCTTAGCTGGCGCCGCCGGACACCTTCGCCCAGGTGTCGCGCAGACCGACGGTGCGGTTGAACACCAGCCGGCCCAGCGCTGAATCCGGATCGCGGCAGAAATAACCTTGCCGCTCGAACTGCACCGGTTCGTCGGAATTACCCGCCGCCAAGAGCGGCTCGACCCGCGCGTCGCTCAAGACTTCAAGCGATTGCGGATTGAGGTCGCCGGCGAAATCCGCCGCGTTCGGATCGGGCTTGGTGAAAAGCTGATTGTAAAGCCGCACCTCGGCCGGCACGGAATCCGCAGCCGATACCCAGTGCATGGTCGCCTTGACCTTGCGGCCGTCCGGCGCGTTGCCGCCTTTGGTGGCGGGATCGTAGGTGCAGCGCAGTTCGGTCACCTCGCCGGCAGCATTTTTCACCACCTCACGGCAGGTGATGAAATAGGCGTAGCGCAGCCGCACCTCAGTGCCCGGCGACAGCCGAAAGAATTTCTTCGGCGGGTTCTCCATAAAGTCGTCGCGCTCGATGAAAAGCTCCCGGCCGAAGCGGATGCGCCGCGCGCCGGCGGTCTGGTCTTCCGGGTGATTGACCGCCTCGACCTCCTCGCTCGGCCCTTCCGGATAATTTTCCAGCACCACCTTGAGCGGCCGCAACACCGCCATGCGCCGCTGCGCGCTCTTGTTGAGATGTTCGCGGATGGAAAATTCCAGCATCCCAACATCAACGATGCTGTTGGCTTTGGCGACGCCGATGCGCTTGACGAAGTCGCGGATCGCCGCCGGCGGCACGCCGCGGCGGCGAAGCCCGGCGAGCGTCGGCATGCGCGGATCGTCCCAGCCGCCGACATGCCCACCGCGCACCAGTTCAGTGAGCACGCGCTTCGACAGCACGGTGTAAGTGAGATTGAGGCGGGCGAATTCGTATTGATGCGGGTGCGACGGCACCGGCAGGTTCGCCAGGAACCAGTCATAGAGCGGCCGATGGTCCTCGAATTCGAGCGTGCAGATCGAATGCGTGACACCCTCGATCGCGTCCGACTGGCCGTGAGCGAAATCGTAGCTCGGATAGATCGTCCACGCCGCACCGGTGCGCGGATGCACGGCATGCAGGATGCGATACATCACCGGGTCGCGCAGATTGATGTTGCCCGAGCCCATGTCGATCTTGGCCCGCAACACGCGCGCGCCGTTTGGAAACTCGCCCGAGCGCATGCGGCGGAACAGATCGAGGTTTTCGTCGGCGCTCCTATTGCGGAACGGACTTTCTGTGCCGGCTTCGGTCAAGGTGCCGCGAGTGAGCCGGATCTCCTCCTGGGTCTGGTCGTCGACATAGGCTTTGCCCGCCTTGATCAGATACTCGGCCCATTCGTAGAGCTGTTCGAAATAATCTGAGGCATGGAAAAGATACTTGCCCCACTCGAACCCGAGCCAGCGCACGTCGCGCTCGATGGCGTCGATATATTCCTGCGATTCCTTGGTCGGATTGGTGTCGTCATAGCGCAGATTGCACTGGCCGCCGAACTCCTCGGCGATGCCGAAATTCAGACAAATCGACTTGGCGTGGCCGATATGCAGATAGCCATTCGGCTCGGGCGGGAATCGGGTGACGACGGTCTTGTGCTTGCCGGACGCCAGATCGGCGCGAACGATGTCGCGGATGAAATCCTGGCCCGCTTCCCGAACCGGCGATTCCGTAACCGTCATGACCCCATCGTTTCCAAATAAAAGCCGCATCGCATACGCGCGGCCGCGTTCGCATTGGACAAATTGGCGCGCGCGGTCAAGTCCGCAAGCCAATAGAAAGCCAAGAACAACGCCTTAACTTTCTTTCGCTGCCAGCTGTGCTACAGGGGCCTTCCCCACCTCCATCAAGACCCAACGAATGACCGTCGTCACCCGCTTTGCCCCCTCGCCGACCGGTTTTCTGCATATCGGCGGCGCGCGCACGGCGCTGTTCAATTGGCTTTACGCCCGCGGTCGCGGTGGCAAGATGCTGCTTCGAATCGAAGACACCGACCGCGAGCGTTCCACCCAAGCGGCCATCGACGCGATCCTTGATGGGCTTTCCTGGCTCGGCATCGCCTGGGACGGCGAAACGATCTACCAATTCGCCCGCGCGGCGCGCCATCGCGAAATCGCCGAACAGCTGCTGGCAACAGGCCATGCTTACTATTGCTACACCAGCCCCGAAGAACTGACCGAGATGCGCGAAGCGGCGCGCCGCGAAGGCCGCGCCAAACTCTATGACGGGCGCTGGCGCGACCGCGATGCGAGCGAAGCAGCGCCGGGGGTGCGCCCGACCATCCGGCTCAAGGCGCCGCTGACCGGCGAAACCGTCATCGAAGATCAAGTCCAGGGCCGCGTGGTCTGGCAGAACGAAAATCTCGACGACCTCGTTCTCTTACGCTCCGACGGCACGCCGACCTACATGCTAGCCGTCGTGGTCGACGACCATGACATGGCGATTACCCACATCATCCGCGGCGACGATCACCTCACCAATGCCGCGCGGCAGAAGCAGATCTACGAGGCTCTTGGCTGGCCGGTGCCGGTCATGGCGCATATTCCGCTGATCCACGGCCCGGACGGTTCGAAGCTGTCCAAGCGCCACGGCGCGCTTGGCGTCGATGCATATCGCGCCATGGGCTACCTGCCGGCGGCTCTGCGCAACTATCTCGTGCGGCTCGGCTGGAGCCATGGCGATCAGGAAATCTTCTTCACGGAGGAAATGGTCGCGGCGTTCGACTTACCGCAGATCGGCCGCTCGCCGGCCCGCTTCGATTTCGCCAAACTTGAAAGCCTCAACGGCCATTACATTCGCACCAGCTCCGATGCCGATTTGCTCTACGCGATCGAGCAACTGCTGCCGCATATCGCCGGCGGCGCTGCGATTGCCGCGAAGCTGACGCGGCGGCTCAAGGAGCAATGGCTGGCGTCGATGGCAAGCCTGAAGGAGCGCGCCAAGACGCTGGTCGATCTCATTGACAGCTCGCATTTTTTACTGGCCGACCGGCCTATCGCCTTGGACGAAAAGGCGGCCGCTTTGCTCAACTCCGAAGCGAAGGCCTTGCTGCACGAGGTCGGCGCGGATCTGACGGCGGTCGAACCGTGGACGGTGGAGACGACCGAGCAGGCGGTGCGCGCTTTTGCCGAACGCATGGGGCTGAAGCTCGGCGCCGTGGCGCAGCCGTTGCGCGCGGCGCTCACCGGACGCACAACGTCGCCCGGCATCTTCGAGGTGCTGGTGGTTCTCGGTAAGGAAGAAAGCTTGGCGCGCGTCACCGACCAGGTACGCCTCGAAGGCGCGCGCGCCGGCTGAGGGAACCGAACCTGCCGGCTCGCCACGCCCCGTGTACGACAATTTCCCTGTCTGCGACAGTTTCACGAACGGGCCGTCGGGGCTGGCAACATCCGTTGCTGCCGCCTATTTTCTTGCAGTGCACATTCCGTTGCGGTACGCCAATAGGGCCGGATCGACAGTGCCGTATAACCTTTTGGCTGCTTCGGCCGCGTGCAGCGCACTGTTGAGGCTGTCACACATCGAGGTGCGATCATGGACGCAAAGACCAGCACCACTCAAACCAACGCCCAAACCGGCACGCTGAGTTTAGGCGACAAAAACTACAAATTCCCGATTTACGATGGGACCATCGGTCCCGAAGTCTTGGACGTCAGCAAGCTCTATAGCTCCGCCGGCATTTTCACCTACGACCCGGGTTTCACCTCGACCGCAAGCTGCGAGTCCAAGATCACCTACATCGACGGCGACGCCGGCGTGCTGCTGTACCGCGGCTATCCGATCGAAGATTTGGCCGAGCACGGCGACTTTCTCGAGACCTGCTATCTGCTGCTCTACGGCGAATTGCCAACCGCCGCGCAGAAGGAGAATTTCGACGACCGCGTGGTCCATCACACCATGGTCCACGAGCAGATGAGCCGCTTCTTTCAAGGCTTCCGCCGCGACGCCCATCCGATGGCGGTCATGACCGGCTGCGTCGGCGCGCTCTCGGCCTTTTATCACGACTCGACCGACATCACCGATCCGACCCAGCGCATGATCGCCTCGATCCGCATGATCGCCAAAATGCCGACGCTGGCGGCGATGGCGTACAAATATTCGATCGGTCAGCCGTTCGTTTATCCGAAGAACGAGCTGGATTACGCCTCGAACTTCCTGCGCATGTGCTTTGCGGTGCCGTGCGAGGAATACCACGCCAATCCGGTCGTCGCCCGCGCCATGGACCGTATCTTCACGCTGCACGCCGACCATGAGCAGAACGCGTCGACCTCGACGGTGCGGCTCGCCGGCTCGACCGGCGCCAATCCGTTTGCCTGCATCGCCGCCGGCATCGCCTGCC
>CAYWNY010000038.1:0-24627 GCA_964459765.1 uncultured Hyphomicrobiales bacterium | reverse complement strand
CGGTCACTGCCGCCAGCGCGAGGAAATGCGCAAACCGCAGCACGTCGAGATTGGTTTTGTCGATCGGATACATCCAGTCCGCCAGCCAGGTCGGCACGAAGCGCTCAAGCGATTCAACGTGCCAGGTCAGCGTGATGGCAAATGCGAACAGCAGATAGGCGATGGCGACAACGAGCACGGCGCGCGACTGCATGACATGGCGCAGCCGGTGCGCCCCGCCGAGCGCGCACCAGGCGCCGAAGACGAACAACAATTGCCAGGCAAATGGATTGAAGAACCAGACGCCGTTCGGGTAGGCGGGCAGATTGAAATCGAGCTTCCAGGCGAGCGCATAGACGACGGCGGATCCGGCCAGCGCCAGATTGGGCGCCCGCAGCAACAGATAGAGCATGGGAGGAAACAACAACAGCAGCACGATGTAGAGCGGCAACACGTCCATGTTGACCGGCTTGAACTTCAACAACAGCGCCTGGAAAATCGTCACGTCGGGCTGCTTGAGGAAGTCGAGAATATTCATTTCCTCGGCGTAGAGCGGGTTTTCGAAGGTCGCCGCAACGTAGGCGATTTCCGCCATGAAAATCGTAAACAGAAAGATGTGTGCGACATAAATCTGCCAGGCGCGGCGCAGGATGCGTGCGCTGGCGAGCACGAAGCCGCGCTCGCCCATAGTGCGGCCGTAGACGAAGGCGGCGGTATAGCCGGAAATGAAGATGAAGATCTCGGTGGCGTCGCTGAACCCATAGTTACGGATGGTGATCCAACTGACGATGTTTTCGGGGATGTGATCGAGGAAAATCAGCCACAGCGCCAGGCCGCGGAACAAATCGAGCCGCAGATCACGTTCGGCCGCACCTAAGTGCACCGCGGAGGGCTGGGACGCCGAGGACTGGGCTGCCAAAGACTGGGCGGTTGGGGATTGGGGCGCGGAAAGTTGCGGCGTGGCGGATTTTGGCACCGCAACCGAAGGCGTAGTCGATGTGGGCGCTGGAACCATCGCCATCAATCCAACCATCGCCAACGGCCGCGCTAAGCGACCCAAAGTTAAGTTTCCGACGCCCCAACAATCTATTGTCCCGATCACCCTAGGCAAGCAATTGTGGCAAACGATGCGTGTCCACCGAATTGCCGAAGCCCATCGTTTGGAACCGCGTTCGCATGCTATTGCAACGTCTGGCCTGCCGCTGTTCACTCGTGCCAAGATGGATGGCCGCTCGGAGCACCTGGCGTTGATGCCGGGGATTTGCACAAATGTATCGTGCCCTAACCCGCAACATCGAAGTGATGGTGACGCCGCGCTTTGTCGCCGACCGCTCCTCGCCCGATAATAATTATTTCTTCTGGGCGTATACCATCGCCATCACTAACCACGGCGACGACACGGTTCAGCTGAAGACCCGCCACTGGCGGATCACCGACGCCAGCGGCCGCCGCCAGGAAGTGCGCGGCGCCGGCGTCGTCGGCGAGGAGCCGGTGCTCAAGGCCGGCGAGTCGTTCGAGTATACGAGCGGCGTGCCGCTGCAAACCCCATCGGGATTTATGTTCGGGACCTACGGCATGGTGACGTCCAGCGGCGAGCCTTTCGACATCGATATCCCGGCTTTCTCGCTCGACTCGAGCGACGCCGAACGCACGCTCAACTAAAGCCGCTGGCGCAAAGCGCTCGCGGACCACCGCGTTTTAAGACGGCGATGCTTCGCCGGTCGTGATGTCGGCCGGATCGAACACGTAGGTCGAGCTGCAGAATTCGCAGGTGACCGTGATCTTGCCTTCCTCGACCATGTCGTCGCGATCTTCCTGTGGAAAGCTTTGCAGCATCGCTTCCACGCTCTCCCGCGAGCAGGAGCACTGCGCCAGCACAGGCGTAGCGCGAAACACCCGCACGCCGGGTTCGTGAAAGAGCCGATAAGCGAGCCGCTCGCTCGACAAAGCCGGATCGATCAGTTCGACGTCGTCGACGGTCTCGACCAGCGAGCGACCTTCGACCCAGGCGTCGTCCTCGGGCGGAACAAACGCTGCCGTGCCGGGCGGCGCGTCGCCCGGATCGAGATCGGCAAGCCTGGCGCGTTCCGGCGACTTCGGCAGGAATTGCAGCAGAATCCCGCCGGCGCGCCAGCGCCGTTGCGCGCCGTTCGCACTGCTGCGAAATTCCTCGGCGACGGCAAGCCGCACCCGCGTCGGGATTTGCTCCGAACGTACGAAATATTCGTGCGCGGCCTGCTCCAAGTCCTGACCTTCAAGCGGCACCACGCCTTGGTAGCGGCTCATATCCGGGCCCTGGTCGATGGTCATCGCCAGATGCCCGCGGCCAAGCAACTGCCCGGCGCCGGCTTCGCTCGCGGCAATCGCGGCGTCGACGCGGGCGGCGTCATAGCGCGCGCAAGCGCGCACCTTGCCGGGCGAGGTGAAATCGACCACCAGCATGCGCACCGGCCCGTCGCTTTGCGTCTGCAGGATGAACCGTCCCTCGAACTTGAGTGAGGAACCCAGCATCACGCCGAGCACGATCGCTTCGCCGAGCAGCTTCGCTACCGGCAGCGGATAAGCGTGGCCCGTGAGGATGGCATCAACGGCCGGCCCGAGCCGCACAATGCGGCCGCGCAGATCGAGGCTGGAAACCTCAAACGGCAGGATCGTGTCGTCGAGGCCGGTTTTTGCGGGCTCGCGAACGGGAATAAAGCTGGGATTGTTCATTGCGCACCAATATAGGCGGGCACCCGCGAATTGTGAGCCCCGGACTTTAAGTGGTCATCGCCCTTTCGCCAGGCACCAAGTCAGGATGCCTTTCTGCGCATGCAGCCGGTTCTCGGCCTCGTCGAACACGACCGAATGCGGCCCGTCCATGACACCGTCGGTCACCTCTTCGCCGCGATGCGCCGGGAGGCAGTGCATGAAGATCGCATCGGGCTTCGCCCGCGCCATCAGACGCTCGTTGACCTGATAGCGCTTGAGCAGGTTGTGGCGGCGGGCGCCGTTGCGGTCGCCCATCGACACCCAGGTGTCGGTGACGACGCAATCGGCGCCTTTGACTGCCTCTTCCGGATCGCCGCCGATGGTAATCGCCGCGCCTGAGGACTTGATCCAGTCGATCAGCGGCTTCTTCGGCGCCAGTTCCGGCGGGCTTGCGATACGCAGCCGAAAGGCAAAGCGCTCGGCGGCCTGCATCCACGACGTCAACACGTTGTTGGCGTCGCCGCTCCAGGCCACGGTGCGGCCGCGGATCGGGCCGCGATGCTCCTCGAAGGTCATGACATCGGCCAGGACCTGACACGGATGCGAGCGCCGCGTCAGCCCGTTGATCACCGGCACCGTGGCGTAGCGCGCAAGCTCGCTCACGGACTTGGGATCAAGCGCACGGATGACGATGGCATCGACATAGCGCGACAAGACGCGCGCGGTGTCGCCGATAGTCTCGCCGCGGCCGAGCTGCATCTCGTCGGCGGTGAGCATGATGGCGTCGCCGCCGAGCTGGCGCATGGCGACTTCGAAGGAGACGCGCGTGCGAGTCGACGGCCGCTCGAAGATCATGGCAAGCGTCTTGCCGGCGAGCAGCCGGTCGTTGCGCGGATGTTCGGCTTTCATCGCCCGCGCCGCGTCGATCATTTGCCGCAGGTCGGCGACCGGAACGTCGATCAGATCGAGGAAGTGCCGGACCGCATTCATCGCACCGCCTGCTCTCTTACCGGTGCACCTTGGGCACGCTTGAGCCGCGCGCAGGCGCGATCGAGCCGCGCAATGCCATCGGCGAGCTCCTGCTCGTCGATAATCAGTGGCGGCAACAGCCGCACCACATTGTCGCCGGCCGATACCGCGATCATCTTTTCGGCGCGCAACGCGTCGACCAGTTCGTTGTTCGGCACCAGCGTCCGCACGCCGATCAGGAGACCGGTGCCGCGGACCTCGGCGATCACCGAGGGATAGCGGTCCTTGATCTCGGCCAGCCGCTGCTTGAACAAGAGTTCCATCCGCCGCACGTGCTCGAGAAAGCCGGGCTCGAGCATGACGTCGAGCACCGCGTTCGCCGCGCTCATCGCCAGCGGATTGCCGCCGAATGTGGAACCATGGGTGCCGGCGGTCATGCCCTTGGCAGCATCGCGGGTCGCCAGGCACGCCCCAACCGGGAATCCGCCGCCGAGCGCTTTCGCCAGCGCCATAATGTCTGGGGCGACGCCGACCCGCTGATAGGCGAACAATTCCCCGGCGCGGCCCATACCGGTCTGCACCTCGTCGAACAACAACAGCAAGCCGTGCTGATCGCAAAGTTCGCGCAATGCCCGCAGAAACGCCGGCTCGACGACGCGCACGCCGCCTTCGCCCTGGATCGGCTCGATCAGGATCGCCGCGGTTTCCGCGGTGATGGCGGCCTTGGTCGCGGCAAGGTCGCTAAACGGCACCTGATCGAATCCTTGGACGACCGGGCCAAAACCTTCGAGGTATTTCTTTTGTCCGGCGGCGGCGAGCGTCGCCAAGGTGCGGCCATGAAAGGCGCCCTCGAAGGTGATGATGCGATAGCGCTCCGGTACGCCATTGGCCGCATGGTATTTGCGCGCCATTTTGATGGTGCACTCCATCGCCTCGGCGCCGGAATTGCAGAAGAACACCACGTCGGCGAAGCTCGCGTCGCACAGCCGTTCCGCGACGCGCTCGGCTTCGGGGATTCGGTAAAGGTTCGAGACGTGCCAAACCTTGTGCGCCTGCTCGGTCAGCGCCGCCACCAGATGCGGATGGGCGTGACCGAGCGCGTTGACCGCGACGCCGGAGGTGAAATCCAGATAGCGTTCGCCGTCGGTTGAATAAAGCCAAACGCCCTCGCCCCGCTCAAAAGCGAGGTCCACGCGGGTATAGGTTGGTAACAGATGCGATGTCACGGTGGCGCCCGGGCACGCAGCGCAGCATCAATCTGCGCGGCCGAAACGAAATGTGCCGCCTCTTCTGGGCGGCACTTTTACGCATTTTATTGTCGAGCGACTTGCCGGTCAACTCACTAGAGATGCGCACAAAGCGGCACTTTGTCCCCATACTCGTCCACACCGCAGAGGAATATGTGGACGTAAGCTCGCACGACTCTTGCGCCCGACTCCCGCCATATTGTAGCTTCTTGATTGTCAAGTACGACATCTCGTGCGGCGGACAGTTCTCTAAAGCGTTGGTCGAACGTTTAGGTGTCGGGCGGCAAGGGCGCCGCCTGGCTCGATGGGGGATTCCGTCAAGATGGCACCCGCGCCTTTGAGGAGGATTTGAGCATGTCGTGGACCGACGAGCGGGTCGAGTTGCTAAAGAAGCTTTGGGCCGACGGCCTTTCGGCCAGTCAGATTGCGGCCGAGCTCGGCAGCGTCACGCGCAATGCCGTCATCGGTAAAGTGCACCGGCTTGGCTTGTCGGGACGGGCCAAGAGCGCTTCGAGCGCCGCCCCGCGCCAGCGCAAAGCACGGTCGTCCACGCATAGGCTGCGCATCGGCCGGGGCGCGATCCGCGGCAATACGGCGCTGGCGCATGCCTATGAGCTGGAAGTCGAAGCTACGCCGGAGCTGATCGAAAACATTATTCCGATCGGCCAGCGCCGCACGATCCTTGAACTGAACGAGCAGACCTGCCGTTGGCCGATCGGCGATCCGGGCTCAAGCGATTTCTTCTTCTGCGGCGGCAACACCATCGCCAACCTGCCCTACTGCGCCTATCACTCCCGCGTCGCCTACCAACCGGCGAGCGATCGGCGCCGCGACCGACGTCCGCAGCGTTGAGCGGCCGGTTGCTTCAACTCGCTTTGCCGAACCGATCGTCCAGCGAATAGCCGGCGCCGCGCACGGTGCGGATCGGGTCGCTGCCGTGGCCGCGGTTGAGCGCCTTGCGCAGACGGCCGACATGGACGTCGACGGTGCGCTCATCGATGTAGACGTCGCTGCCCCAAACGCCGTCAAGCAATTGCTCGCGCGAGAACACCCGGCCCGGGCGTTCCATCAGAAACTCGAGCAGGCGGAACTCGGTGGGCCCGAGATCGACCGGCCGGGCTGACCGCGACACCCGCTTTTTCTCGCGGTCGAGCTCGAGATCGCCGATCATAAGCACGGTCGCGACCCGTTCCGGACTTGCCCGCCGCAGCAGCGCGCGGATGCGCGCCAACAATTCCGGCACCGAGAATGGCTTGACCAGATAATCGTCGGCCCCGGTTGCCAGTCCGCGCACGCGCTCGCTTTCCTCGCCGCGGGCGGTGAGCATGATGATCGGCAGCGATTGCGTCTGCGGCCGCGCCCGCAGGCGGCGGCACAGTTCGATGCCTGAAAGGCCGGGCAACATCCAATCGAGCACGATGAGATCGGGCGCGCTTTCGCGCAGCCGCGTATCGGCCTCGTCGCCGCGCGCCACCGCGTCGACCTCGTAGCCTTCGGCTTCGAGATTGTAGCGCAAAAGCGTGGTGAGCGGCTCCTCGTCTTCCACAATCAGGATGTTAGCACCCATCCTCATCTCCCATTCATTTTTGCAGCAAGGCTGCGCCAAAGCTTGTGGTGTCGCCCTTCGGGCGCTGATCGACGATCGCGCGACCTTCGATCACGTAATACACAGTCTCGGCGATGTTGGTCGCGTGATCGCCGATGCGTTCGATGTCCTTTGCACAAAACATAAGATGCATACAAAACGTGATGTTACGCGGGTCTTCCATCATGTAGGTCAAAAGTTCGCGGAACAGCGAAGTACACAGCGCGTCGACTTCCTCGTCGCCGTTCCATACCGCCAGCGCCGCGTTCACGTCGTGGCTGGCGTAGGCGTCCAGCACCTGCTTGAGCAGCGCCAGAACCAGCGAGGCCATGTGCTCGACGCCGCGGATCAGCTTTTGCGGATGCATATCGAGGTCGAGCGCGACCATCCGTTTGCCGATATGCTTGGCGTGATCGCCGATCCGCTCAAGGTCGTTGCACACCCGCATGGCGCCGACGATTTCGCGCAAATCGACGGCCATCGGCTGGCGGCGGGCAATGGTCAGGATCGCCTTTTCCTCGATGTCGTGCTGCATCGCGTCGATCATCGGATCGGTGGCGATGACCCGCTCGGCGAGATCGGTATCGCGCTCGACCAGCGATCGCGTAGCGTCGGCGATCTGCCGTTCCGCCAGACCGCCCATCTCGGCGACCTTGCGCGTGATCTCCTGCAGATCGGCGTCGAACGCCTTGGCGGTGTGATCTACCCGGATGTTTGCATCGGTCATGGTGATCACCCAAAGCGTCCGGTTATGTAATCTTGCGTCCGCTGGTCTTGCGGCGCGGTGAACATCTTGCTGGTCGTATCGAACTCGATGAGCTCGCCGAGATACATAAAGGCGGTGAATTCCGACACCCGCGCCGCCTGCTGCATGTTGTGGGTGACGATCACGATGGTGTAGTCGTCGGTCAGTTCGTCGATCAGCTCTTCGATCTTGGCGGTGGAGATCGGATCGAGCGCCGAGCATGGTTCGTCGAACAGGATCACTTCCGGGCGCACCGCAACGGTACGCGCGATGCACAGCCGCTGCTGCTGGCCGCCGGACAGGCTAAGCCCATTGGTGCTGAGCTTGTCCTTGACTTCATCCCAAAGCGCCGCTCGGCGGAGCGAGGTCTCGACGCGCCCGTCGAGTTCGGATTTAGACAGCCGCTCGTAGAGCCGGATGCCGAAGGCGATGTTTTCATAGATCGTCATCGGGAAGGGTGTCGGCTTCTGGAACACCATGCCGATGCGCGCGCGTAACAAATTCAAGTCCTGCTTCGGCGACAGGATATTGTCTCCGTCCAAGATGACGTCGCCGGTTGCACGCTGGTTGGGATAAAGGTCATACATGCGGTTGAGCACCCGCAGCAGGGTCGATTTGCCGCAGCCCGACGGACCGATGAAAGCGGTGACCTTATGCTCGTAGAGCGGCAGGCTGATCGACTTGAGAGCCCGGCTCTCGCCGTAATAGAAATTCAGATCGCGGATCGTAACCTTGTCGACGAATCCAGACCGGTCGCTCGGTGCGATGTTGGTGACCAACGGAACGGCAACTGAGGTTACACTCATGGCTGTTTACCTGTTGCGACCAGACTACGCGCGGTGATGCTCAGCGCGAGCACCGCCAAAGTGATGATAAGAGCGCCGGTCCAAGCCAGCGATTGCCAGTCCTTATAGGGGCTCAGCGCGAATTGGAAAATGACGACCGGTAAGCTCGCCATCGGCGCGTTCAGATTGGTACTCCAGAATTGATTGTTGAGCGCGGTGAACAAGAGCGGCGCGGTTTCGCCGCTGATGCGCGCGACCGCGAGCAGCACGCCGGTGACCATGCCGGCGCTCGCCGCGCGGTAACAGATACGGATGATCTGCATCGAGCGCGGCAGGCCGATCGAGGTCGCGGCCTCGCGCAGCGCGTTGGGAACGAGCGTGAGCATATCCTCGGTGGTGCGCACCACCACCGGGATGACGATCACCGCCAGCGCTACGCCCCCGGCCAGTCCGGAGAAATTACCCATCGGCGCCACCATCACCTCGTAAATGAACAAACCGACGACAATCGAAGGGGCGCTCAAGAGAATATCGTTGATGAATCGCACGACCGTGCTGAGACGCGAGTAGCGCCCATATTCGGCCAGGTAGGTGCCGGCGAGAATGCCGATGGGCGTGCCAATGGCGACCGCAAGCCCGGTCAGAATGAGGCTGCCGACAATGGGATTGAGCAAGCCGCCGCTCGCGCCGGGCGGCGGCGTCATTTGCGTAAAGACCGCAATCGAAAGGCCGCTGAAACCGCGCCAAAGCAGCGCGCCGAGCACCAACACCAGCCAGCCAAGTCCAAGCGCGGTGGCGCCGAGCGCCAGCACGGTGGCGATGATATTATTGCGGCGGCGGGCGGCGTAACGCGCGCTCATGCTCATGCGATCACCCGATCCGCCGCTCGATGCGCATCAGCATAAAACGCGCCGCGGCGAGAACGATGAAAGTGATAACGAACAGAATCAAACCGAGCGCTATCAACGCCGAGGTGTAGAGGTCGCCGAGCGCTTCGGTGAATTCATTGGCGATGCTGGCGGAAATCGTGGTGGCGGGCGCCAGCAGCGACGCCGACACCCGATGCGCATTGCCGATGACGAACGTCACCGCCATGGTTTCGCCGAGCGCCCGGCCCAGCCCGAGCATGATGCCGCCGATTACCCCGACCCGGGCATAGGGCAACACCACATAGCGCGCCACTTCCCATCTCGTGCAACCGACGCCGTAGGCAGCTTCTTTGAGTACCGGAGGGACCGCCTCGAACACGTCGCGCGAAATCGAGGTGACGAACGGCAGCACCATGATCGCGAGGATAAGGCCTGCGGTCAGCATGCCGATGCCGTAGGGCGGTCCGGCAAAAAGCGGCGCGATCGCCGGGGTGTGGCCGAGCGTGTTGATCAGAAACGGCTGCAGCGTCTCCTGCAGGAACGGAGCGAAGATGAAAAGCCCCCAGATGCCGTAGATGATGCTCGGTATCCCGGCGAGCAGCTCGATGGCGATACCGACCGGCCGCCGCAGCCATTGCGGGCAGAGTTCGGTCAGGAAGAAGGCGATCATCAAGCCGACCGGAACCGCGATCAGCATGGCGATCAACGAAGTCACCAGCGTCCCGTAGATCGGCGCCAGCGCGCCGAAATTCTCCGTGACCGGATTCCAGCGTTCGGAGGTCAAAAAGCCGAAGCCGAACTGTCGCAGCGCCGGCAGCGAGCCGCTGATCAGCGAAACAATCACCCCGCTCAGCAGAATGAGGACCGCAATCGCCGCGAGGCGCGTCAAATGGCGGAACAGGACATCGCCGAACCGAAGCCGATCGAGCGCTCTGGCGCGCGACACCACCGCGAACGACACGACCATTTCCTCGTGCAACGCCATGTCAACCAAGGATCGCCTCCGCGCCTGATCCATCGCGGCACTCGCGCTCAAACATCAAGGAGCCCCACTCAAAACGATTAACCGGCCGTCGCACAAGCCTGGTGCACGACGGACCGGTCAACAAACGCGCAGCGAAGCGTTACGCTGTCGCCCAACAATCTAGTGGAGCGGATTTGACATTCGCTACCCACCAAGCCGCGATCTCACGAAGCGAATGCCAAATCCAAAGCTCCACTAAAAGCCTATATTTGCTAGTGGTCCTCTGATTCTAACATTCGCGCGAGAGTCTGCCCAACCCGGATGCGAATGTTAGAATCGGACCACTAGTGCGCCGCGGCGGCAAAGACCGGCTTGCCGGCCGAGTCTTTGATTTCGGTAGCCCAAACCTTTTCGACCTGCGCGACGACCTTGTCGGGCATGGGTACGTAGTCAAGCGCTTGGGCCATCTTGGCCCCTTCGGCGTAGGCCCAGGCAAAGAACTTGAGCGCTTCGCCCGCGGCCGCGGCATCTTCCGGCTGTTTGGGGATAAGAATGAAGGTCGCTGCCGTCATCGGCCACGATTGCGCGCCGGGCTGATTGGCGAGAATGACCCCGAAGCCGGGAACCGAACTCCAATCGGCATTGGCGGCTGCGGCTTGGAACGCCTCGCTCGTAGGCGCAACGCTCTTGCCCTCACTATTCACCATTTTGGTATAGAGGAGCTTGTTTTGCAGCGCGAAAGCGTACTCGACATAGCCGATCGAGCCCTTGGTCTGGCTCACATTGTTGGACACGCCTTCGTTGCCTTTGGCGCCGATACCGAGCGGCCACTCGACCGACGTGGCAGAGCCGACCTTCGATTTCCAATCCGGGCTGACCTCCGCCAGATAATAGGTGAAATTGAAGGTCGTGCCGGAGCCGTCCGAACGATGGACGACGGCAATCGCTTGCGACGGCAGCTTGGCATTCGGGTTGAGCTTCTTGATGGCCGGATCGTCCCAGCTGGTCACGGCGCCGAGAAAGATATCGGCAAGCGTCGGGCCATCGAGAACGAGTTCGCCCGGCGTCACCCCTTCAACGTTCACAACCGGCACGATGCCGCCCATCACCATGGGAAACTGCACCAGGCCGAATTTTTCCAGTTCCGGACCCTTGAGCGGCGCGTCGGTGGCGCCGAAGGTCACGGTCTTCGCCTCGATTTGTTTGATGCCTCCGCCCGAACCAATCGACTGATAATTCAATCCGACACCGGTCTCCTTTTTGTAGGTGTCGGCCCATTTCGCGTAGACGGGATAGGGGAAGGTCGCGCCAGCGCCGGAAATCTCGACGGCGGCGGCGGGCAGTATGGTCGCGGCCAGAAGGCCGGCCACGGTAACGGCTCTCAATTGGTTCACTGGAATGCTCCTGTCCGCGGAACTTTGGTGATGCGTGTCGCCGACCCAGGCTCACTTTCGATCCCGGTTGGGACCCTTCGCTCGGTTTGACATCTTTAGGCTACGCGCTGCGGCGAGGATTGACCGATCGAGACAGGCCCAGCAGCTGTAAATTGCTTAGTTGCGGCACGTCACCGTTCTATGAGGCGGTCATGACAATTAAATGACAGAATAACCATTTGATATAACTATATTTAATCCGTCGGCTCGGTGCTGAGCGCGGGCAGGTAAACGGTAAAAGTCGCGCCCGCTCCGGTCGTGCTTTCGATCGACAAACGGCCGTGATGGCGGTTGAGAATATGCTTCACCAGCGCCAGCCCGAGCCCGGTACCGCCTTGCGCACGACTTTCGCGGACATCGACCCGATAGAAGCGTTCGGTCAGCCGCGGCAGATGTTCTGGCGCGATACCGGGCCCGTAATCGCGGACGCCAATACGCGCCTCGGGATCGCCATCGGCGGTCTCACCGCGTGACACGGTGATGTCGACGCGCTTGCCGGGAGCACCGTATTTGAGCGCGTTTTCGACCAAATTCTCGAAGACGCGGACCAATTCGTCGCGGTCGCCGGGCACCTTTAACGCGCTGGCGGCCTCCACACGCACGCTGACGCCGCGATCGCGCGCCAGCGTTTCCAGCCCGTCGGCCACTTGGCGCACGATCGGCACAAGGTCGACCGGCATGTCCGGCCGCCGATGGGCATTGAGTTCGATCCGCGACAGCGACAACAGGTCGTCGATCAACCGCGCCATGCGGCGCGCCTGCTCCTGCATGATGGCGAGGAAGCGTTCGCGGGCCTTGGCGTCGTCACGCGCCGAACCCTGCAAGGTCTCAATGAAGCCGGACAGTGCCGCCAGCGGGGTGCGCAATTCGTGGCTGGCATTGGCGACGAAATCGGCGCGCATCTCCTCGACCCGGCGCAACGGCGTAAGATCGTGAAAGGTCATCAGAACCAGATCGGGCCGGTCGCGCCCGCGGTCGAACTGAGGGTCAAGCCTTGGCTCCCGCCGCACCGGTTTGACAATCAACTCGAACCAACGGTCGATCGGCACGCGCTCGGAGTACTCGACGCGCTGCTCTTCGCCGGTGGCATAGGCGCGGCCGATGGCTTCGATCAATTCGGGCATCCGCAACGCCAGCGACACCGGTTCGCCTTGGCGCAGCGCCGGCGTGAGCGAGCGCGCATGTTCGTTGAGCGTGAGCACGCGGCCGTTGCGGTCCAGCGCGATGACGGGATCGGGCAGGCCGGCAACGACGGCATCGAGCCGCTCGCCCGCCCGCTCGGCGACCGCGACCGGGCGCGCCAAGCGCCCGACCTCTTCGGTGGCGCGGCCGGCGAGCAACGCAGCCGCTGCCATAATAACGAAGCCGGCCGAGGCGTAAGCCGCCGTCAACGCGCCGAGCAGCGCCAATCCCGCAAACAAGATCGCGGCGGCGACGATCACAAACCGCACGCCGCGCCACCGGCCGCCGCTCGCCGCCAAGCGGATTTCGTTCAACGTCATGGATAAGCTCTTCGCACCAATTCCCTGCGCACGTGCGGCAGAGTCTATCCCGTTCGACCTCCAGTATGCGTCAGGTCGGTTCGGGCTACATCAGACTTGAGACTCACCAACTCGGTCACGGTGCCGACTTTCGACCCACTCGAACCGCTTACGCGACGCATCACCCGGTCGTACAAGAATTCGCGCGTGCCCAGTATCAGCAACGAAAGCGCAAAGGGTACGATGTAGTAAAGCAGACGAAACAGCAAAAGCCCGGCGAGCAAGTCTTCCTTATCGAATTGCCACAGCGCAACCATCATAGTGGCGTCGAACACGCCAAGGCCACCCGGCGCGTGGCTGGCAAAGCCCAAGAGCGTGGCGGTGACAAAGATGACGGCCACCGGCAAGAATCCAAGATGCGGTTCGTCGGGCACCAGCGTGTACATGGCAAGCGCGCAAAACGACAGATCGAGAATGCCGATGAGGATTTGGACGAGCGTCGACCGCCCGCCCGGCAACGCCACTTGCCAGCCGTCGCGGCCGATGACCCGTGGTTTCACCCACACCCAAGCGATGTACGCCGCGAGCACGGCCAAAATGACAACCGCCAATACGCGGTTGAGCCAGATCGGCAACTGATCGATATAGCTCGCTTGCTGCGGCGCTCCGAGCACCCCAATTCCGAGCATGGCGGCATTGCCAAGCCAGAAAGTGAGCCCGGCGACAAAGCAAATTTTGGTAACCTCGACGACGCTCAAGCCCCAAGCGGAATAAATCCGGTAACGCACCGCACCGCCGGAAAAAACGCTGGCGCCGACGTTGTGCCCGACCGCGTAGCTCGTGAAGCTGCCCAACGCGGCGATGCGATAGGGCACTTCGAAGCGGCCGATGGTGCGCAGCGCGAACAGATCGTAGAAAGTCAGCGTCATGTAGCCGGCGGCGACAAAAAGCCCGGCGAGCAGCAGCGTGCGCCAATCGGTCGCCTCGATGGCGTCGATCACCTCGTCGACATCGAGTTCGCGCAGAATGTGGTAGAGCACGACCGCGGCGACGGTGAAGATGACGAGGCTTAAGACCACGCCCAGCCGACTGAAGCCGATCTTTTCGTTGAAGAAGTGTGCAGCGGCGCGCAGTCCCTTCAGCATCCTGCGTTCCAACGCGGGTTCCTGGTGCATCGATCGTTGTCCGGCCCACCCAGCACAGACGCGACCCCACTAGCAGATGTCGCGGCGACGCGCGAGTAGCTATAGACAGCCGGTTTGGGCGCGTCCTTTGGCCACAGGCGGGAGCGAAAAACGACGGCCACAGCACGCGACATGCCGGTGGCTGTCACCGGTTTCGCGGCGTGGCCAATTCAGCCCGCGAACTCAAGGCTTTGGGGCCTTCGCCCATCGGCACGGCGGACTTGCGTTTCACTGTTGACGAGACGCCCGGTTCGCCGCTTAAGAAAGATCAACATCGCAGGAGAGGAAGAATGCCCAAGGACAAGCCGCCGGTCCGGGCCGACGTTGTCGGCAGCCTGTTGCGCCCCGCAGCGCTGAAGGAAGCGCGCGTGAAACGCGACAAGGGCGAGATTAGCACGGCCGCGCTCAAGGAGATCGAGGATCGCGAAATCGAGAAAGTCATCAAAAAGCAGGAAGCGATCGGTTTGCAGGTCGCGACCGACGGCGAGTTTCGCCGAGCATGGTGGCATTACGATTTCTTCGGCCTGCTCGACGGCGCCGAAATGTACGAGATTGGCCACGGCATCCAGTTCCAGGGCGTGCAGACCAAAGCGTATGCAATCCGCGTCAAGGGCAAACTCGGCTTCTCGAAGCACGCGATGCTTTCGCATTTCGAGTTTCTCAAGGCGCACACCAGCATGACACCGAAGATGACGATTCCAAGCCCGGCGATCTTTCACTTCCGCCTGGAACCGGATGCGATCGCGACCAAGGAATACGCCGACCGCGATGCCATCTTCGACGATCTGGCCAAAACCTACCGGCAGGCGATCCGCGGCTTCTACGACGCCGGCTGCCGTTATCTGCAGTTTGACGACACCGCCTGGGCCTATCTTTGCTCGCAAGCGGAACTGAAGAAGGCGGGTGACCGCGGCTTGAAAGCCGATCGCCTGGCGCAGGATTATGCCCGCGTCATCAATTTGGCGCTGGAAGGAAAACCGGCCGACATGGTGATCACCACCCACATTTGCCGCGGCAATTTCCGTTCGACCTGGATCTCCGAAGGCGGCTATGAGCCGGTCGCCGAGATACTGCTGGGTCAATTGAATTACGACGGCTACTTCCTCGAATACGACACTGCCCGCGCCGGCGGCTTCGAGCCGCTGCGGTTTCTGCCCAAGGGCAACAAGATCGCGGTCCTCGGCCTCATCACCACCAAGTCCGGCGTATTGGAGAAGAAAGACGACGTGAAGCGCCGGATCGAGGAAGCAACCAAGTACGTCGCGCTCGATCAGCTCGCGCTGTCGCCGCAATGCGGTTTCGCCTCGACCGAGGAAGGCAACGCGCTCAGCGAAGAAGAACAATGGGCAAAGTTGCGCATGGTCGTCGAACTTGCCGACGCTATCTGGCACTGACGTCGGCAAGCAGATACCGCTTAGGAAATAAAACCCAATAATAAGGTTAACGTTAACGCGGTCAACCGGATAATCGTAAATCGAAACTTGGCCTTAGCGTCCGTGAAGGCTGGTGAAAACCGAGAACTTTGGCGCGAAGCGCCGATGACAAAGCCGACGCGCTAACGTAATACTAACCACGACGACCTGTGGAATGTTTGTGGGAAAGGGGTACTAGATGTCATCCACCGAGCACACGATACCTGACGCGAACCGGCTCTATATCGGCGAAGGCGTTACCATAAAGGGCGAGATTTCGGTTCCCGACACACTGGTGGTGTGCGGCGTCCTCGAAGGCGACGTGACGGTCGGCAACTTGGTGGTCGGCGAAACCGGCGCCATCAAAGGCAGAATTACGGTCGCCGAAAACGCCGAAATTTCCGGCAAGGTTTTCGAGAAGCTCGACGTCAAGTGCCTTTTGATCCTGCGCTCGACCGGGCGCGTCGACGGCAACATCAGCTACGGTCTGCTGCAGATCGAGCAAGGCGCCAGCATTGCCGGCGGCCTGTCATCGACCGAGTATCGCCCGGAACAAAAGCCGCCGAAGGCCGACATTTTCCCACGGGATCAAAAGACCCAGAAGGACGGTTTGCGCTCGAAACCGGCCGGCTTGTCGCCGCTTGAACCGTTGCCCAGTCCGACATCGCCGCCGTCCGGCAATTAATTGGCCACAGACCGGCGGGCCTTTCTATCCCGGCCCGCCTCCGATCAAGCAGCCTGCCGCACCATCAACGCGCGCCGCTGCAGCCGCTTGTGCACATGCACCATGAGGCTGGTGGCGAACAGCGGCGTCGCCAAGTTTACGATCGGAATCGATACGAACGCGGCGATCAACAATCCGGCGAGATAAACCGTGCCGTAGTTAAGCCGGCGCAACGCCTGGACTTCATGCGGCCGCCGAAAGCGCAGCGCGGCAAGATCGAAATAGATGCGCCCGAGCAACCACGCCGTCGCTAAAAAGAAAATCACCGCCCCGAAGCCGGCAAACAGCACAAACGGCACCGCGCAGACATAAACGACGATCGCCAATAGCGCCGTTCTGAGGCCCTCGGCGAGCGCCAGCCACAGCGGCAATGCCAGACCCGGCGGATCCCCCGGATAATTGATGCGCTCGACTTCCTCGGCGATGTCGTCGGCAAAGAAACCGGCGACGAAAGACGTCACCGCCGGCATCAAAAAAACACTTCCGGCGATGATGCCAAATCCGGCCGCGACCGAAAGCAGCCAGGCGAGCGCCACAACCGGCATATGGGCGTGGGGCCCGAGGCCCGTTTCGACCGCGGCGCTGCCGGTTCCCAACAACCACTCGATCAATCGATCAAGCGCGATGGCGACGACAATAATCAGCGCCAGCGCTAGTCCGACCGACTTCCACAACACCGCGCGCAGCGGCGGCGATAGCATCTGGCTGAGCGCCCGGCCGGCATCGTCGAGCATGGTTACCTCCGCATCGTCGGCAGAGGTAAGAGCCGAGTGGCAAGAGTACAAGCGGTCGCGACGCGGTTGTCAGGCCGCGACCATGCCTTCGGCTTCGCCGGCCGCCGCGGCAAGCTCGTCGTCCGCTGCCGGCGCGTCGACCCATTGCAGCATCTTGTAATCGAAGCCTCTCGTGATCGTCGGCTTCACCACGTTGAAATAGGGCGAAATGTCGAAATCGCGCGGGCAATAGAGCGACGAGTGACGGATCTCGAGAATCTGCTCGAGCGCCTGCTGGCTGCGAGCCGCGGTGATCTTCGGCAATATGGGATAATGCACCGCGCGGAACGCGTCCGCGATCAACGCCGAGCAGATCAGCCGCGACGGGTCGCCGGAGCCGAGCGCGATCAACCGCCGGCGCCAGCGTTGCGGCACCGGCATCGGCAACAAATAACGCATCAAGTCGATGATATTTTTTAGATCATAGGCAAAGCCGATGCGCGTCACCGCATAGGCGCACACCGCCGCGCGGTCCGCCTCGGTGAGACCAACCGGCCGGCAGATGCGCGTGTGAAAGCGGAAATATTTCGACAGCGGCGCGGAGACCACGCCCTCGCCGACATTGGCCTCGATGAGCACATGCGGCTCGCCGTCTTCGCTCGCCTGGCCGGCAATCGGCCCGACATAAAGCGCTGAGTGCGACCACGTCGATTGCGTGAGATACTTGATGACGCCGGAGATGTGATTATTGCCCTCGACCAAAAGCACGTCGCCGGGCTCGAGCGATTGGCGCAACGCGTCCGGATCGCTCGGCGTAAACGGCTCATAGCCGGACACCGGCTTCTGCAGGTAATGGGCGATCAGCCGCCCGACGTAATCGAGCATTCTGCTCATGCCGGCCTCCCGGTAGAAGTGCGCGCTTTGGCCGCGTCTTTTATCCGCAACCTACGCGGAGGCCGTTGCGATTTAGTTCACGCCGGCACACGTCTCATGAGCGGCGCGCGGGCGCGTTTGCGCCGGCGCAACCATTCGGGCAAGTTGGCTAAAATCGAAACCGTTTGGAAACCATGCTGGGATTGAGCCGCCGCTTTTTCCTTGCCGCTTCGGCCGCGCTCGCGGCGCGCCCGGTCATCGGCGCCGGCGCGCCGGCGACGAACACGGCGACCGACGTGGTCATCGTCGGCGCCGGCGCCGCTGGGATCGCAGCCGCGCGCCGCATCGCCAGCGCCGGCCGGAAATACGTGCTGATCGAGGCAGCCGACCATATCGGCGGCCGCTGCTTCACCGACACCCGCACATTCGGCGTTCCTTACGATCGCGGCGCCCATTGGATACACACGCCCGATTTCAATCCGCTGACCAAGCTCACGGCACGGCGCGGAATCGACGTCTATCCGGCGCCGCCCGGCCAGAAAGTCCGTATCGGCCGCCGCTACGCGCGCGAGGGCGAGCTTGAAGACTTTTTGGCGTTACAGGTGCGCGCCAATCGCGGCATCGCTGACGTGGCGCGCAAAGGCGACGCCGCCAGCGCGCAGGGATTGCCGAACGATCTCGGCGACTGGCGACCGACGATCGAATTTGTGTTCGGCCCATTTGGTTGCGGCAAGGACCTAACGCAGGTGTCGGCCGTCGATTTCACCAAATCCGCCGAGCGCAACACCGATGCGTTCTGCCGCCAAGGCTTCGGGGCCTATCTCGCGAGCTTTGCCGAAGGGCTCACGGTCAAGCTATCGACGCCCGCCACGGCGATCGACATGCGCCGCGATATCGTGGTTGAGACTCCCAAAGGCAGCATCAGCGCGCGCGCCGCCATCGTCACCGTGCCGACCAACGTGATGACGTCCGGCGAAATCAAATTCATCCCCGAACTGCCAAAGCGGCATGTCGATGCGTTCAGCAAACTGTCGCTCGGCAGCTACGACCACATCGCGCTTGAGCTTACCGGCAACCCGCTCGGCTTCGAGAGCGACGATCTGGTGCTCGAGAAATCGACCAACGCGCATACGGCGGCGATTTTAGCCAATGTCTCCGGCACAAAGCTCTGCCTAGTAGAGGTTGCCGGGGCCTTCGGCCGCGATCTCGCCGCTCAAGGCGAGGCTGCCATGGTCGACTTCGCCGCCGGTTGGCTCGCCGGCCTCTACGGCACCGACGTCAAGAAAGCGATCAAACGCTCGCACGCCACGCGCTGGAATCATGAGCCGTTGGCGCTCGGCGCGTTCTCCGCCGCCGCGCCGGGCGGCCAGGGGTCGCGCCGCATCCTGATGGAGCCGCTGCAGAACACACTGTGGTTTGCCGGCGAAGCCGTTCACGAAACGCTGTGGGGCACGGTCGGCGGCGCCTGGGAATCGGGCGAGCGCACCGCCGACGCGGTTCTGCATCGGCTCGGGCCGCTCAAGCCATCGGCGGAGATCCAAGCTGTGCCGCCGCGGCAGAAGGCTCAGCGCGTGCGCGCGCAACAATAAGAGTTTTGCAGTTTCCAGCAGAAACTTTGTTGTGGAGCAGCTTCGACTACGCCCGCAGCACGCCGCCGGTGCGCTTGCCGACTTCAGCCACGATCTTTGCCGCCAACGCCTCGATTTCGGCATCGGTCATGGTCCGCTCGCGCGGCTGGATAGTCACCGCGATGCCGATCGACTTTTTGCCCGGCTCAACGCCGGAGCCTTCGTAGACATCGAACACTACGACACCGGTGACGAGCTTACGGTCGACCGTTTGCGCGGCGCGCACCACATCGGCGGCCTTGACCGAGCGCTCGACCACAAAGGCAAAGTCGCGTTCCAGCGGCTGAAATGGCGAAAGCTCGAGCGCCGACTTGGCGCGCGTGGCGCGCGTTTTCGGCTCGGGGATACGTTCGAGAATAGTTTCGAAAGCGACGAGCGGACCTTCGGCATCGAGCGCTTCAAGTGTGCGCGGATGTAGTTCGCCGAAATAACCGAGCACATTCTGCGGACCGATCTGGATGGTGCCCGAGCGGCCGGGATGGAACCAGGCCGGGCCGCCCGGCACCACTTGCAGAGCTTGCGCCGGCGCGCCCGCCGCCACCAGCACCGCCACGGCGTCGGCCTTGGCATCATAGGCATCAACCTCGCTGTCGTGTTTTTGCCAATGGCGGCCGATGCCGGACGGTTTTGCCAGCGCGCGCCGCACGCCCGCGGCTGCGGTCAACTGATCCTGCGGTTGATCGCCGCGAAATACCTGGCCGACTTCAAACAGCGCGTCGTTGGGGAAGCCGCGATCGGTATTCCGCTGCGCCGCGGCGACCAGTCCGGGAATGAGGCTCGGCCGCATGTCGGAGAGTTCAGCGGCAATCGGATTGGCCAGCGCCAGCTCCGGTTTGCCGCCGCCGAACAACTCCGCCTGCGGCTTGGAGATGAAGGACCAGGTAACTGCCTCGACCAGATCGCGCGCCGCCAGCGCGCGCTTGGCTTTGCGGGTCCGCAGCTGGATCGGCGTCAGCACGGGTTTGCGCGGCGCCTCGCCACGATCGAACGGCGTGAACGGGATGCGATCGACGCCGAGGATGCGCACCACTTCTTCGACCACATCGGCCTTGTTGGATACATCGGCGCGCCACGACGGCACCGCCACCTTCACCCGTTCGCCCTGACCGGCGACAAAGAAACCGAGACGATCGAGAACACGGCGCATCTCCGGCAGCGGCACGGTTAGACCGGCAAGGCGCTTGAGCTCGGCCAACGGGAAATCGATCACCGTCTCCGGCACCGGTATGACCCCGGCAACAGTGACCTCCGACGGCGTGCCGCCGCAGAGCTCAAGCACCATCTTGGTGGCAAGCTCCAATCCCGGCCGCATGAAGGCCGGATCGACGCCGCGCTCGAAGCGATAGCGGGCATCGGAGTTGATGCCGAGCGTGCGGCCGGTCTGGGTGATGTTGATCTCGTTCCACAGCGCCGACTCGATCAACACATCCGTGGTTGTTTCCGAGCAGCCGGTCGCTTCGCCGCCCATGATGCCGGCTAGCGATTCCACGCCGCCCGCGTCGGCAATAACGCAGACCGTGTCGTCGAGCGTGTAAGTCTTGCCGTCGAGCGCGAGCAGCGTTTCGCCGTCGCGGGCGCGGCGCACGGTGAGATTGCCGCGCACCTTCGCGGCATCGAACACATGCAGCGGCCGGCCGCGGTCGAACGTGATGAAGTTCGTGATATCGACCAGGGCGTTGATCGGACGAAGCCCTATCGTCGTAAGCCGCTTTTGCAGCCAAGCCGGCGACGAGCCGTTGTTGACGCCGCGGACGAGGCGGAGCGCAAACGCCGGACACAGCTCGGGGGCTTCGATAGTGACGCCCACCGGACACGGAAACTCGCCCTTGATCGGCTTGATGCCGTGGTCGATCAATTTGCCCATGTCAGCAGCGGCAAGATCGCGCGCGATGCCATGCACGCCGGCGCAATCGGCCCGGTTTGGCGTCAGGTTGATTTCGATGACCGGATCGTCGAGGCCGGCCCATTGCGCATAATTCGCGCCGACCCGCGCGTCGTCCGGCAATTCGATAATGCCTTCATGATCGTTGGAGATCTGCAGCTCGAATTCCGAGACCAGCATGCCGCGGCTTTCGACGTCGCGGATTTTGCCGACGCCGAGCGTGACGTTCTTGCCGGGAATGAACGCGCCCGGCGGCGCGAACACGCCCGTCATGCCGGCGCGCGCATTCGGCGCGCCGCACACGACCTGGATCGGATCGCCGGAGCCGGTATCGACCATGCAGACCTGCAGTCGGTCGGCATTGGGGTGGCGCTTGGCTTCGGTCACGCGCCCGATGATGAACGGCGCGAACAGCTTGGCTTTGTCCTCGATACGCTCGACTTCGAGCCCGATCATGGTGAGCTTGTCGGCGATCTCGCCGAGCGGAAGATCGGTGTCGAGGTGCTCCTTGAGCCAGGCGAGCGTGAATTTCATCATGGCGACGGCTCAAAGCTCACGCGCTCAGCCCCCCCGCCAGCGTCGGGAAGTCGAGCGGGCGGAAACCGTAATGCGATAGCCAACGGACGTCGGCCTCGAAGAAGGCGCGCAGGTCCGGCATGCCGTATTTGAGCATGGCGATGCGGTCGATCCCCATGCCCCAGGCAAAGCCCTGGAACTCGTCCGGATCGAGCCCGCAATTTCTCATGACGTTGGGATGCACCATGCCGCAGCCCAGAATCTCCATCCAATCGTCGCCCTCGCCGAACCGGATTTCGCCCTTGTCGCGCTTGCACTGGATGTCGACCTCGAGCGACGGCTCGGTGAACGGAAAGAACGACGGACGAAACCGCATCTTCACCCGATCGACCTCGAAGAACGCCTTGCAGAATTCCTGCAGGATCCATTTCAGGTGGCCGAGATGCGAGCCGCGGTCGATCACCAAGCCCTCGACCTGGTGGAACATCGGCGTGTGCGTCTGATCGCTGTCGCAGCGATACGTGCGGCCGGGGACGATGATCCGGATCGGCGGCTTTTGGCTGAGCATGGTGCGCACCTGCACCGGCGAAGTGTGCGTGCGCAGCAACAGGCGCGACCCGTCCGGCTTCGGATTGAAGAAGAAGGTATCGTGCATGTCGCGCGCCGGATGATCTTCCGGGAAATTCAGCTTGGTGAAATTGTAATCCTCGGTCTCGATGTCCGGACCTTCGGCGACGGCAAAGCCCATATCGGCGAAGATAGCGGTCAGTTCGTCGATCACCTGGGTGATCGGATGCACGCGGCCGATGTCGGCCGGCGTTTCGCGCACCGGCAAGGTGACGTCGATGCTTTCGGTATTGAGCCGCGCTTCAAGCGCTGCCGACTTGAAGGTTTCGCGCCGCTCGGCGAGCGCGGCGTTGACGCGATCTTTCAGCCCGTTGATCAGCGGACCTTGAACCCTACGCTCTTCCGGCGAAAGCGTGCCTAGTGTCTTCAGAAGCGCGGTGATCGACCCGCTCTTGCCAAGCGCCGCAACCCGCACGGCCTCGATCGCGGCTTCGTCGGCGGCGCCGCCGACCGCGGTGAGGATCTCCTGTTCGAGTTGGGCGGTATCCGGCATGGCGTCGCAATCAATCCGGCATCACGGTCAGATCGGTGTCCGAAGGCTTTCCGCCGGCCTGAGTCAGTATGCAATGGACTTGCCCACGGTGATGGGTCTGATGATTGAACATATGCGTGACCAGCATCCAGCGCGGTCGCGTCCATTCGCGTTTGGTCGCGGTGGAGTAGAAGGTTTGCTCGATCGAGAGCCAGGCATCGTCCACGTTATCGGCCCAATCGATGATGGTCTGGTCGAAGCGCGCCCGCTCGGCATTCAATCCTGTCCAGTCCGGGTAGAGCGTAACCGATTCCGGAATCCCCGCCTGCGGCTTTGGCACGTCGGTGAAACGGCTCATCCAGACCTGGTCGCCCCACAGGATGTGGCTGAGCGTCTTGTGGATCGAGCCGAAGAACGCCCCACGCTCGCGCCGGCGCTCGTCGTCGGGCAGGCGATCGGCAACGCCGTAGAGATTGCCGTTCTGCCAACAATTGTAGCGCGCCAAGCGCTGAACGTAGGCGCGGTCGATCATGAGACACGGCTAGGCCGCCAGCGCCGATTTGGCCTGGCCGACGATTGCCTCGAATGCCGCCGGCTCGGTGATGGCGAGGTCCGACAGCACCTTGCGATCGATGGTAATGCTGGCCTTGCTCAGGCCGGCGATGAAGCGGCTGTAATTGAGGCCGAACGGCCGCACCGCCGCGTTCAGCCGTTGAATCCACAATGCGCGGAAAGTGCGCTTGCGCCGCTTGCGGTCGCGAAACGCGTATTGATTGGCCTTCTCCACCGCTTGCTTGGCGATGCGAATGGTGTTCTTGCGCCGGCCGTAATAGCCCTTGGCGGCTTTGAGCACTTTCTTGTGTTTGGCATGACTGGTGACGCCGCGCTTGACGCGTGCCATGGCTGATCTCCTTCAGAAATCGCGAAAATCGGAATGGTTGAGGCCGCGAACGGCCTGCATCAACCGTCCTGCATCAACCGTTCGGCAAGAAGTATTTCTTGATGTTGTCGCCGTCGGTTTTGAACAGCACATTGGTGCCGCGAAGCTGGCGGATCTGCTTTTTCGAACGCTTGATCATGCCGTGGCGCTTGCCCGATTGGGCATAAAGCACCTTGCCGGTCGCCGTCACCTTGAAGCGCTTTTTAGCGCCCGATTTGGTCTTGATCTTGGGCATTTGGCTCTCCTTGGCCGCGAGCGCGAACGCTCGGGCGGCCGATAAATGCTCAGTTATGAGCGCTGTGTGCTTGGAGCACGTCACCGCCGCCACGGCAGCCCTAAATCAGCCGGGCGGCGAGAGGGCGCGGTTATTGCAAATCCGGCCCGAAATGGCAAATCCGCCGAGCCCGCCCAGCGCCAAAGGCTAACCCCGCTTTGCGGGGGCGCTTATCGTGCGAGGAAGTCGCCGACCATGCCGGCTTAGGATCAGCGCGGCGCCAGCACCATCACCACCTGGCGGCCTTCGAAGCGCGGCTCCTGTTCGATCTTGGCGATCTTGGCGGTATCGTCCTTGACGCGATCGAGGAGCTTATAGCCAAGCTCCTGGTGGGCCATCTCGCGGCCGCGGAAGCGCAATGTCACCTTCACCTTGTCGCCTTCCTCAAAGAACCTCTGGATCGAGCGCATCTTCACTTCGTAATCGTGATCGTCGATCATCGGCCGCAGCTTGATCTCCTTGATCTCGACGACCTTCTGCTTCTTGCGCGCCTCGGCGGCTTTCTTCTGCGCCTGATACTTGTATTTGCCGAAATCGAGGATTTTGCAGACCGGCGGAACCGAATTCGGCGCGATCTCTACGAGATCGAGCCCGGCCTCCTGCGCCATGGCCAGCGCGGCGTTAATTTCAGTGA
>CAYWNY010000037.1:0-24777 GCA_964459765.1 uncultured Hyphomicrobiales bacterium | reverse complement strand
TCGGCGACCGCGAGCGGGTTGTCGCCTCGACCGATTGCGGCTTCGGCACCTTCACGCGCCGCGAATGGGTGATCGAGCCGGTGGTGTGGCTCAAGCTTAAATCCATCCGCGAGGGCGCCGACATCGCCTCGGCACGGCTGTGGGGACGAAAATCCGCGGCCTGAGCGCGGCGCCGGAAATGCTTCGGCTCGGCGCGAACCGGACCTTCCGGCTTCATCATGAATACTAAAATCAAGGCAGGCTGACGCGCTTGGGATGCCGCGCGTCACATCTTTCGCATTTTATTTCAAGGGGTTGTGCGGTCGATAACTGTGGCGTCAATCGGACTTTTGTGCGACGCACAAAATGCTGGCTTTCTCGATCATAAACGGTTAGGCAATCGCCCTTTCCCAACAAATCGGGGGCCGTTCGAGAATGAAACTGATCATTGCTGCATGCTTACTTCTCGGCGCGTGGACGACCAGCGCCAATGCAATCGATCTCGCCGAGCTCGCGCCGTGCAAACCGGCTGCTGCCCGCTTTTGCGACCACACCGGCGGCATGACCTGGAGCAACCTCGTTCGCTGCGGAGCAACGCTCGCTGCGAACAGCTTGCACATCGGCAACTCGTGCCGCGAAGTGCTCAAGAAATACGGGCAACTGTAATCCGGCGTTTAAGGCGACGCAGGCGCTCTACAAAGCCCCAGCCGTAAAAGGCCGGGGCTTTTGTTTACGCGGCATTTCCGTCGAAACGGGGATGAACGCCGCGCGGAAACCTGCTAATCGTTGCGCGGCGCCAGTCGAAGACATCGGCGGCCCGCCCTGCAAAACCGCTAAAAGAAGCCCCCCGCGAAATCCAAGAGACAACGCATGTATGCCAAGCTCGAACTTTTCATCGACGGCCAATGGCTTAATGGCGACGGTCGGCCGGGCGAAGAGGTGATCAATCCGGCGACAGGAAAGCCGCTGGCCCATCTGCCGCACGCGACCATCGCCGACCTCGATTCTGCGCTCGAGGCTGCCAAGAAAGGCTTTGGCGTCTGGCGGGCGACGTCGGCTTACGAACGCGCCAAAGTCATGCGCAAAGCCGCCGACCTGATGCGCGAACGCCATGAGGCAATCGCCAAAGTGCTGGTGCAGGAGCAAGGCAAGGCCTATCCGGAAGCGCGCGCCGAAGTGCGCACGTCGGCGGACATCATCGAGTGGTACGCCGAGGAAGGCCGCCGCGCCTATGGGCGCATCGTGCCCGGCGCCTTCAAGGGCATCCGCCAGATCGTGGTGCAGGAACCGGTCGGCATTGTCGCCGCGTTCACGCCGTGGAATTTCCCGACGCTGACGCCGGCGCGAAAAATCGGCGGCGCGCTCGCCGCCGGTTGTTCGCTGATCCTCAAGGCCTCCGAAGAAACGCCCGGCGCTTGCGTCGAAATTGTGCGCTGCTTTGCCGACGCCGGTTTGCCGGCCGGCGTGCTCAACCTCGTGTTCGGCGTGCCGGCGACCATTTCCGAGCATCTCATCGCCAAGGACGACGTGCGCAAGATTTCCTTCACCGGCTCGATCCCGGTCGGCAAGCATCTGGCGACACTCGCTGCCAAAGGCATGAAGCGGGCCACCATGGAACTTGGCGGCCATTCACCGGTGGTCGTGTTCGCCGATGCCGATCCGGAAAAGTCGGCCGAGACCATCGCCGCCTTCAAATATCGCAATGCCGGCCAGGTCTGCATCTCGCCGACGCGCTTTTACGTGCAAGAGCCGGTCTACGATCGTTTCCTGACCCGCTTCACCGAGTATGCGAAGTCGCTCAAGCTCGGCGATGGCCTGGAAAAAGGCATATCCATGGGACCGCTGGCGAATGCGCGCCGCATCGACGCCATGGACTCTTTCGTCGCCGACGCCAAGAACCGCGGCGGCAAGATCGTCACCGGCGGTCAGCGCCGCGGCAATCAGGGCTACTTTTACGAGCCGACGGTCATTACCGACGTACCCGACGACTCAAAGATCATGACGGAGGAGCCTTTCGGCCCGCTGGCGCCGGTAGTTACTTTCAAGACGTTCGACGAGGTCGTCGCGCGAGCCAATTCGCTTCCCTACGGGCTCGCCTCCTACGCGTTCACCGGCTCGGCGCAAACCGCCACCATGATCGGCGACGCGCTGCAATCGGGAATGGTCGGCGTCAACTCGATCAACGTGTCGACGCCGGAGACGCCGTTTGGCGGCATCAAGGAGTCCGGTTATGGCAGCGAAGGCGGTCTCGAAGGCCTGCAGGCCTATCTGAACACCAAGTTCATCTCGCAGGCTTAAGGCGTATCAGGCGAGCTCGGTCAGGCCAAACTGCGGACCGAGCTGGCGCCGCACACGCACCAATTCGGCACGCGCGGTGAAAGCGTCCATGGTGATGCGCGTTAACAGCGAAAGCTGCAGCGGCCTGACGACCAGATCGCGTAGCACCGCCCAGATGTCGGCGCTGCCGTCAGGACGCATGCCGAGAAGCGCCGCCGACGGAACCGCGCGATGAGCCGGGTCGACAACCACGCGCACGGCGGTAAATGCAAGCTCATGCTCGGCGGCCACGCGGGCCACTATGTGGGATTCCATATCGACGACCGCCGCGCCGGTCGCGCGATAAAGCTCACGTTTCTTGGCCGGATCCGAGACGGGATCATCGACACCGGCAATCGGCGCGTGGATAGCGCCGTCGATCATGCCGACAAGCTTGCGCGACCACGCCGTGTCGGTCGGACGGTCAACGTCAGCGTCGCGAATCGAGGAGGCGACAACCCAATCGCCGGGGCGCAGACTAGAAGCGAGCCCCCCGGCTACGCCAAAGCTGATCATACCACGATAGCCCTGCCGCGCGGCGCCCGCGGCGACAGCTTCCAAGTCGCTCCCGGCTGTGCGGCAAACAACTTGCACGCCCGGGGCGGCGGCGATTCGCGCCTCGAAGGCCAAGCCGACAAAGGCGATGACAGAAGGCCGTTGAATTTCGACAGCATCGGCGACTCGCCGCGTGTCATGCGTGTCAACTACCAGGCCATCTACAAAAGTTCCCCCGGCAAAATCCAATTGGGATGCCATTCGAAGCCTTGTCCCTCGCGTCTATTCAGCCCTTGATCACGCCCCCAACAAGCGCGTCCTCGCAGATGATCTCGGTTCTTTCCGGCGCTTCACCGAGTTACGACATAAGTCTATCACAATCCATTAGCTGCGCCATTGCTAATCCGGAGACTTCAATTGAAATTATTTGTAATCGTTGCGGAATCGGCCGAAATGGCCATCAGGCTGTGAAATACTACGTTAGAGATCGCGCAATAAGTCGACATGGACAATACGGCAGACACTTTGATCACCGGGGCTACCGGACTCGTCGGGTCGGCCCTGGCAAGAAAGCTTTGCGCCGAGGGGCGGAAAGTGCGCGCGCTGGTGCGCCCGGGCAGTCCGCGATTCCATCTTAGCGGCCTTGATCTGGAGTTTGCCGAGGGTGATATCCGCGACGCCGCATCGGTTAGCCGCGCCATGGCTGGTATCCGCCACGTATTCCACGCCGCTGCCGACTATCGGCTGTGGGCGCGCGATCCGCGCGAGATTTTTGCGGCCAATGTCGAGGGTACGCGCATTGTCATGCAGGAGGCCAAGGCTGCCGGCGTCGAGCGCGTCGTTTACACGAGCAGTGTCGCGACGTTGGCGGTGCGCGACGATGGGTGTCCGGCCGACGAAACGATTGGCCTGACCGTCGAGGCCGGTATCGGCGCCTACAAGCGCAGCAAGATCGCGGCCGAGCGGCTGGTCGAAGCTATGGTCGCCAACGATGCGCTGCCGGCGGTCATCGTCAATCCCTCGACACCGATCGGACCTCGCGACGTCAAACCAACACCAACCGGACGGATTATCGTCGAGGCAGCGCGCGGCCGCATACCCGGCTTCGTCGACACCGGTCTCAACCTGGTCCACGTCGATGACGTTGCCGAAGGCCATATTGCGGCACTCAAGCACGGCGCCATCGGACAACGTTACATTCTCGGCGGCGACAACGTATTGCTGTCCGACATGCTTGCCGATATCGCTCATTTGGTCGGGCGGCGGCCGCCGCAATGGCAAGTCCCGCGCGCGCTGGCGCTATCGGTCGCCTACGCGGAGGAGGCGACCGCCTGGCTCACCGGACGACAGCCGTTCACGACCGTCGACGGCGTTCGCATGGCGGAACATCGCATGTTCTTTACCGCAGCGAAGGCCGAGCGCGACCTCGGCTTTCGCCCAAGGCCTTACCGGGTCGCGCTTGCGGACGCTGTTCGCTGGTTCGAGGCCGCGGGATATCTCGGCGGCAAGCAGCGAAACCCGTCGCTCAAGAGCGCCTGATCCTTCTTTTTCCGTTGTGCTCTACCCGGTCAGGTCGGCGTAGCTTCCGAGTATGTAGCCCGAACGCCGTACCGCGGCGACGCAACCCGGATCGCACAACGCAGCGAATTCCTCCGCGTAACGATAGCCCGGCGCCGCGCCGGGGAAATCGTTCTTCGTCGCCGGATGCAGATAGATTTCCACGGCGCCTTGCGGCAGCCGATCGAGCAGCGCGGCGACACGCGCCTTGTTCATCGCACCCGACCAGGCCAATCCGAACACCGCGTCGGCAGTTTTCAATCCGGCGGCGCGAATGCTGCTGCGCAACAGCGTCGCCCAAGGCGCGACAATGCGTCCGGCTTGGCGTCGCGTGCCGGGTTCGATAGCGGCAATCGTGCGCCACGGCTCGACCGGTATGCGTAGCGCGGTCATCCCATAGCGGCGGCCGACGCGCACGATCGAAGCGGCAACGACCGGATGCAGTTGGAAGTGCCGATGCCCGTCCACATGGTCGAGCGGCAAGCCGGTGGCGCGATAAGCCTCAAACTGCGCGGTTATCTCTTTGGCGAGCTGGCGCCGCAGCGCGGGGCGAAACGCAATCTCGGCGCCATACCGCGCCAGATCGTTGCGCAGGCGCCCATCCTTTTCGACCAAGCCCGGAATTTCCGCCGGATCGCTGACCGGATCGCCGTCGACGAGCACGACGTGAAGCCCGACACGCAGGCTCGGCAGCGCGCGAGCGCGCGCGACCGCGTCCGCCACCGCCGGCGCGCCGACCATCAGGCTCGCCGCGCTGAGGATGCCGCGGCGGTGTGCTTCTTCGATGGCGGCGTTAACGGGCTCGCTGAGTCCGAAATCGTCGGCGGTGATGATCAAGCGGTTCAGTGCGCGAGCTCCGGCTTCGATCGCAGGCCTAATCCGGCTCGTCGCCATAGAGCGTCGCCAGTGTGCTCTTGACCACGAGCGCGGCGGGCACGGCGAGGATCATGCCCGGAATACCGAGAACGATGCCGCCGGCGAGGAAGCAAAAAATGATCATGACCGGATGCACGTGCGCAGCGCGGCCAAGCACGATCGGACCGACGATTTGATCGATCGAGAGACGCAACAGGGTCGCGTAGGCGGCGTATTCGACGATGCTCATGATGCCGGTCGCGGTGCGCAGCGACACCAACCCAGCGATCACCGCCGCCGCCGTAGAGCCGACGATCGGCACGATTTCGAGTATGCCCGTCAACAGCGCCAGAAACACCGCATGCCGAATGCCGAGAATGACGCCAAGCCCGACATAGGCTGCCACCGTGGCGTACAGAATGACGATGAGCATGCCGACAAAGTAGCGGAGCAATAGCGGATCGAGCCGTGCCCAGATGCGCGCCACCAGCGGGCGGCGGCGCGGCGGCACGATCCAGAATATGCCGTAGGCCACGCTCCGTCCGTCCACCAAAAAATAGAACAGCAGCACGACGGTCAGAAACGCGCCCATGATCGAAACCAAGCCATAGCCGGTGAACAGCGTGAGCTGGTCAGTTTGGCCAAGCCAATCGCGCGTGCGTTCGAGAACGGCCTGCACGATGTCGTGGGCGTTCATTGAGGCGCCGAACAGCTCGATACGCTCCTCTCCCACGGCCTGCTGTGTAAAATTCTCCAGCAGCCGCTCGAAGTCGACCGAGATGGCGCGAGCCTCGGTCATCAGGCGTTGGCCGGCGAGCGAAAGGACCAAGCTGCCGGCGCCGACAAGCACTACGAACAGTGCGACCGCGAACAGCGCACGGGGCCATCCGCTACGCCGCGCCGCCCAGTCCAAAAACGGTGTGAAGACATAGGCGAGAATTGCAGCGAGTACGAAGGGCAGCAAAATCAGTTTGATGAAATAGAGAAAGACGATGAGCAATGCCGCGCCGATCATGATGGCGCGCGCTTCGCCGGAATCGAGCGGCGACGCGATGCGGGCACGCTCGCTCAAACGCGGCTCGTCGTGCTTTTTGTGGACCTTCATCAATAACCCGGCCTATGCGCCCGCATGGCGGGCGGGCGCGGTTGCGACCGCCACACCGTCCGCGAGCCAAGCGTAATGTAGACCGTAGCAGAAATGACCGCGAAAACAGAAGCCAGGCGGCCGGCGGCAGGCCGCCGGTCTCGCGTTTTTAGCCGCGGTTCCGCTATTTCGCCGGCACCACCAGCGAATAGCGCTCGTCGGCGGCAAGGCATTGCGCTTCGGGAAAGCCCAATTCCTTGCGCACCATGTTGGTGCCGAGCACGAGCGAGACCATTTTGTAGTAGGCGTGGCGGCGGCTCATGCCTTCGCGGCCCATGCCGCAATCCGACGAGATCACCAGCCGCTCCGGCGGAATGTATTTAAGTACGGCGCGGATCTGCGCCGCCACCTCGTCGGGGCTTTCGACCTGCAGCGTGTGATGGTCGATGACGCCGATGGCGATTTTCTGCTCGGTGATGGTCTTGCCGATCACGTCGAGGTCCAGGCCGCCGGAGCTCGACATCTCGAAGGTGATCACGTCGCAGTCGAGCCGGCTATAGGTTCCGAGCGAGTTCTTGTAGCTCTGTACCGTGGCGAACATGCGCTGCTGCGACGGGTTGCCCCAGCAGGAGTGCGCCCATACTTCGGTCTTGGCGCGCAGTCCCTTCACGGTGCGCTCGAACACCTCGACCAAAAGGTCCGGCGTGATCACCTTGTCCTGGATGCCACGCGCCGCAGCCAGGTGAATTTGCGGCTCTTCGATCTGGATCACCGGGCAACCGGCGTCGGCGAGT
The DNA here is from genome assembly GCA_964459765.1 of uncultured Hyphomicrobiales bacterium. Taxonomy (GTDB): domain Bacteria; phylum Pseudomonadota; class Alphaproteobacteria; order Rhizobiales; family Xanthobacteraceae; genus BOG-931. The sequence goes on along the minus strand of CAYWNY010000037.1, from coordinate 17,697 downwards.
TGGTGATATTCCTGATTGAAGGCGTCGGCGATGGCGAGCATGCGCTCGGGCACGCTCTTGTAATACTCATCTTGCGAGGCGAAGGCGACGATTTCGGCCGACACCGCGCCGAATTTCACCGGCCGCGTGGTAAGCCGCTGCGCCGTCTTCCACAACGCGGTGTATTGCAGATCGCCGCGGCCGACCGGGCCGATGATCTTCGGCATCACCCGCGATTCCAGGTAATCGTGCAGAATATGGCCGCGCGGAAACCACAACCCGCCGCGCCCGGCCGGCGTCGGCCGCGGATTGCCCCGCTCGTAACCGCCCATGTGATGCGGCGGATAGCTGGTCCAGCTCTGGCCGCCGACATCGTCGTCGAACCGGCAATCGCCGTCGGTGCAGATGTCGAGCCCGGCAAGTTCCTGTTCGCGCAGATAGCAGGAGAGCGTGTCGATATATTGTTCACGATAGCGGCGGTTGACCATCGCATCGAGGAACATGCGGGTGCCGAGATTTTCGGTGTACCAGCTCGGCCGCGGCAGCGAACCGGTAATCGTCGTCGGCAGCATGATGTCTTTGGTAGCTCGATACATATTGTCTCCCGTTTTCCAGCTATCTTGCCGCAAGCCGCGCCGGCCAACGGTTCGCGTTTCTTTTTGGCCGGTTTCTCTAAGCAGCAAAAAGCCGAGGCTGCAACTGCGGCAAAGCGTGCGCGTAGATTCTTCGTGTCGTTGGGCCGGCGCCCCGTGGGTGGGCTGGCGATTGCGTTATTTGCTCGGCCGGCGCAGGTATTGCCCGCGCGCCGGACCGACGACGTCGCCGTTGTGGTAGACGAGCGCCCCGCGCAGGAACGTACTTTTGACGCGGCCGCTCAACTCCTGACCTTCAAAGGGCGAGTAACCCTGCTCCGACTCCGATTCCGTCGAGTGCACGACAAAGCTCTCGTGCGGGTCGACGAGCACAATGTCGGCGTCGAAACCCAGCGCGATATCGCCCTTGTTCAACAGGCCGAAGCGCCGCGATGGATTCCAGCTCGTCAGCTCGGCCATGCGGTTATACGACAGGCCGCGTTTGCCGCCTTCGCTGACGACGCCCGAAAGCAGATATTCGGTACCGCCGAAACCAGACTTCGCCAGCCAGATGTTGTCGGGATCGTCCTTCGACCATTTCTGCTCGGCCGAGCAGCAAGCGTGATCGCTGCAAATCCAGTCGATCTTGCGGTCGAGCACGGCTTGCCACAGCGCTTCGACGTCCTCGCGCGGCCGGATGGGCGGATTGACCTTGGCATGCACGGCGCAATCGCAATCGGTGTCGAGTAGGAGATGCCCGACCGTCACCTCGCGCTTGAAGCGGATATGCGGGAATACCTGCTGCATGGTCCACGCCGCATCCACCGCCTTGCGCGAGCTCAAATGCAACAGATTGATGTTCACGCAATCGGTTTCGTTGGCGAGGTAGGATGCGATCCACACCGCCAAGCCTTCCGAATGCGGCGGCCGCGCGGCACTGTAGGCCGCAAGACCGGTCAGCTTGCCCTCGCGCTCGACGAGCGTGGTGTAGGCGTTGAGGATGTCGGCAAGCTCGCAGTGCAAGCTCACGCTGATAAAGTCGGCGAGTTCGGGATGGCGATCCACGACCGCGCGCGCCGCGCGCATGATGAATTCGAAGTGTGCGATGTCGTAACGGTCGTCGGGACCGAGCATCAGGAACTGATTTTGCGCATCCGACTTACCGTGCAGCCCGTAACCGCCATAGAACATGAAGATCTTGAACGACGTCACGCCGTGTTCGAGCGCCAGATATTCCATTTCGCCCAAATGGCGGCTTTCGATCGGCGCGACGTGATAGCCGTAATCGACCCAGAAGCGGCCTTCGGACAGCTTCAACACCTCCGGCATGACTTCGCGGTAGGGCCCTCCGCGATTGAGGTAATAGGCGCCGGTACGGATGTAATTCAGGCTCGAGGTGACCCCGCCCATGGCGGCGGCCTTGCTTTCGCTGATCGCGTCCTGCGCCAGCGGCCGGTAGATGCCGACATGCATGTGCGCGTCGACGCAGCCGGGGAAAGCCAACAGCCGTTTGGCATCGAACGCTTCGTTGGCATCTTCGGCACGAATTTCCGGCGCCAGCCGCGCCACCTTGCCGTCCTTGATGGCGATGTCGAGGGCGTCCACACCGACAGTGTTCGGCCGCACCACGCGCGCATTCTTGATGACGAGATCAAACGCCTTCATTTTCAGTTTCTCGCTTTCATTGTGTCCGCAATAGTCTCGTTGCCCTCGTAGCGCTTGCCGCGCGCCAGCATTTGCGGCGTGCCAAGCAACGCATTGAGTTCGTCGAAGTCGAACATGCGTGCGCGGAACGGCGCGGTAGAGCCATGCGCCTTGAGCGAAGCGTAATATTCCTCCGCGGTCCGGGCTTGCGCGCGGACGATCCCGCCCGGGAAGATGACCGCGGCAAAGCCGAGCGCTTCAAGTTCGCTCGCCGGCAGGATCGGCGTCTTGCCGCCCTCCACCATATTGGCGACCAACGGCACGGCCTCGCCGAAGCGCGCGCCGATGCGCGCAAGCTCGTCGCGTTGCCGCGGCGCCTCGACGAATAATACATCAGCGCCGGCATCGCGAAACAGCGCCGCCCGCGCCATGGCGCGATCGAAGCCTTCGACGGCGACGGCGTCGGTGCGGGCGATGATAAGCGTGGCCGCCGAGGTGCGCGCATCTACCGCGGCCTTGATCTTGCCCGCCATCTCCTGCGCCGAAATCAGCGTCTTGTCGTCGAGATGGCCGCAGCGCTTGGGAAAATCCTGATCCTCGATTTGGATGGCATTGGCGCCGGCGCGTTCCAGAAGCCGCACGGTGCGCTCGACATTGAGCGCGTTGCCATAACCGTTATCCGCATCGACGATGAGCGGGAGGCCGACGCGATCGCGGATCAGCGCGACCGTCTGCACCACCTCGTTCATGCTCACGAGCCCGATGTCTGGTCGTCCGAGCCGGGTATAGGCGATACCGGCGCCCGAGACGTAAAGCACTTCGAAACCCGCTCGCTCGGCAATAAGCGCCGTGAGCGGGTCGTAGACGCCCGCGGCCATTAGGATCGGCGGCCGCCGCAGGCGATCCGACAACATTACATTTTCGGTCATGCTGAACATTTCCCAATTAGAGTCCGAGATAAGCGCGTTTGAGCTGTGGATCGGCGGCGATGTCGGCGGAGCGGCCCGACATGACGCATTGACCGTCGGCGAGAATGTAGGCGCGGCCGGCGATTTCCAGGCTTTGCACCACGTTCTGCTCGACCAAGAGTACGGCGACGCCGTCGGCGTGGATGCGCTTGATTAGCGCAAACAATTCCTCGACCAGGATGGGGGAGAGCCCAAGCGAGGGCTCATCGAGAATGAGCAGGCGGGGCTCCGCCATCAGGCCGCGGCCGATGGCGAGCATCTGTTGTTCGCCGCCCGAGAGCGTTCCGGCGCTTTGCGTGCAGCGTTCGGAAAGCCGCGGAAAAATGGCGTAGACCCGATCGCGATTGGCCGCGCGGTGCGCGGTGGCGCGGCGATAGCTGCCAAGATCGAGGTTTTCGCGCACCGACAAATGAGCGAAAATGCGCCGGCCCTCCGGCACATGGATGAGACCGCGGGCAACGATCGCGGCCGGCCGGTCGTGCTCGATGCTCGCGCCGTCAAAGCGGACGGTGCCGCTGCGGGCGCGCAAGACGCCGGAGATGGTGCGGTTGAGCGTGGATTTGCCGACGCCGTTCGAGCCGAGAACGGCGACGATCTCGCTGGCCGCAACGACAAGATCGATCCCCCGCAGGACGTCGGTATCGCCATAGCCGGCGTAAAGCGAAGCGACGTCGAGGAGTGGTTCAGCCATATTCGGTTCAACCACGGGCGCCCCCGACTTTGGTGGCCGCGCCGTGGCCGAGATAAGCTTCGACGACGGCCGGATTGGTTGCAATCGCTGCCGGGCCGCCCTCCGCGATAATTCGCCCTCCCGCCAGCACGAAGACATCCGCCGCGAGGCTCATCACCGCCTGCATGACGTGCTCGATCATGAGCACGGCGATGCCGCGCGCGGCGAGCGCGCGTATGACCGGCACGACGTCGCGGATTTCCGAAGGGTTGAGGCCGGCAAGCACCTCGTCGAGCAAGAGAAGCCTCGGTTCGGTCGCCAGCGCCCGAGCAAGCTCAAGGCGCTTTCGTCCAGCGACGGTGAGCGTGTTGGCGGGACGATCAAGCCGATCGTGGAGCCCGACGTCGTGTCCGACACGCTCCGCAACGGCGAGCGCCTCCGCCCGCGCGCGGTGGCGCAGATGCGCACCGACGAGAATGTTGTCGCGCACGGAGAGTCCGGCGAAGGGCTGCACGATCTGAAAGGTGCGCGCGATGCCGCGCCGCGCCAGCCGGTGCGGCGGTTCACCGGTGACGTCGGCCCCATCGTAACAGATGCGCCCGCCGCTGGGCTTGAGGAAACCCGAGATCAACGCGAACAGCGTCGTTTTGCCGGCACCGTTCGGACCGATCAGTGCGGTGATGCGCGCGGGTCGCGCCGAAAGCGACGCACCGTCGACCGCCAGCAAGCCGCCGAAGCGTCGCGACACGGTGTCGACGGCCAGAAGCGGTTCAACTAAGGGCTCAACCACGCACGGCCTCCCCAGTCGCGGCAGGCGCCGTCGCGAAGCGGCGTCGGATGCGCCCGTGCGCATCGGCAACGGTGCCGACAAGACCGCGCGGCGCAAAGCGAATCACGGCAATGAGCACCGCGCCGTAGATCATCAGGTCGAGGCCGGGGACGTCGCCGGCGACGAGTTTGGCGCCCTCGCCCAGTGATTTCACTACCAGCGCGCCGAGGAGCGCACCGAATACGGTGCCGACGCCGCCGATGATCGGGGTGAGCAAGGCCTCGATCGAAATCCACGTGCCATAGGCGATCCCGGAATCCACAAAGAGGAAATATTGTACGTAGAAGCAACCGGCCGCCGCGGTGATTGCCGCCGACAGCGTCATGGCGCCGAGTTTGACCGCAAAGGTGTCGACGCCCAGCGCCATCGCCGCGTCTTCATTCTCCCGCACCGCGATCAGCCAGACGCCGAAGCGCGATTGCTCCAGCAGCCGGGTAATGACCAACGATACGGCAAGCAAAGCGAGGATGACGAAGTAAAAGGCTGTGCGGCTTTGGAATTGAAACGACTGCGCGCGCACATCGAGTTTCAGCAACAGGCCGACGCCGGCGCCGGTGATCGGCGCGACGCTGGCGAGGATGCGCAGTACCTCGGCGACGGCGAGCGTCACCAGCGCGAAATAGGAGCTGCGCAGGCCGGCGCGAAAGGCGAGCGCGCCGACGATCGCTCCGGCCGCGGCGCCGGCGGCGATCCCGGCGGCGAAGCCGATCCAGGCATTGACACCGTAATGCACCTGCAGAATCGCGGTCGTATAGGCGCCGGTGCCGAAGAATGCGGCGTGGCCGAATGAATATTGCCCGCCGTAACCGCCGAGCATATTCCAGCCCTGCCCGACGAGTGCGATCATCAGCGTTACCACCAAAAAATTGAGCACGACATTCGAGTGCACGACGAGCGGCACCGCGGCGAGGACCGCGACCACGCCGGCGATGGGCAAGAGCGCCTTCATGCGCTCGCTCCGAATAATCCGCGCGGGCGAACGAGCAACACCACGATGAAAATCAGAAAGATGCCGACCTGGCCGAGCGACTCGCCGAGGAAGAAGCCGGCGAGGCTTTCAACAATGCCGATGAGGAGGCCGCCGATCAGAGCGCCCGGCACCGAGCCCATACCGCCGAGCACGACAATCGTAAACGCCACCAATACGAACGCCTCTCCGGCGCGCGGCGTGACGTAATAGGTCGGGACAAGGAGACAGGCGGCGATGGCAACGCAGGCGGTGCCAAGACCGAAGGTCACAGCGTAAATGTGGGCGACGTCGATGCCGGCAAGCTCGGCCCCGAGCTTTTCGCTGGCGACGGCGCGAATCGCCTTGCCGGTGTCGGTCAGCGCCATGATCGCCCAGAGCAAAAGCGCCACCACGAAAACCGCGGCGAAGGAGACGACGCGCGGCAAAGCGAGAAAGGTGAAGCCGAGATCGATGCTGCGGAAGGCGTAAGGCAAGTCGACCGTCCGCGTGTCGGCGTGAAATGCATACAAGAGCGCATTCTCGATCAGAACCGCCAATCCGAGCGTCACCAACAGCATGTTGCGGTCGTCGCCGTGCGAGGCCGGACCGATGACAAAGCGCTGCAGGGCATAGCCGAGCGCGAAGAACGCCGGCGCGATCAAAAACGTGGCGAGATAGGGATCAAGCCCGAGTTTTTGGTAGGCGAAGAACGCGGCGAACAGCGCCGCGCTCATCAGTGCGCCATGGGCGAAATTGATAATATGCAAGACGCCGTAGATCAGCGTCAGCCCGAGCGCCACCAGCGCGTAGACGGCGCCGATCATCAGTCCGTTGAGGACCGCGGTGATCAGGATGAGGGGCGACAGCACGTTTCGATACGCGGAACCGCGGCGGCGCCGACGCCGTCGCGATTGTGAGCCTTAAGCCGGCATCGGGAATACCGCCTTCGCATTGGCGAATTGCGGCGGCAGGATAGCCTTGATGTCGTTGTCGAGCACTTGCGTGTTGACCGGCGCTGCGCCCTGGTTCTGCCCGTCGACAAACTTGGTCGGTCCGTAGGGCATGATCGGGCTTGAGAACGTCGAGCCTGCCAGCGCCGCGGTGATTTTGCCGCGATCGGTCGCCGCCGCGCGCTCAAGCGCGTCGGCCACGAGCAGGACCGCGCTGTAGTTCAGGTAGAGCTCGTAGGTGAAGAACTGGCCCTTGTCCTCGACCGTCTTGCGCAACTCCTGCGCCTGGGCGCTGTTCGGATTGTACCAGTGATTACAGTCCATGATGTATTTGGCCACGTCCGGATAGTCCTTAACGAATTTGTAGGAGGACGCGGCGCCGCCAAGCACCGAGTAGATCCCCTTGGGCCGCACGTGTTGCTCGAGCATGGTACGGGCGAGAAGCACATATTCATTGTAGTAGTTGGCCGGAATCACCAGGTCGGGGTTCTGCGCCTTGATCTTGAGCACGACATTGTTGAAGTCGCGCGTCGGGGTCGGATGCGGGATGGTTTCGAGGATCTCGAATCCTTTGGCCGGCAGCTGGGCATTGAGGAGCTTGGCCAACCCGGAACCGAACAGCGAATCTTCATGCACGATCATCACGGTTTTCGCCGGCTTGCCGGCTTGATCGTTGATGACGGCGAGATTGTCGAGTGCGGTCTTGGCAATTACGCCGAAGCCCGGACTGAAGCGGAACGTGTTCTTCAAGCCGCGGGTGACGATGGAGTCGGCGACGCCGACATCGACCACATAGGGCAGGTCGTAACGTGCGGCGGTTTGGCTCGCGGCAAGGCAGATCGACGAGGAATAACCGCCGATGATGCATGACACTTCGGCCGAATTCATTTTCTCGACTTCGGCATTGCCGCCGTCTGGCGTCGATTGGGCGTCGCCGAGCACCGGATCGATTTTGGCGCCGCCGAGCGCCTTGATGCCGCCGGCGGCGTTGATCGCCTCGACCGCCATGGTGGCGCCGATGCGCCCTTGCTGGCCCGAATACGACAACGCGCCGGTGACCGGATGCAGGAGGCCGATCTTGACGCCGGCGCCTTGCGCGCGGGCGACATAAGGCATGGCCAGGCTGCCGGATGCCACCGCCGCGGCGCCCAACGCCGTGGTGGCAAGGAACCGGCGGCGGCTCAGGGTATTTTGCTCCGACATGGCTTCCTCTCTTTCGTGTAGCGGATCAGAGTTCCGAACCCAGCCGGACGGCATGGGCCTTGTTGCGGACGACCGGCGCCCAGGATCGCCTTTCTTTTGCACCCGAGCGCACCAAATCCATTTCGAAGGCGTAACGGTCGGGACGATAGAGCGCGTGCAGATGCTCCACGGCCCGGCCGGACTGGTCGAAGACGACGCGAACAAGTTCGATCAGCGGTGAACCGGCGCGCACATCAAGCGCGCGGGCGACATCGGGGGTCGCCAACCCGGCGCCGATGCGTTGCCGCGCATGCTCGACCTTGACACCAGCGCGCTCCAGAAGCTCGAGCAGCGGCCGCGTCGCCAATTCTTGCTCCGTGAACGTCACGGCCACGCTCTCGGGAACATGCGTGGTCAGGTACGAGAACGGCACGCGGTCGATGGAGCGCACGCGGATCGAGCGCTGCAGCAACGCCTCCGGCGCGACACCGAGCGCGGCTGCGACCGCACCCGACGCCGCCATGTAATCGAACGCAAGAAGCTTCACCGCCGAGCGGCGACCCATGTCGGCAATGTTCGCCAGCACGCCGGAGATATCGGCTGTCACCGGCGCGGGCGCCGGCCGGTACACCACGCGGGTGCCGGCGCTGCGCCGCCGCTCGATCAGCCGCTCGCGCGACAATTCGCCAAGCGCGCGCCGTATGGTGACGCGCGATACCGCATAATATTTTGCCAGCTCATTTTCGGTCGGCAGCTTGGCGCCGAAGCCGGTGGCGCCGCTGAGGATGCGGTCGCGCAGGATGAGATAGACCTGCTTCGCCTTTGCTTCGCCGAGCCAGTCGCGCAAGTATCCTCCACCGCTGCCGCTGGGGCAGCTTTACTTGGTATTCTTTAGCGTACAATATTAGTTGCGACCCGGACAAGCCCGCACCTTCATGAGCAACCCGCAAACCCTCTTCGACAAGCTCTGGTCGACGCACGAAATCGCCCGCCGCGAGGACGGCGCGGCGCTGCTCTGGGTCGATCGCCATTACGTTCACGAAGGTTCGTTTCTGTCCTTCACCCAGATTCAGGACCGTGGCCGCGCCGTCGCCGAACCGGAACTGACCTTCGGCATCGCCGATCATTACGTGCCGACCCGTGCCCGGCAGCGCGGCATCGCCGATCCGACGATCGCGGCCATGGTCACCACACTCGAAGCCAATGCGGCAAACAACCGCATCAGCCTTTTCGGGCTCGGCGACCCACGCCAGGGCATTGTCCATGTCGTCGGGCCGGAACAGGGGCTGACGTTGCCAGGGCTCCTGGTCGTGTGCGGCGACAGCCACACCTCGACCCACGGCGCTTTCGGCGCCTACGCCTTCGGCATTGGCGCGTCCGAGGTTGCGCATGTGCTGATGACGCAGACGCTATGGCAGAAAAAGCCCAAGCGCATGCGCATCACCGTCAGCGGCAAGACTGCCGCCGGCATCGGCGCCAAGGATATCGCGCTCTCGGTCATTGCCCAGATCCACGCCGATGGTGCGCGCGGCCATGCGGTTGAGTTTACCGGCACCGCGATTTCCGCGCTGTCGATGGAAGGGCGCATGACGTTGTGCAACATGTCGATCGAGGCCGGCGGCCGCTGCGGCATGGTGGCGCCCGACGCGGTGACTTTCAGCTATCTAAAAGATCGCCCCTTCGCACCGAAGGGCGCAGCCTTCGACCGCGCAGTCGAAGCGTGGTCGCAGCTTGTTTCAGACCGCGATGCCACATTTGATCGCGAGGTAACGCTGGACGGCGGCGCCATTGCGCCGGTCGTGACCTGGGGCACGACGCCGGACGACGCCTCGCCAATCGACAGCGCCGTGCCCGATCCGGCGCGCGAGACCGATCCGGTGCGCGCCAAATATCTGCGCGACGCACTCGTCTATATGGGCATTACGCCGGGCCAGAAGCTTACCGATATCGCCATCGACCGGATCTTCATCGGCTCCTGCACCAATTCTCGCATCGAGGATTTGCGTGCCGCGGCGGCCGTGCTGGCCGGCCGCAAGAGTAAAGTCCCTGGATTGATCTCGCCCGGTTCCTCGATAGTGAAGCGGCAGGCCGAGGACGAAGGCCTCGACCGCATCTTTCGCGATGCCGGTCTGGAATGGGTGGAGTCCGGTTGCTCGATGTGCGTGGGCGTCAACGGCGACCTCGTGCCGCCGGGCGAGCGCTGCGCCTCTACCACCAACCGCAATTTCCGCGGCCGCCAGGGCCAGGGCTCGCGCACGCATCTGATGTCGCCGGCCATGGTCGCCGCGGCTGCGGTCTGCGGCCATCTTGCCGATGTGCGGCCATTGCTCGCGGGCCGCGAGGTCTAGTTGCCGCATGGAAAAATTCGTTCGCCTCACGGCAATTGCCTGCCCGCTGCCGATCGCCAATGTCGACACCGACCAGATTATGCCGGCGCGGTATCTGAAGCTGCCGCGCTCGCCCGAGCTCGGCCGGGTGCTGCTAAACGATTTACGGCGTGATGCGGATGGCAACGAAAAGCCGGACTTTCCGCTCAACCAGCCGGTGTGGCGCGACGCCAAGATTCTCGTCGCCGGCCGGAATTTCGGCGGCGGCTCTTCGCGCGAGGCCGCGGTCTACGCGCTTTACGAGGCCGGCTTCCGCTGCGTGATCGCGCCGTCATTCGGCGACATCTTTGCCCAGAACGCGGTGAAGAACGGTTTCCTCGCCGCCGTGGTCGCCGAAGCCGATGCGGCCGAACTCGGCGCGTTGATCGCCGCCGATCCGGACATGCCGGTTACCGTCGACCTCGAGCAACAGGCCATTACGCGCGGCAACCGCAGCTTCGCCTTTACCATCGATCCGATCAGCCGCAATCAGCTGTTGAACGGGTGGGACGACGTCGATCTGACTGAAAGTCACCGCGACCACATCGCCGCATTCAAGGCGGCCGATCGTGAGCGCCGGCCGTGGGCGCAACCGGCGCTGAAATAATACCGAAGCGCTGCGTCGACTGTTGCAGCTGTAACAAAGCCGCTATGCTCCCGGCCGTTCGATGCGGCAAATACGGGAAGCGCAAATGTCGGTGGCTGTCGCGGAGCGCCGGGCCGGGCGGACAGTCGTGCGGTCCCCGAACCTGATCTCACGCCAAAGGAATTGATAGCGCGCGCCGCGGCGCTCAAACCACTGTTGCGCCAACAGCAGGCAGAAAACGACGAACGCGGCTCCTATTCCGAAGAATTACATCAGGCGTTTTTGAAGGCCGGGCTTTACCGCATCACCCAGCCGCGCATGTTCGGCGGCTATGAGTTCGATATCCCGACGTTTTATCGGGCGATGCTGGAAATCTCTCACGGGCACCCTGCGGCCGATTGGTGCCTTGCGCTCTGTGCGTCGCATGCGTTTTTGATCGCGTCGCATTGGCCCGAGCAGGCGCAGCGCGAATTGTTCGGACCGGACGGATACTTCGCCGCTCCGCATCGCGTGCCGCCGCGCGGCGAACTAACGCCGGTCGAGGGCGGCTATCGGCTGACCGGTGTGTGGGATTTTTGTTCCGGCATACCCTACTCGACGCACTTCGTTTGCGGCGCCCGGCTGCCGGTCGCCGGCGGACCGCCGGAAGTTTGCTGCGCCGTGGTGCGGCGCGACCAGCTGCGCGTTCTCAACGATTGGGGCGGCGACCAGACGCTCGGCATGCGCGCCTCGGGCTCGAACAGCGTCGAGGTCAAGGATGCATTCGTACCGGCGCATTATGTCGTGCCGCTACAGAATATGTTCAGCCGGCCCGAGGATATGCGCGACGGCACGCCAGGAACGCGGCTGCACGGCAACCCGATGTATCTCGGGCGCGTGGTCGGCCCCTACCACATGTCGCTGATCACGCCGGCGATCGGCGCCGCAAAGGCCTCGCTCGACGAATTCGAAGACCTGATCCGGACGAAAAAAACCAACTACCCCCCGATCATGCTTCGCGCGGAACATGAAGACTTTCAGCGCGCGCTCGGCCGGGCGCTGACGCTGACCGACGCGGCCGAGAATCTGCTGATCCGCGGCGGCGAAGTTTACATGGAAATGTGCCGGCGTTGGGCCGCCGACGGCACGTTGATCACCGTCGAACAAAACTTGCGGCTTTGGGCCATGATGCAGGAAGCCGGCCGCATGGCGTGCGACGCGGTTGAACTTTTGTACAAGAGCGCCGGCTCCTCGGTGACGCGCAAAGGCAGCCGCATGGAGCGCTATTTCCGCGATGCGCAGATGTATCGCTCGCATCCCTCCTCGCTATTCGAGAATTTCTGGGCGCCGGTCGCGCGCGCATCTCGGGCTGTCGATCCGACATTTCAATTTCTAAACTTGGCGATGGACGCGGTTGCAACGCCGGCCGCTCTGCGTGGGCACTTGCCCCAATGGGCATGACAGCCGCCGACTCGCGCCGGCAAATGTCATTTGACCCCTTGCAACCCCGGCACGTACAATTCGACACCGGGTCGCTGGCAAGTCGCCGCCACGGCGCCATTCTCCAAATAGAACCCGATCAGGGAGGGGAAAATGAAGCAAAGCTTTTTGCTTTTCATTGGCGCGCTTGCGCTCCTGGTGTTGGTCCACACCGCGCCCGCTTTTGCACTGGATTGCGGTGAAAACACCGGCCAGAAGGCGACCGGCAAACCGATTCCGATCGGCGGCGTCACTTCGATGAGCGGCATCGGCAGTTTCAAGGAAGCCGGCGATGCCGCGGAAGCCTACTTCAAATGCGTCAACGACAACGGCGGCATTCACGGCCGGCCGATTACCTACCATGCCGAAGACGACCAGAGCCAACTCGACGTCGCCGCGCAGGCGGCGAAAAAGCTGGTCGGCGACGAGGGCGTCTATGTACTGGTCGGCTCGACGAGCTTTATCGAATGCATTCCGAACGCCAACTATTATCTGAAGGAAGGCGTGCTCGAGATCGGACTCGGCATTCCCTCGCAATGCTTCCGGTCGAAAAACATCGCCGAAGTCAACGCCGGTCCGCGGCAAAGGGGCATCGGCGGCGCCGACTACGCGCGGCGCGCGCTCGGCGCCAAGACGCTGGTGTGTTCGATTCCCAAATTCCCCGGCTCCGACTACAGCTGCAACGGACTGGAGGAGTGGGGCAAGAAGTACGGCGTCAAGGTGACGAGCATCTACTCGGACCCCGTGTCGCCCGACTACAATTCACTGGTGCTGCAATTCTTGTCGACCAACTCGGATGCCATCATGGTTTACGGCACCGACGACACTGGCGCGCGTATTCTCGACGCCGCCGAACAGCAGGACGGCGCCGCCAAGATGAAGTGGACCACGCCCACTTCGTATTACACGGTGCGCATCCCCAAGGCGATCGACGCCAAATACTGGAACGACCGGCTGTGGGTCAACGCCGAACTGGCGCCGCTCGACTCTAAGGGAAAGGACAATCAGAACTGGGTCGCGGTGATGGACGCCTACGGCCCGAAAGTGCTGCGCGACAGCTTCTCGCAGGCGGGCTATGTCGGCGCCCGTTACACCGTCAATGCCATGCTGTCGATCAAGAATCCGGACGACATCAACCGCAGCACGGTGACGGCCGCGATTCAGAACGCGAAGCCCTATGAAACCGACATCCTGTGCCAGCCGTGGTACTGGGGCGGTCCGGATGCGACCGAGCACAACGCCAACCACGTGACCCGCACCGTCACCATCCACGACGGCAAGTGGAAGAATGTGGAAGGCTGCATGCCCAGCAACGATCCGGGCCTCGCCGGCATCGAGGCCTTGGAAAAGAAACTCGGCATCAAGATCAATGACCAGGTGCCATTGAACTAATTGGGGCGTCGTCGTCTAATCGACGTTCTTGCAGTCATCGGGGATTTCCGTGGCCGCGTGGCCACGGAAGTCCTCGATCTGCTTTAAAGGACAACCTTCGCAGCCTTGCGTGGACCTGTTGAATGATCAAACCCTGGATATTCGAGTTTTTCGCAACGCCGCTCGAGTTGGCCGAACGGTTCGACGCCGCGGCCTCGCAGCGCTTCTTCAACGCCTATCTCGATCTTTGGACTAGCGCCGAACCGGCCGGCTTCGAAGGCATTTTCTTCTCCGAACATCATTTCGGCGCCAGCTACTCGCCCTCCCCCAACCTCCTGATCGCCAACGTCGCATTGCGCACCAAGACGATGCGGCTCGGCGTCCTTGGCGTGGTGCCGCCCTACCACACGCCGTGGCAGCTCGTCGAAGAGATCGGCATGCTCGACCATCTCACCGGCGGCCGGCTGGAGATCGGCACCGCGGCGGGCATTCCGCAGGAATTGGCGCAAGTCGGCATCGGCATGGACGAGGCTCGTACCCGCTTCGACGAGGCGGTCGCGATCATGGACAAGGCGCTGGCCGAGCCGGTGATCTCGCATCACGGCAAATTTTGGCAATTCGACAATTTGCGACTGACGCCGCGCACCATACAGCAGCCGCATCCGCCGAAGTGGGTGACCGTCATCAGCGAGTCGTCGGCGCGCAAGGCGGCGCGACGCGGCGCCAAGATATCCACGGCCTTCCACCCGCAAAGCAAGGTGATCGAAATTTTCGACGCCTATCGCGACGAAGCCGCCAAGGTCGGACGCAAGGCTGGACCGGACGATCTGTGCATCCGCCGCCAGGTGATCATGATTGAGGACGAGGAAGGGATCGCCAAACGGCGCCGCGCGTACACCGATTTCATCAAACAGGATCCGCGGGTCAGTTTGCCGGGGCGGCCGGCGGCGATCGATTCACCCTCGGCGCATACCTTCACCATCGGCGACGATGAGTTCATCACCGGAAAACCGGCCGCCGTGGCCGAGCAGATCATCGCCCAATGCCAGAGCGCCGGCGCCGGGCATTTCGCCGCCTTGTTCGACCGCATGGCGTCGCCGGCGCAGATGGCGGACTATTATCGCGACTTCGGCGCGATTGTGATCCCGAAGCTGCGCCAAGCCGCTCGGTCTTGATCGGGCGGGCAGAATCGCCACATCCAGTTCGCCATGAACATGCCGGTCCGCGCCCCCAAGGGCACCATAGCTCAGTCGACCTTTGCGTCTGAAATCGAGCGGCGGCGGACCTTTGCGATCATCTCCCACCCCGATGCTGGTAAGACCACATTGACGGAGAAGCTCCTGTTGTTCGGGGGAGCAATCCAGCTTGCCGGGCAGGTCAAGGCCAAACATGACAGGCGCTCAACGCGTTCAGACTGGTTGGCAATCGAACGCGAGCGCGGGATTTCCGTCGTTACCTCGGTAATGACGTTCGAGCACGACGGCCGTGTTTTCAATCTGCTCGACACGCCCGGCCATGAGGACTTCTCGGAAGACACCTATCGGACCCTCACGGCAGTCGACTCGGCCGTAATGGTGATCGACGCCGCCAAGGGTATCGAGCCGCGGACGCGCAAGCTGTTCGAGGTGTGCCGGTTGCGAGACATTCCGATCATTACATTCATCAATAAGATGGATCGCGAGAGCCGCGACCCGTTCGACCTCATCGACGAGATCGAGCAAACACTCGCGCTAACCGCAGCGCCCGTCACCTGGCCGTTCGGGCGCGGTCGTGATTTCGTCGGGACAATCGACGTGGCCAACGGTGGCGTTCGCTTGCTCGACGGTGACGTCGGCTCTGGCGGCGCGCTCCGCGAAATGTCCGTTGCCGAAATCACTGCCCTTAGTCCCCACGTCGACGCGGTGGCATTCGGCGAGGAACTTGACCTGGTGCGCCATGCTTACAAGCGGCTCGAGCAGCCGGCTTTTGCCGAGGGCCATATGACTCCGATCTTCTTCGGCAGCGCGCTCAAGAATTTCGGCGTCGGCGATCTGCTCGATGCGCTCGCTACGGTGGCGCCGCCGCCGCGGGCGCAAGCGGCCGACACGCGGATCGTTGAGGCAACCGAGTCCCGCATGTCCGCATTTGTTTTCAAGATTCAGGCAAACATGGACCCGAACCACCACGACCGTATCGCCTTCGCGCGACTATGTTCCGGCAAACTCACCCGCGGCATGAAGGTCAAGCAGGTACGGTCGGGGAAAACTATCAGCCTGCGCGCTCCACAATTCTTCTTTGCCAAAGATCGAGCGCTTGCGGAGGAAGCCTACGCGGGGGACGTGGTCGGCATACCCAATCACGGCACGCTGCGAATTGGCGATACCCTGACCGAAGGCGAGGATCTCAATTTTGAGGGTGTGCCTAACTTCGCGCCCGAGATTTTGCGGCGGGTTCGTCTACCGGACGCGATGAAGGCTAAGAAGCTCAAGCGGGCGCTGGAGCAACTGGCGGAGGAAGGCGTAGCACAGGTATTCCGGCCGACGGACGGATCCCCGGCGCTCATCGGCGTTGTTGGCCCATTGCAACTCGATGTGCTCAAGGCAAGGCTCGCCGAAGAATATGGGCTCGAAATCGATTGGAGCACAACCGAGTTTCAGTTCGCGCGTTGGATTGCGGCGAACGACCGCAAGATGCTTGATCGGTTTGTGATGACCTACCGCTCGGCTACCGCCGAGGATTCCGATGGCGATCTCGTCTTCTTGGCGCGAAACGCCTTCGACCTTGAGTATACGGGTGATCAGAATGCCGACATTTCTTTCACCGACGTGAAGGATATTCATCGCCACAAACCAAAGTGACGCGATTGATCGGCCCAT
This sequence comes from uncultured Hyphomicrobiales bacterium, assembly GCA_964459765.1. GTDB lineage: Bacteria > Pseudomonadota > Alphaproteobacteria > Rhizobiales > Xanthobacteraceae > BOG-931. The sequence goes on along the minus strand of CAYWNY010000037.1, from coordinate 1,318 downwards.
CGCGACATTTCGCTACGCGGCATTTCTGGCCGCCTTCGACTGAAGAAGACACGAACCGGCAGGCGCCAGCGAGCCACGGGTCGCGAATGAACCGAAGCGAACAATCGCCACTCAAAATTATTCAACGTAAATTGATGGCCGGACCCCATTCCGAAGGTCACAAATCCCTGTTCTAATTTGCCCATCACGCTCGGTAGGCTCCCAGCGCAGCGCGCGGTCTCTTTGCATTCGAGCCGAGCGACGAACGAATGCAAATCCTGACGCGCATTTAGGCCGGAGGCTCAACTATGTCGCTAGATAGCACGCTGACCGCTACCGCTAGCTCGAAACTGCCGGATCCGACCACGGCTGGCTTCGCCGATAAGCTTTATCGGCTTGATGGCGGTCACTCGCTCGCGAACGACGAGTCGGTGTGGACCCCCGGCGAGAATGTCGGGCGCAGCATCCAGTTCTCGTCGACTTGCTGGCTGATACAGCGCGGAAACCAATGGTTGCTCTGGGATACGGGTGTTCCTGAATCGGCGTTGAACGACCCCAAAGGCTGGTCGACCCTGCCTAAATTGATCGTCTACCATTTGGATAAGACACTGACTGCCCAACTCGCTGAGATCGGCCTTAAGACAACCGACATCACCTATGTTGCGCTGTCTCATACTCACGGCGACCACATTGGCAATGTTCGCTTGTTCGCGGATTCAACGATTCTGATACAGCGGGCCGAGTATGAATGGATCAGCTCCCCTGACGGCCCGAACGACAACGTCAATCAACTGAAGGCTCTCGCACGCAAGCTTATGGGCACGCCAAAACATCTTAAACTGCTCGATGGCGACACAGATGTATTTGGCGATGGCACCGTCACCCTGATTTCCACACCGGGGCATACTCCCGGCAGTCAATCATTGATGGTCCATCTGAAGAATTCAGGCTTCATCATTCTGTCTGGCGACGTGGTTCATCTGGAAGAGAATTTTGAAAAGGACACGGTGCCGTCCTTGAATACGGATAAGGCCGCCTCAATCGCCTCCATGGAAAGGATCAGGCGGATAATTGCAACCTACAAAGCGAAGTTTTTTATCAATCACGACAAGGCGGAAACTGACGCTCTAAAGCTGATCCCTGCATTCTACGACTGATGTCGTCGAATTGGCCGTCCTAGATGGCTGGCCGGAGCTGGTTGTCGCGGCGTTGCGGGCCGCGGGGCCCGTAGAACATATTTTTAATGGCGACTTCCTCGGAGCGAATGATCAACATGGCCAACAGTGAGGATACGCGGCCTCCAGCGGTCGGAGTTTATTGGATCAACGAAGAAGACTAC
>CAYWNY010000036.1:0-24904 GCA_964459765.1 uncultured Hyphomicrobiales bacterium | reverse complement strand
CGCAAGCTGGCGGCCGGTATCGGATGCGCCGGCCTGCACGATCACCGGCCAGCCCTGGATCGGGCGGGCGATGTTGAGCGGCCCGCGCACCGACAGATATTTGCCCTTGTGATTGAGCACGTGCATTTTGTCGGGATCGAAATAAAGCCCGCTATCGACGTTGCGGATAAACGCATCGTCCGCCCAGGAATCCCACAGCCCCGTCACCACGTCGTAGAACTCGCGGGCCCGGCGATAGCGCTCGTCGTGCTCCATGTGATCGGTCATGCCGAAATTGAGCGCGGCGTCGGGGTTTGAGGTGGTGACGATGTTCCAGCCGGCGCGGCCGCCGCTCAAATGATCGAGCGAAGCAAAGCGGCGCGCCACATGATAGGGCGCGTCGAAGGTGGTCGAGCCGGTGGCAATGAGCCCGATCCGCTCTGTGACCATAGCCAGCGCCGACAACAGCGTGAACGGCTCGAACGACGTCACCGTGTGGCTGTGCTTAAGCGCATCCAGCGGCATGTTCAGCACCGCCAGATGGTCGGCCATGAAAAAGGCGTCGAACTTGGCGCGTTCGAGCGTCTGCGCGAAGCGCTTGATGTGCGCGAGATTGAAATTGGCGTCGGGAAATGCGCCTGGATAGCGCCAGGCGCCGGTGTGGATCGTCGTCGGCCGCATGAATGCGCCGAGATGCAATTGCCGTGACCCGCTCATGCCACGTTAAAATTGGGGACGAATACCCGCGCCGTCAATCCTTCGCGCAATCCTCGCGGCGAAGCCAAGGCCGGCGAAATTCGCTTCTATAAGTCCGTTGCGCCACAGCATGATCGCGCTATGGGACGCCGGCCGGGCGGAAAACTATGCGATTGCGGCGTGTCTACGGTCGCGAAACCACGTCCCGGAGAGAACCGCGCCCAGCACGATCGTCCCCTGCAACAGCAGACCGAGCGCGAGAACGGCGAACAGCCAAGTCAGCGAGCCGCTCAATCGCAGCGCGACGTAACCGCCTACAACGACCACGGTCAGCCGCAAAAAACCGGCTGCGATCGGCCACAACAACCGTCCCGCGCCTTGCGAGGCGAAGTAGAGCGCCAAGGCAAGGCCGAAGAAGCCGTAGAACGGACCGACGATCCGCAAATAACTGCTGCCCGTCTCTATGACGTGAGGCTCGGTGCTGAACAGCGCGAGCCAGGCGCGCGGCCACACCGCGGTCGCCACCCCGATCGCTTCGGTCAGTGCGAAGGCGATGACGCCGCCGGTCAAGCCGATGCGCAATGCGCGTTCGCGCTGGCCGGCGCCGACATTGGTGCCGACCATTGCCACCAGCGGCGCGCCGAGGCCGAACACCAGCGGCACCAGGAGATATTCGAGCCGCGCGCCGGTGCCGTAGCCGGCGACCGCATCGGTGCCGGCGACGCCGGCCGCCATGGCGGTCGCGAGCGCAATGATCAGGTTGGTCTGCACCGATTGTATCGACGACCAGGCGCCGACGCCGAGAATATTGCGCATCAGCGACCAGCGCAGCGGCGCAAGCCGCAGCCGCGCCGCATTGCGCCCCGAAAGCGCATACCAACCGAGCACGATAGCGGCTGCGGCGTTGAACAGCACCACGGCAACGCCGCCGCCGGCGATGCCGAGCGCCGGGAAGGGGCCAAAGCCGAAAATCAAACACGGCGAGAGCGGCACAAGCACGATCACGCCGACGCAGGTGACCAGCGCCGGCACCAGCATGTTGCCAGTGCCGCGAATGGCGCTCGCCAGCGCGTTCTGGACCCAGAGCAGCACGTTGCCGCCGAAGACGATGTTCGAATAAATCAGCGCGGCGCCGAGTTCGCCCCCGCGGCCGCCGAGCGCGCGGTAGATCGGCGCTCCGAACATCAGCATCACCGCGGTAAAGAAAAGACCCAGCGCGGCATGAATGACGACGCCATGCAGCACCAGCGCGTCGGCTTCGTCACGCCGGCCGCCGCCGATGGCGCGGGCGATCGCCGATGTAATGCCGCCGCCCATGGCGCCGGCGGAAATCATCTGCATCAGCATGAAGCCGGGAAACACCAGCGCCATGCCTGCAAGCGCGTCAACGCCGAGCCGCGCGACAAAGTAAGTCTCGATCAATCCGGTCGCCGCTTGCGCCACCATCACCAGAACGTTCGGCCAGGCGAGCTGCACCAGCGTCCGTGTGATCGGGCCATGCAGCAGAAGCTCGGTGCGCGACCGCCCAGGCGCCGGCCTCGCGGCGGCGACTTCGCCAGCCGCAAGATTTGCCGGAATGACGACGCTGCTCAATGTTTGCTCCGCGAGCTTGCCGTGCGCTTGTGCCGCGGCGGTTCGGCGGTCGGAACCAGCCCGTAACGCCGAAGTGTGCTGCTGCGTGCTGCCGGTCCGGGGAAAAAGCGGTGGGTCGCTTCGGTGATTGCCCTCCCGGTCGTCTGGTCGACGAGGACCGGGTCGGCGGCGCGTCCGCTGCTGCGCTCGACCAGTACGACGCTTTTGCCCTCCGGGGCGTAGTGCTTGTTGCCCCAGGCGAGAAGCGCAATCAGCACCGGCCGAAAGTCGCGGCCGCGCGCGGTCGGCACGTATTCGTAACGCGGCGGGCGCTCGCTATAGCGCCGGCGCTGCAGCAATCCGGCTTTGACCAGGCCTCCGAGGCGCCGGGTCAGCATGTTCGGCGCGATGCTGAGGCTTATCTGAAACTCATCGAAGCGGGTGTAGCCGTGCAGCGCGTCGCGCATAATTAGAATCGACCACCATTCCCCGATCCGCTCGAGGCTGCGGGCGATCGGACAGGGCATGGCACCGAAGCTCTTGCGTTTCATTGCGCGAGAATGGCGAAGTTACTATCATCATGCAAGTAACAATGCGGCGGCCCGGGCGCGCGGCAGGTTTGCGTCTTTTGCGGGATTTGTGAGTGCGGGCCGCCAAGAGGCGACTGCAGGCCTGTTACGTGCAACGAAACCCGGGGTAAGCCGGGCGGTCAGAGCCTGGATTTCGCGACGCTCAAATCGGCGCTTGCTTCGACTTTTCCGATGCCGTTGCAAGGCTTGCAAAGGATCCGGCTGCCGCGCTCGCGGACAAAGCCGCTGCCGCGGCACCGCTCGCAGGTATGCTTGATGGCCGCAGTCCGCCGGCTGTCGTCAACGGACAAGCGTTTTCCAAATTGCATTTGCGTAGCCTCTGATGGATCGGTTGTCGGGAGCGAGGCGACGTTACCGACATCGCCTTAGGGCCCCGCCGGGGGATTGCGTAAAATGCGATGGAGGCGGGACGCGGCACGAAGATGGGCTTCTCGCGTTTTGCCCGGCCGTCATGACGGAAGGGGCCGTCACTTTTCCATTGACTATTCGTCGCCGAATTAGGTACAGTCTTTCCAGGCATTTATGTCTCAGTACATCCCAACAGACTGTGAGCATCGGGAGGATCGGGGACAACTTAACAGCGCTATTTCTAGGCCCCACGCGCGCCAAATAGGGTTTGGACATCGCAACGATTCGAAAGGGTACAGTCATGGGAACGGTTCAGTTTCTAGACGATCCGCCATTTCAGCTAAGGCTAACGAAGCTTGGTACAGCAGGCGCTGTAGACGCCAGCGTATTGGTGACATTGCCAGTCTACTCGCGCGGCTCTGAGCGAGACGAGCGAGAAATTCAGGTTCTAATGCAGATAGGTGAAGCTCGGCATTTGTCGCGCGATCTTGAGAGGGCTGCTGGCATTGCCGATCAGCATCTTCGCGGGGTGTCGAGATAGCCGTCATGGACACACTCCCAAAAGACCCACAAGTTCACGTGATTTTGCAGGACAATCTCAATGACCGCCCTCCAACACTTGATTTCCCATCCATGCCCCGCGTGCAATCTTACGCTCTTCCGGGGTGCGACACCGGTGGGCGCAGATAGTGTATTTTGTGCCGAGTGCGGGAGGGCCGGTGTCTACGAACAAATAATTGAAAAGGGAAAACCGCTTACCATCGGCGCGCTTACTCGCTCTCAAATCGACGACATCCTTCGCGAGCTTGGCATCACTCGCGAATAAGTCCGCGACCGCAAAAAGCAAATCGTCGGCATCAATGTAGGGATAATTTGGGTTGTGATCCCGCGCGCCCGCGAAACCTATAGGCGGTGGCGCCAATTCCGTGACCGCGCCGGATTTGATCGCGGCCCGCACCGCTGCCACTTCCGCTTCCGGCGCATCTATGGCGGTGTATCCTAAGCCATTGACTGGACTCTGCTTTTTCAGCCATTGGGTCACATTGATATATAGCCGCCTCTTTCCATCTCGCTCGGTGAAGGCGCCATCATGAGGGCACTCCTGACAGCGGAGCGAGAGCGGTCCCCCGCGCGCGGATTTGCAGTCCGCTCCCGGGCGGCTTCGCTGTATTGGGGACGTTGCGGAGGCGGGCAAAACACCCGCACGAGCGGTCCCAGGAAACGCAGTTCTGGAGCTTAGCCAATGCTGGATGCGTCCGGCCTGGCGAGTGCCGCGGTGGAGCGCCGGAAGGCGAGCGGGCTCCGATAAGGCCCGCTGCCGCGCCCGATACGCGCGGCCAATGGTTGGCATGCGCCTTTCGGCGCTTCGCCTCCTTCTCGCTGGCGCATGATCTTTTTCCGAAAACCGCAACTGCACTTTTCGGGATCATGCGCGGTGCCGGAGGCCAATCTAAAAGGAAGAAAGATTCTTTGGTGGCGTGGTCGTGGTGGGCAAGACTCGGACGCTGAAGAGCGTCGCGGGAACGGATTGCCATGACGAGAGGGCTGCACGTTGATTCTTTCACCTCTCCCCACCACCGAGAGGTGATGGAGCCGGAACGCGTCGCGGAATGGAGCTGTTCCTCCCGCTTTGCGGGGAGGGATGGAGATTACTTCGCCAGCGCGTCGGCGCCGGCCTTGGCGGCTTGGGCGTCCTGCGACGACAACGCGCCGGAGACGCCGATGGCGCCGACGATCTTGCCGTCGACCAGGATCGGGATGCCGCCTTCGAGCGGCGTGATGTCCTTGACCGCCAAGAGGCGCAAACCGGCGCCGCCGGCGGCGATGGCGTCGTCGAGCACCTTGCTCGGCCGCTTGAAGGTCAGCGCCGTGCGGGCCTTGCCCTCCGACGCGGTGATGGATGCGAGCTGCGTGTTGTCGATCTTATGGAACATCACCAGATTGCCGCCGCTGTCGAGGATGGTGATGGCCACCTGCCAGGAATTCTTCGCCGCCTCGAGTTCGGCCGCGGCCATCACGCGCTTGGCGTCGTCGAGCGTGATTGGAGGTCCATAAGGCGGGGTTGTCGGCTGTTGCGCGAAAGCCGGAGCCAACAGGGCCGGGCCAGCCAACAGAGCGAATGCAAGAAACGCGCGGGTGAGCGCGGGCATCCGGGGCATCTTCACGACCTCCTCGAGGCTTGCCGCCGACACAGCGCGGGGCGGCACGGGCGGCACAATAAGCGGCAAAAGCGGCCGGTGGAAGCCGCACAAACGCGCCACCTAACCGGTCCCGCCGCGTATTGAGCGAAACGTGATCTTTCGGCGGCTGCGTCGCGGCCAAGCCGACATTATATTGTGTCGATCCCGCTGGAGATGCCCCGATGTTCTCATTCTCAAGGAAATTGGAAATGCCGGCCGCGCAAGACGCGCTGCCGGGCCGCTCGACCCCGATCGCGACGGCGCGCGAGCATTTTGTCAACGGCCATGCGCTGAAGGGTCCTTATCCCGAGGGCCTGGAAATGGCGATGTTTGGGCTCGGCTGCTTCTGGGGCGCCGAGCGCAAATTCTGGGAGCTGGGCGACGGCGTCTATGTCACCGCGGTGGGTTACGCCGGCGGCCACACGCCCAATCCGACCTATGAAGAAGTGTGCAGCGGCCGCACCGGGCATAACGAGGTGGTCCTGGTCGTCTACGACCCGAAGAAGATCTCCTACGAGCGGCTGTTGAAGGCGTTCTGGGAGGATCACGATCCGACCCAAGGCATGCGGCAGGGCAACGACGTCGGCACGCAATACCGTTCCGGCATCTATGTGTTCTCGCCGCAGCAACGCGCCGCCGCCGAAGCGTCGCGCGCAACCTATGCCAAAGCGCTGGCGGCCAAAGGATACGGACCGGTCACCACCGAGATTCGCGATGCGCCGCCATTCTATTTCGCGGAGGATTATCACCAGCAATATCTGGCGAAGAATCCGCACGGCTATTGCGGCCTCGGCGGCACTGGGGTGGCTTGCCAGATCGGAACCGGCGTTGCGGCCTAACAAACGCGAATAGCGAGTAGAGTAATCCAACTATTCGCTATTTCGCCATTCGCTACTCGCCATTGGCGGCTTGTGCTAACTAGTCGGCCAGCAACGGGTCCGACCTCATGCGGTCAATCGAACGCGGCTTTCTTGCCGCGATCTTCGTCTCTCGCTGGCTGTTGGCGCCGTTCTTGATCGGGCTGGTGCTCGCGCTGTTGTTATTGATGTACCGGTTCTTCGCCGATTTTTATCACCTTGCGCTGCAGCTGCCGCGTTCGACGTGGCACGACCTGATCGTCGGCGTGCTCAACATGATCGACATCGCACTGACCGCCAACCTGGTCTTGATCGTCATTTTTTCCGGCTACGAGAACTTCCTGCGCAAGGTCAAGGATCAAGCCGATTGGCCCGAAGGTCTGACGGCGATCGATTTCAGCACGCTCAAACAACGGTTGATCGGGTCGATCGCGGCGATCGCCGTCGTCGATGCGCTGGCGTGGTATCTCGACCTCGAAAACTCAGCCGACAACGGCAAGCTGATTTGGGTGATCGCGTTTCCACTAATGTTCGGGGTCGTGGCGTTGGTCCTCGCCGGTGCCGACCGGTTCATGCGCCGCGACCAAAACGCCGCCTGACGGCGTCCTTTTCCGTAATTACTTCAATGCGGTAGAGGCGCCGAGGCTTCGGCCGCCACGCCGTCCGATAATTTCGCGGCGCCACGGCGGCGGTGAGGGATTGTTAACCATACCGGGCGTTAATCAGTGCTCAACGTTTGCTCCAACGGAGCCGGATCGCGCGTATGCGGGTTGTCCGCTCTCTCCTCCTGTTGCTGAGTATTGCAAGCGCGGCTGCGGGGTGCGCCCAGCAGCCCGTCGCATACATGGCTTATCCCGGCATCGACAGCATGGCCTATGGCGGCGCCCCGGCGATGGCGCAGGGCGGCTATGGCTACGGTTATGGCAGCTACGCGCCAAGTCCGTATGGCGGGCTTTATGGCTATGCCGGCGGTGGCGCTCCCGCCGGATTGGGCGGCTACACGCTCGACTCCGGCGACCGGCTGCGCGTCGTGGTGTTCGGCCAGGAGGGTTTGACCAATTCTTATCTGGTCGGCGCCAGCGGTTTCATCGACATGCCGCTGATCGGGTCGGTGCCGGCGCGCGGCGTCACCAGCGATCAGCTCGCCGGGCGAATCGCGGAGAAGCTGCGCGATGGCTTCATCCGCGAACCGCATGTCGCGGTCGAGGTCGAGGCCTACCGGCCGTTCTTCATCCTCGGTGAGGTCACCGCGCCCGGCCAATATCCCTATGTGGCCAACATGACGGCTGAGACCGCCATCGCTATCGCCGGAGGCTTCACGCCGCGGGCGCAGCGCAAATCCGTGATCATCACCCGCAACTATTACGGCCAGCAGACGCGGATTGCGGTGCCGATGACCTTCCCGCTGCGGCCCGGCGATACCGTCAACGTCCAGGAACGCTGGTTCTAATTCACGGATGCTCCGCTGCCGCGGCTGCCGCTGACGCCTGCTCGTAGGCGGCCTCGGTGCTGGTCAATCCGTTGAAGAAGAGATTGAGCAGGACGGACACGATCGCGGCGAGGAGGATGCCGGATTCCAACAGCGGATGCAGAACGTCCGGTGTGTAGCGGAAGAAGTTAGGCGCAACCAGCGGGATCATTCCGAAGCCGACCGATATCGCCACCACGAACAGGTTGTAGCGGTTGGCCTTGAAATCGACCGCGGTGAGAATGCGGGCGCCGGTAGCGGCGACCATGCCGAACATGACGAGACCGGCGCCGCCCAACACCACAACTGGGATCGACTCCACGAGTGCCGACAGCTTCGGCAACAGGCCGAGCGCCAGCATGATCACGCCGCCCGTAGCGGTGACCCAGCGCGAACGCACCCCGGTCACACCGACGAGGCCGACGTTTTGCGAGAATGATGTGTAGGGGAAGGTGTTGAAGATGCCGCCGAGAATGGTGCCGACGCCGTCGGCGCGCAGGCCGCGCGTGATCGCGGCCTGATCGATCCTGCGCCCGGTCATTTCACCGAGCGCCAAGAACATGCCGGTTGACTCGATCATCACCACGACCATGACGATGCACATGGTGACGATCGGAATGACCTGAAATTTCGGCAGGCCGAAACGCAGCGGCATGACGAAATCGGCCCAAGGGGCGGCAATCACTTTCTCGAAATGCATGACGCCGAGCAAAGTAGCCAGGATCGCGCCGGCAATGATGCCCAGCAGTACCGCGACATTGGCGACAAAGCCGCTGAACCAGCGGATCAAGGCGAGAATGACCAGCAGCACAAAAAGCGCGATGCCCAAGCCCTCGAGCTGGCCGTACGCGGGATTGGGAAACTGCCCCGCCGCGCCGTCGACGACCTTGGTCAGCGTCGGCAGCCCGCCGCCGGCCCAGTTGATGCCGACGCGCATCAGCGAAATGCCGATCACGAGAATAATCGTACCGGTGACCACGGGCGGGAACAGCGGCAACAGCCGCCCCATGAACGGCGCCACGATCACCGCAAACACGCCGGCTGCAATCACCGAGCCGTAAATGCCAAGGAGACCGATGTCGGGCGCCGCCGCCATCGACAGCATCGGGCCGACGGCAGCGAAGGTGACACCCATCATCACCGGCAGGCGGATGCCGACGCCGGGAAATCCGACGCACTGCACCAGCGTTGCCAGCCCGCCGGCGAAGAGATCGGCGCTGATCAGAAAGGCCACTTCCTCTGGCGAAAGCTTCAGCGCCCGGCCAAGGATGAGCGGCACCGCCACGGCGCCCGCATACAGGACCAGCACGTGCTGCAGGCCTAGGGTGATAAGTTTCGGTGCCGGTAGAATTTCATCGACCGGATGTACGTCCTGCGCCATTGGCCAGCCCCCTTAAGAACATTGCCCGGCAATGAACTTCAAGAACTATGCCAAATCCCCGGCGCCTTTCCTATGGCCTTGGCGGAACGCGCGCTGGGCCGGCGGCAGCCGGCCCAGTGTATCGATCATGCAGAGAGAAAGATGCCGCGGGAGCTTATTTCTTCAGGTGCTTTTGCAGAAATTCCAGCGAGCGCTCCCGGGCGAGCTTGGCTGAAGCTGCGTCGTAGCTGCCGCGCTCTTCGCAATTAAAGCCGTGCTGTGCGTTGGGATAGACGTAGATTTCGCAGTCGCCGCCGCGTTTTTGTTTGACGATGTCGACGTCGCTCATCGGGATGCCGGCATCCTTCTCGCCGAAATGCAGTTGCGTCGGCACTTTCGGCTTGTCGTCGGCGTTCTTGGCAATCTGACCACCGTAATAGCCGATGGCTGCCGACAAGCCATTGAGTTTGGCGGCGGCGAGGAAGGCGATCGTGCCGCCCAGACAGAAGCCGACGATGGCGGCGGGGCCGCTTTTCTTGGCTTCGTCGATTGCCGCCTGCACGTCGCGCATCATTGCCGCCCAATCCGGATTGGCGACGAATTTGCGAGCGTTAGCGATTTCATCGGGCGAATAGCCGCTTTCGAAATCTGGCTGCTGGCGATCGAAGATCGCCGGCGCGATCGCGGCATACCCCTCGGCGGCCAACCGGTCGCACACTGCGCGAATGTGATGATTGACGCCGAAAATCTCCTGAATGACGACGATGCCGCCTTTGGGCGTTCCGCTTGGGTCGGCGCGATAGGCGCCGAGCTTGAAACTGTCCGCCGCGACCAACGAGAAATGCTTACCCAAAACGTCCTCCTTCGACTGATAACGACCGGCCTTTCGGCACGCCCGTCTATCATATACGCGCCGGCATGTCGGCTAAATGGCGCGCGTAGCCGCGAGATGCATGCGGCGTATGAGTGCCGCGCCTGAGGTAAGCGCGGCGCTAATCGGAGGGCAAGTAATACGGACCCGGCACCTGATATGCCGGCGCATACAGGGGTCGGTACACCTGCCGATACACCGGCGCGTAGGCCGGTGGGGCGTCGCTATACATGCGTGGAGCCCGCCGCACCGGCGCACGTGCATAGTCGAGGCGCTGCGGCCGCACGATCGGCGTGACGACGACGAAATCCGTACCTTCGCCGGTTTCCTCGCCGAGACCTTCGTCGGAGATAATGAGCGACGACCCGGGCACGATCAGTTGCGAAATCCGGTCAACCGCGTCTTGCGGGATTTCGATGCGGGCGAGCGCCTGTTGGGGCGTCTGTTCGGGCGGCGCGTCGATTGCAGCCTTTGCTGCGCTTTCGCCGCCACGGCTCGCCTTTGCCGCTACGGCGCCTCTGCCGGCGTTCGGTTGTTGGGCTATCCGATCGCCAAGCAACGAAATGACGTTCCAACGAAGGACGGAGTGATCGGGCAAATACTCCAGCGCCGTGAACACGTGAGTGCCGATCTGCTGTTGCGGTTGCTCGATCGTGATCGCCGTGTCGAACAAGGGCAAAAAGTCTTGGCGCACATAGAGCCGCTTCTCTTTGCGGCTGATGAAAATGGAGATCGGTGTTTTGCTGCTATGGGCGCTCCCGACTGGCATCGCCGGCGGTGTCGACTGCGGCACGGCGATTTCGCCTGACGCCATCACCGGGCCGCCATTGGCGCTCTTGGCGAGCGGCTCGTTGGAGGCCGCTTCAACATTGGTCGGAGCTGCCGTCCCATCCTTGGGTGGATCCTTGGGCGGATCGGCAACGTCGGAGGTTTTCACGTTGTCGACGGATTTGGCGGTTTTGACCGTCTTGGCCTCGGTGGCGTCTTTTTCCACGCGCGCGAAAAGGTGCGGATCAGCGATTTCTTCGGGCCTCAATTCGGGCCGCGCGATGATCACGCGCGCGCCGAGGCGGCTCAGCACCCACAGGCGTGTGGCGAAATCGTGCGACATGCGGATACAGCCATGGGAAGCTGGATGGCCGAGATTGACGCCTTCGTGGATGGCGACGCCCGACCAAGTGATACGCTGCATGAACGGCATCGGCGCGCCGCTATAGATGTTGGAGTGGTGCAGCAGACTTTTTTGAATAACGCTGAAGGCCCCAAGCGGGGTGGGATGCTCCGGTACGCCGGTCGCAACCAGCGTCTCCGCCACCTCGGTGCCATCGCTGTAGAGATGGAGCTTCTGCTGATCGGTTGAAATGATGATTTGCAGCGGACCCTTGGGAATGTTGCCAAAGGGTCCGGCCTGCGCCTGCTGAACGGCAGGTTTGGCCTTATTCTGGATTTTCGCAGTCGCTGCGACCGGCCCGGTCGCGCAAACGAGTGCGAGCGCGCCAGCACCGGTGAAGCGCGCAAACCTGGAGATCCGATAGTAGCGCGCTCGGATGCCGCACTGCGAATGACTCACTTTGACCCCCGCCGAGCTGCAAACCGCGAAATCCAGTGCCAAAGCTCACTTGAGGCGACGGCGCCTACGGTATTTGTCTCACTGGACCAGCCCGCCGTCCAAGTAAGATTAGTTACACGACAGATTTATTAAGAGTCCTCTTTAACCCGGCAACGCTTAAGCCGCGGTAACGAGGGCAAAGGCGTCGGCCAATAGCTCGTAGGACCGCCGCCGCGCGGCGTGATCGTAGACCATAGTGGTGATCATGAGTTCGTCGGCGCGCGTCGCCGTGGCAAGCGCGTTCAGGCGCGCTTTGACGCTGTCGACGCCGCCGACGATCAACCGCTCGCGATGGCTGGCGATACGCTCGCGATCGACCGGCGAATACGGATAGGCGGCGGCTTCCTCCGGCGAGGCGAGCGGCTCGAATTCGCCCTTGGCGCGGCGAACGAAATGCAGGTAAGCGCTGGCCGCGATCCGCTCCGCTTCGGCATCGCTCTCGGCCGCAATCGCCGCCACCGCGAGGATGGCATAAGGCCGCGGCAGGGTTTGCGACGGCTTGAAATGGTCGCGATAGGTCAGCATCGCGCTTGCCGCATCGTGCTCGGCGAAGTGATGCGCAAACGCGAAGCCCATGCCGGCGGCGGCGGCGAGTTCGGCGCTATAGCCACTGGAGCCGAGCAGCCAGATCGGCGGCAGCGCGACATCCGCCGGCATTGCGTGCACAGCGCGAAACGGGTGATCCGTCGCAAAGCCGCCGCGCTCCATCAGGATCAGTTCCTGGAAGCGCTCGAGAAAATCGTCGCCTTCGCGCGCATCCTGGCGGCGGCGCAACGCGTACGATGTCACCGGGTCGGTCCCGGGCGCGCGGCCCAGCCCAAGATCGATGCGGCCGGGGAATAAAGCTTCCAGCACCTTGAAGCGTTCGGCGACCATCAGCGGTGCATGATTGACCAGCATCACGCCACCGGAACCGACGCGAATATGCGCCGTGGCGGCCGCGATTTGTCCGATCATGATCTCAGGCGCCGAGCTCGCGATGCTGGCGAGGTTGTGATGCTCCGCGAGCCAATAGCGCGTGTAGCCGAGCGGGTCGGCAAGCTGCGCCAGATCGATCGAGTTGTGCAAAGCGGCCGATCCCGGCGTAGCGGTCGTGACCGGCGACAGATCGAGGACGGACAGCGGGATCACGCGAGCACGGCAGCGTAGCTTCTACTCATGCCCACAACGTGGGAATAGGAATGCCGCCGGTCAATCCCGCGGCGCTGCCTCGTCACTGGCCGGGTGCGCTGACAAACGGGCCGCCGATCCCGGCGTTAGGCGCGAGTTTCGATTCTTGCGTTCGGCTCCGCGCTCGAGCCGCTCGCTTGGGAGCCGGTTTTTTCGACGGCGACGCCGCGACCGCGGCATTTGGCTCGTCGGCGTGTGCAGCACCGATTTTTGCCGATTTATAAGTATGCCCCGGCGCCTCGACGCCGATATGCCAGGTCTTGGCGTCCGAAGTCCTCTTTTCGTCGGAAATCTTGCCGGCGGTCTTTTCGTCCGGTTTCGGATCAACGGTCTTGGCTGCTGGCTGAAGTATTGCTTGCTCGGCGCGCGCCGGTGGGGTTTCGATCGCCGGTTTTTGCTCCGCGGGCGCAGGTTTTGGATTGGCGGGCGACGTTTCGGCGGCGGCTGTTTGTGCGTCAGCGACTTCGCCATCGCCGGTGGGGAACTCGGGCCGTCCAGTCGTGCCACTCTCATGTCCCGCTTCCGCCGTTGCGGTCTCGGGCGATGACGTTGCCGGCGCAACGTCGGCGGCGAGCGGCGTGGTCTGTGGCAGCGTCGCAGCGGCCTTGCTCGGCTTATTCCCGCTGATCGTGGCGGTGGCGTCCGCCCCGGCCGCAATCGGTTCGGCTGGCGCGGCGATGGGAAAGCGACGATCAAACGACTCCGCCGCCACGAACCCGACCGTGAGACGCGCGCTTTTGTCGGCGACGATTTGCAGCGCTGCGGTCGCCGGCGGCAGCCGCGTTAGAGGATCATGGCTGACGCGGAAGGCGGCGAATAAGCCGAATCCGCAAATCAGCGCCAGGACCGAGGCCAGGGTTGCCGCGATCAACAGACGGACATCGGGAAACATGCACCCTCGCTGAGCCCGCGCGCGATCCGGCAAAGCACGCGTCACAACAGGGGCGACAGATCATCGCAAGGGCGTGTGGCCTCGCGTCAGCCGAGATCGCGAAGCGATCTCCGGCCGCCGCATCACTGGGCTGCGGGTGGTTCCACCGGCGCAGCCCAGCGCCGCTACATTAAGTGAGTCGCGCCAAAACCAATATCGAAATTTGCGCTAGCCCGTTTGCGGACTTCCGAACTGTCACACTAGTGGAGCGGATTTGACATTCGCTACCCACTTGGCCGCAAATTCGTGAAGCGAATGTCAAATCCAAAAGCTCCATTAGGACTGACACTTGCTAGTGGTCCTTTTGGTTCTAACATTCGCAAAAGAGCCTGCCGAACCGAGATGCGAATGTTAGCATCGGACCACTAGTGCGCGCTCGGGCGTTGTCCCGCGGCGGACGCCGAGTTTGCGCCCGGGAGGACGACGACACGAGTGCCGACATTGACGCGGCTGTAGAGATCCGCGACGTCCTGATTGCTCAAGCGGATGCAGCCCGACGACACGAAGTGTCCGATCGTCGAGGGCTGGTTCGTGCCGTGAATGCGATACTCGGTGGCGCCTAGATAAAGTGCGCGCGCGCCGAGCGGGTTGCCTTCGCCACCGGCCATGAAGCGCGGCAAATACGGCTGACGCTCGATCATTTCCTTCGGCGGATGCCAGTCCGGCCACTCGCTCATGTGGCTGATGCGTTCGGTACCGGACCAGGTGAAACCTTCACGCCCGACACCGACGCCGTAGCGCAAGGCTTTGCCGCCGCCGAGCACGAGATAGAGATAGGTGTGCGGCGTATCGATAATAATCGTGCCCGCAGGTTCCGGAGTGACATAGTCGACCAGTTGCCGTTGGAACTGCGGCGGCACCTCAGCCGGTGCGCCCTCGGGCTGATCTTCCGGCGGCAAGGCGGCGTAACCGCCGGGCGTCTGGACGGAACCGGTCACATCGGCGGAACCAGGATTGCCGTAGACGGCCGCAGGCGGCCGCGGTGCCGCCGCGCCGGGATAGCTTGGCGCGGAATAGGCACGGTTAGCCGCCGGCGGCGGATAGGTATCCGCATCGTCGTCGTTAGCGTCGTAATAGGGCGCCGCCGCCGGCACGCCGACGTTGGCCGGTGGTATTGGCCTTCCGGCATAATCGTAATACCGCGGCAGTGGCGGATAATAACCTTGCGGCGGGTAGTAGGATTGCGCGGAAGCCTCGCCGAGCGAGGCGGCAGCCAAGCCGAAAACAACAACAGCAATACCGATATGCACTGAACGCCCCTCAAACGCCAAGAATAGGGGTCTTTTTGCTAAAAAGATGGGGCGGGAACAAGGCGAACGGGCGCGCAAACCCGGGCGAAATCGCAAGCAATGCGGGCAATGCGGCGGCGCCCGTAAATCATGGATAAAAAAGCATGAAAATTTGAACGGTGCGTGGACGCGGAACTGTTGGCTCGGTCGACCAAACTGGTAAGATGTTGATGACAATTCCTGATCGATGGTGGGGACCGTGCGATCAATCGCCAAGCTGGCGCTGCCCGCGGGGGCCGCAGCCATTGTCGTTGTCGGTCTGTCTGCTGCCGGACAGGCGCAGACCGCTGCCATCGACGAACTAAAGGGAAAAATCTTTGACGCCCGTATGGCGCAGCAGACCTTTTCCGGCGGGCTGAAGTACTGCAACGACCTCAACGGCAAGAGTTTTTATTTTCAGGTGCGCAACCGCGTCCTCAATCTGGAAGAGTATCTCCAATCGCTGGAGAATCTGGTCAAGGCGCAAGTGTTCAATCCCGACAAGCACCGGCCCTGGAGTCCCGAGGACGCGAAAGAGCGTTGGGAACTGGTTAAGAAACAGGCGCAGGAAGACAAGGAAAAGTGCGAGCTGGTGCAGAAGCTTCCCGAGCTTGAAAAACAGCTGCAGGAGCTGCAGGCGAACGCAGCCGCGGCGCAAAAAAAGGAATGATGGCTCGGTCGGTGGCGTTGCCCGCGAGCGCGCTTTTGCGTTTTCAACCGCGTTTGTGGCGTGCCGGACAACGGCGGGCTTGATCGGCGGCCCCGTTTTCCGCACAAAGCCTGAAGTGAACCGAGCGGTGGCGGCCAACGACGAAGGAAAGCGAGCATGGCGTCGGTGAGCGACTGGAAGGTGCCGTCTTCCGTGCAGCCGAAACCGGAGGACTACGCCTACGATCTCGGTCTGGCTCTGTCATGCGTGGTTGGCCTGCGCGCGACAGTGCCGCAAGATGCCTTCACCGCCGATACGCTGGGCACCGAGCGGGCGGGCAACGGCGTCATCATTCGCGGCAACGGTCTCGTCCTGACCATCGGTTATCTGATCACCGAAGCGGACACCATCTGGCTCACGCTCAGCGACGGCCGCTCGGTGTCCGGCCATGTGCTCGGCTACGACCAGGAGACCGGTTTCGGTCTGGTGCAGGCGCTCGCCAAGCTCGACATGCCGGCGCTGCCGTTCGGCAACTCCGCCGCGGCTTCGGTCAGCGAACGGGTCGTCGTGGCCGGCGCCGGCGGGCGGCATCACTCGGTCGCCGCGCGCATCGTCGCCAAGCAGGAATTCGCCGGCTACTGGGAATACGTGCTTGACGAGGCGATCTTCACCGCGCCATCGCATCCGAATTGGGGCGGCACCGCATTGATCGGCCCGGCCGGCGAACTTCTCGGCATCGGCTCGCTGCAGCTCCAGCAGGCCGCCGACAAGGGTTCGATGCAGAATATCAACATGATCGTGCCGATCGATTTACTGAAGCCGATCTTCGACGACCTGCTGATATATGGGCGGCGCAACGCACCGGCGCGGCCGTGGCTTGGTTTCTATGCCACCGAAGTCGAGAACCGACTGGTGATCGTGGGCCTCGCCGATCGCGGACCGGCCAAGCGCGCGGATTTGCGCACCGGCGATATCCTGCTCGCGGTCGCCGGCAATGAGGTGAGCAACCTCGCCGGCCTGTTCCGCAACATTTGGTCGCAAGGCCAGGCCGGCGTCGAAGTGCCGCTCACCGTCTATCGCGACGGCGAGACCATGGAGCTGCGTGTGAAATCCGGCGAGCGCGACCGCTTCCTTAAAGGCCCGAGCTTGCATTGAGTTTTTCCGCGCGATGACGGGGAGGAAAGGTTCATCGCCGGTCGAGCAGCGCGCGTAAGCCTTCGCGGTAAGTCGGATAAAGCAAAGTCACGCCGAGCTCGCGCTTGAGCTTGTCGTTCCTCACGCGCCGGCAGTCCTGCCAAAAACTCAAAGCCAACGGCGACATTGATGGCGCGGCGTCCTCGAAAGCGACCTCCGGCGGTGGATCGCGGCCCAAAAGCTGTGCGGCAAAAGCGATCGGATCGCCCGGTGAAGACGGCTCGTCGTCGGCGACGTTGAAAATGCCGGGGGCTCTTGCCGCGAATGCCGCGTCGATCGACTGCGCGATGTCGGCGACATGGATGCGGTTGAAGACCTGGCCCGGCTTGACGATGCGCCGCGCCTCACCGCGCGCGATCTGCGCGAGTACATTGCGTTCCGGCCCGTAAATGCCGGCAAGGCGCAGGATCGCAACAGCGATCCCGGTCCGAGCGCCGAATTGTTGCCAGGCGCGCTCGGCCGCAAGGCGCTCTTGGCCGCGCGCGCTGTCCGGCTGCGGCGAGGTTTCTTCGGCGACCCAGGCGCCATTCTGATCGCCGTAAACGCCGACGGTGGACAAATAAACGATTGATCGCAGCTTCGGCGCCTTCGCTAAAACATCGCCGAACGCGTTGAGCACCGGATCGCCGTTTTTGGTCTGCGGTATCGACACCAGCGCGAGGGCGGCTTCGCCAATCGCGTCTTTTATTTCCGGGGTCGGGGTGCGGCCGTCGAACGGCCACGCTTCGAACCGGGCACCGAACCGCACATTGAGCAGCGCGGCGCGCTCGGCGCTGCGCACCGTGCCAACGATGCGTTCGAAGTTGTCGCCGTAGCCGCCAATGAAGTGTTCGGCGCAATAGCCGAGACCGAAGCAGATCAGCGTGGGCATGGTCGTCCTACTACGCGGCGTCCCACTCGGCGGCGACTGCAGAATCGGTTTCCGCCGCGCGCTTTTTTGTCCGCCAATGGTCGAGTCGTGCGCGGTCGAGACGGCCGAGCGCCCAAATGGCGGCGCCGCGGACAAGCGGCGAGGGATCATCGAGCAGTCGCTCGGCTTCGCTCGCCAGCGTGGCGTCCTGCGCGTTGCCGATCGCGATCAGCACGTTGCGGATAAAGCGCGCGCGGCCGATGCGCTTGACCGCGCTGTGTTTGAACAGCGCACGGAAGCCGGCATCGTCGAGGCGCACAAGATCGGCAAGCTGCGGCGTTTGCAGTGCCGCGCGCGCCGCGAGTTTGGCCTCGCGCCCGGCGTGGGCGAATTTGTTCCACGGGCAGACCGCAAGACAATCGTCGCAGCCGTAAATGCGGTTGCCGATCAACGCCCGCAGCTCCCGCGGTATTGCCCCCTTATGCTCGATGGTGAGGTACGAGATGCAGCGCCGGGCATCGAGCCGATAGGGCGCCGGGAACGCCGCGGTCGGACAAATATCGAGACATGCCTGACAGGTACCGCAATGATCGCGCTCAGCAAGGTCGGCCGGCAGTTCGAGCGTGGTGAAAATCGCGCCGAGGAACAGCCATGAGCCGTGGGCGCGCGAAACGAGATTGGTGTGTTTGCCTTGCCAGCCGAGTCCGGCGGCTTGCGCCAGCGGTTTCTCCATGACGGCCCCGGTATCCACAAAGACTTTGACGTCGCCGCCGGCGTGTTCGACCAGCCAGCGACCAAGCGCTTTCAACCGCGGTTTGATGACGTCGTGATAATCGTCGCCTTGCGCGTAGACCGAGATCGCGCCGCGGCTCGCTTCGCGCAGTATCGCGAGCGGATCGCGCTGCGGACCGTAGCTTAAACCGAGCATGATGACTGAGCGTGCGTCCGGCCACAGCACGCGCGGGTCGCCGCGACGCTCGGCGTTTTTTGCGAGCCAATCCATATCGCCATGGGCGCCGGCGGCGAGGAATTCCTGCAAACCCGTCGCCGCCTGCGGAATGGTATCGGGGCGCGCAATGCCGATGGCGTCAAAGCCCTGCGCGCGGGCGGCTTCCGCTAGCGCGTCCTTCAGCGCAGTGGGGGTCAGAAATCGAGATTGGCGTAGCTCGGCGACGGCGCGAGCCCCGGCACCGCTTCGTCCAGCAGCGTTCGGAACGAGGGTCGCGATTTGATCCTCGCGTACCAGGCCTTCGCGGTCTCGTCTTCGTTCCATGGCACATCGCCCAGATAATCGATTGCCGACAGATGCGCCGCCGCGCACAAATCGGCGTAGGTCAGGCGGTCGCCGGCGAGCCAATCGCGCCGGCGAATGAGCCAGCCGATATAGCTTAGATGGTATCTGATATTGCCGCGCGCCGCCCGCATCGTCTCGGTATCGGGCGGCCCGCCGCCCCGGTCGACCGGAATGAAGCGCTTGTATACCCGCTCGGTCACCAACGGGCCGCTCGCCTCGGCGAAAAATTTGTCGTTGAACCAGCTCATCAGGCGGCGAACTTCGACGCGATCGGAGGGTTCGCTCGGCAGCAGCCGGAATTGGATGGCCGCTGAGCCGCGGGTTTCGTCGAGGTATTCGGCAATAATTGCGGCGCCGGGAACCGGCGGCGCGCCTTCCTCCACCAAGACCGGCGTGGTTCCAGCCGGATTGAGCACCAGGAATTCCTGGCGCCGCTCCCACACCCGCTCCTCGACGAGCCGCGCCGTGAGGCTCACCTCCTCGAGGATCAGCCGCACAAAGCGGGAATGCGGACAGAAAGAATGATGGAACAGCGTCAGCATGCCGGCATGAGTCGTGAGACTTTAGGCAAATGTGGGAAGATAAGGCGCCCCGAATCGCGTGGGCCTCTTATAGGCGAAGCGGCCCCGCAGGCAACCGGCGGGGCGCCGGCCTGTTGAGGGCTAAGCCTTTGCCGTTGCCAGAATTCGGCGCCTGGGTCACAAGGGCCGAAATCGTAAAGGCCTGGGCCGTGTGGTCCAGGGTCATAAGCCTGCCAAGGCACTCTACCATCCCTTTTCGACCGCGCCGGGCGCGCGGTGGAGCGATCCCGGTAAGCCTCGCGCTTTAGGAAAGTTGAACCATGACATTCGATTTTATTAAGGCGATCATTCTTGGCGTGGTCGAAGGCCTGACCGAGTTCATTCCGGTCTCCTCGACCGGGCATCTCCTCTTGATGCAGCGGTTCTTCGGCTTCAGCGACGACGATTTCGGCAAGAGCTTTGCGGTGTTGATTCAGTTTGGCGCGATCCTGGCGCTGCTGTCGATCTATGCGGCGCGGCTCTGGCATCTGTTCCTCGGTATGTTCAACGACCCGCAAGCGCGCCGCTTCATCATCGGCGTGCTGATCGCGTTCTTGCCGGCGGCGGTGATCGGCGCGCTCGCGTACAAAGTCATCAAGGAGGTTTTGTTCAATCCGTGGATCGTGTGTTTTTCACTGATCGCCGGCGGCGCCGTGCTGCTCTGGGTCGACCGGCTCGATCTCAAGCCGCGCTACCATGAAGCCACGGGCTTCACGTTGCCAATGTATTTCATCATCGGGTTGGCGCAGTGCCTGTCGATGATCCCGGGCGTATCGCGCTCCGGCTCGACCATCGTGGCAGCAATGCTGCTCGGTGCCGATCGCCGCGCCGCCGCCGAATTCTCATTCTGGCTTGCCATGCCGACCATGGCCGGGGCCTTCGCTTACGACCTTTACAAAGAACACGGCCAGATGACGCACTCTAACGTGGCGATCATCGCAGTGGGGTTCGTCGTTTCTTTCATAAGCGCGTGGTTCGTGGTGAAGACGTTTCTCGGCTACGTCCAGCGCAATGGTTTCACTCTGTTCGTCTGGTGGCGGGTGATCGTCGGCGCGCTCGGGCTTATCGCGCTGGCGCTGGGACATTAAAGGAGACCGTCGACCCAAGCGGCGAGCGCGTCGCACATTTCGCCGCGCACTTGCGCGTCGGTGCGGCCGCTCTTCGTCGGCAGGAAGGAATGATCGGCATCGGCAAAGAGCCGCAACGTCGCGCGCCGGCCGAGCGCCTTGCAGACCGGTTCGAGCTGATCGAGCGAAGCGAGCGTGTCCCGGGTTCCCTGCAAAAACAGCATCGGGATCTGCATTTTAGAAAGATGCGCGGCGCGCTCCTGCGACGGCTTGCCGGCCGGATGCAGCGGAAAGCCGAGAAAGGCGAGACCAACGACGCCCGGAAGCGGCGCCTCGGCCTGCGCTTGGGAAGTCATGCGGCCGCCGAAGGATTTACCGCCGGCGATGAGCGGAAGGTTGCCCAGGGCGGCGCGGGCCGCCGCCACCGCGGCGCGCACGGTTGCGTGCGCGATCGACTGCGGGTCCACCCGCTTGCTGCCGCGTTCCATGTAAGGGAACTGGTAGCGCAAAGTGGCGATGCCGCGCTGCTCGAGCTCGGCCGCGACCGCCGCCATGAAGGGGTGGTTCATGCCGGCGCCGGCGCCATGCGCCAGCACGTAACAGGCCCGCGCGTCAGCCGGTGTTTGCAGCAAACCCGAGACGCGCACGTCGTGCTCTTCGGCAATCGTGATAAGCTGAGCCTTGCCTTTCGCCACCCGCGTTCCTTTCGGTTCGCGCTATAATAAAGGAGGCACCGATGTGTCGTAACATCCGCACGCTGTTCAATTTCGAGCCGCCGGCGACGGAGGAAGAGATCCGCGCCTCGGCGCTGCAATTCGTCCGCAAACTCTCCGGGTTCGCCAAGCCGTCACGCGCCAACGAAGCGGCCTTCAATCGGGCTGTCGAGGAGGTGGCTGACGTCGCGCGGCGGCTTATGACCTCGCTCGAAACCGCGAGCCCGGCGCGCAACCGCGAAGTCGAGGTGATGAAAGCGCGGGAGCGGGCACGCGAACGCTTCGCTTAATCTTTTTGGCTTGGATTCTTGCCCTTGCCCGGCCGCAGCTGATGCACGGTCGCTGAAACGCCGGCGCTTTTGCGTAGCGCGTCTTTCAGGTCGACCGGGCGGTCGTATTTTCTCAGCAGATCGCGGAACGCCTCGTCGGCCAGTTCCTGAAACTCTTTCATCTGGTCGTGGCCGAGGAGATCGAGCTGGCGCCAGGTCTCCTCATCGAATTGCACCCGTTTGCCCGGCATGGCTTTGCCCGTGATTTGGCGAGCGTATTCGCACAAGCTTCAGCCTTTCCGCCGCCAAAGTCCAGGATCGACGGCCTAATACACCTTGGCCTAAGCTAGCGCCCGCGTGCGGCCGTTTGCCGGCCACGCTGCATAAAGCCTCCAGGGAGGATCATCCAATGGCCAAGAAATCGGACAGCGTTTACCGCATTATCGATGTCGTCGGGGTCAGCGAGAAATCGTGGGAGGATGCCGGCCGCATCGCGGTGGAGACGGCGGCGGGATCGCTGCGCGACCTGCGCGTGGCCGAAGTCACTAAAATGGACATGAAAGTCGACAAAGGGAAGGTTACGGCGTTTCGCACGCGCGTGGCGCTGTCGTTCAAATACGGCTCGTAGGCCGGACGTCGCGGCTTTCTAAAGGCAGCTACGCTTAAGCCGGATTGCTGCTGAATTGTCCGGCCTTGCGGAAACGCCAGAGATAATCCGGCAGGACGGACGCCATCGGGTGGGGAATGAGACCGAGCGCCTCGAGCGTGCGCGCTTGCGCGCGCGCGGCTTCCGACACGACGTTGTCGACCTTCAGGAGCTCGACCTGGTCGGGTGTGAGCGGCGGGTTGGGTAGGTATTGCAGAAACGTAGCCTGCAACTTCATCAGCGCAAACGGCACCGGAACGAGGAGGCGTCGGCGCTCGATGGTCGCCAGCATGAATTCCATCAATTCCTTGAACGTACGCACGTCCGGTCCGCCGAGTTCGTAAGTCGCGCCGGGTTTGGCGGCGCCGGCGACGGCGCTCGCGATTGCCGCGGCCACGTCGCCGGCGAAGACCGGCTGAAACCGCGTATGGCCGCCGCCGGGCAACGGCAGGATCGGCAAAAAAGCCGCCAATGCGGCAAAGCGGTTGAAGAACTCGTCCTCCGGCCCGAACACGATGGACGGACGCATGATGACCGCACTGGGAAGTTCTTCCAGCACCAGACGCTCGCCGACCGCTTTCGAACGCGCATATTGCGACAAGGAATTTTCGTCGGCGCCGATGGCGGAGACGTGAACGAGTCGCGCGCCGGCGTGCTTGGCGGCGGTGGCGACCGTCAGCGCGCCTTCCGCCTGCACCGCGTCGAAGCGCTGGCGGCCGCGCGGGAACAGAATACCGACCAGATTGACGACGACGGCGGCGTCGCGCGCCGCCGCCTCGACCGATTGCGGGAAGCGGACATTCGCCTGCACCGCGTGGATTTGGCCGACGCGGCCGAGCGGCTGCAGATGGCCGGCGAGCTCAGGCCGGCGCACGGCGACGCGAATGCGGTAATCGCGGTTGACGAGCGCGCGCACCACGTGGCGGCCGAGGAATCCCGAACCGCCGAAGACGGTGACCAGCGTTTCAGAGTTGCTCTTCAAAGTCATGAGTGTCGAAGCGATGATCTTCAAAGCGATGACCAGCGCGGAAATACAGGATCGCTCATGCGCTGTATAGAGGACCCTGACGTATGCCGCGTGACGTCGATACGCTAGTGTCCCGATTCCGAAGTTCGCATGATCAGGCGGCACACTCGTTTGCGAACTTCGGAATCGAAGGACGCTAGCAACTTACTAGTGTGGCTTTGGTTCAGAAGTCCGCATAACGAGCTCTGCGGCAAAAATGATACGGACTTCTGAACCGCCACACTAGGCGCGTCTCTAAGCGGCGTGCGGCTCGACCAGGTCGGCGACGGCGAGCTGCGCTTCCCCGGCGCGTTCGGTCAAAAACAGCGCCGCCAGGAGGCCGACTGCGGCGCCGAACATTAGGTAGAAAGCCGGCGCTATCGGCGTCCCGGTCGCATGGATCAGCCAGGTCACGAAGAACTGGGCAAATCCGCCGAACAGCATGACCGCGACGTTGTAGCCTATTGCCAACCCGGTGGAGCGAACGCGGGTCGGAAACTGCTCGCCGAGCGCCGTCGATATCGGACCGTTGAAGACGCCGAACAGACTGCAGAGCACGACCTGCATCGCCACGAGATTGGTAAAGGTCGGATTGCCCGCGAGCCAGACGAACAGCGGGTAGGTCAGCGCCAGATCGCACAACAGCGCCGCGATCAACACCGGCTTGCGCCCGAAGCGATCCGACAAGGCGCCGAATATCGGCGTCAGCACGACGAGGCAGGCGAGCCCGATCGATTGCGCCAGAAAGGCCTGGTCGAGCGGGAGGTGCAATTCCGTGCGGGCGAAAGTCGGAATGTAGATGAGGATGACATAAAACGAGATCGTGCCCGACACGACCATGCCCATGCACACCAGGATCGACCTGACGTGCGCCGCCAGCACGCTCATTGGCGTTTCCCGGCTGGCGGCGCTTTGGCCGGCGTTGAGGAAGGCGTCGGTCTCGGCGAGATGGCTTCGGATATAAAGTCCGACCGGGCCGATGATCAGGCCGAACAGGAACGGGATGCGCCAACCCCAACCGTCGAGTGCCTGCGGCGTGAGTGTGCGCGTGAGCACGGTTCCTAAAATCGCGCCGATGAGCACGGCGAGGCCTTGTCCCACCATTTGCCAAGACCCGTAAAAGCCGCGCCGTCCGGGCGGCGCGCTTTCGATCAGGAAGGCGGTGGCGCTGGCAAACTCGCCGCCGGCGGAAAAGCCTTGCAACAGTCGCGCCAGCACGATGATCAGCGGGGCGCCGACGCCGATCGCCGCATAGGTCGGCGCCAAAGCGATCAGCGCGATCGCCACCGTCATCAGCGCGATGATCATGAGCAGCGCCGCCTTGCGTCCATGGCGGTCGGCATAAATGCCGAGCAGCACGCCGCCGACCGGCCGCATGAAAAAACCGACGCCGAAGGTCGCGGTCGTGAGCAACAGCGAGGCGTATTGGCTCTCGGCGGGGAAAAACAGCCGGGAAATAATGACGGTGAAAAAGCCGAAGACGATGAAGTCGTACCATTCGAGCGCGTTGCCGATGACGGCGGCGGCGATCTGGAACGGCTGCGGTGCGGGTTGGGCAGTCGCCATAGCTTTCCTTTAAAGCCAGTTGCGTGCCCCGGCGCCGCGCAGCCTACCTCATGCCGCGGCGCCGGCAACGCGGCGTTTTCCTGCCCCTTCCGTTTCATTGACAAGCCTAAGACGGCTCAATACCTATCGCCGCTCAAGCCCAGGTGGCGGAATTGGTAGACGCACTAGTTTCAGGTACTAGCGCCGCGAGG
>CAYWNY010000035.1:0-26476 GCA_964459765.1 uncultured Hyphomicrobiales bacterium | reverse complement strand
TCTCCGACCGCAAGACCATCGAGAACTTCGCCGCCGTGGTGCAGTCGCTGGAGCGCATGAAGCTCCTCACCATCCTGACCACCGCCGACATCAAAGCCGTCGGGCCCGGGGTTTGGAACGGCTGGAAGTCGCAGCTTATCCGCACGCTCTATTACGAGACCGAGCCGGTGCTGACCGGCGGCTTCTCGGAGGTCAACCGCGCCGAGCGCGTGGCGGCGGCCAAAGCCGAGTTCCGTGCGCAGGTCTCCGATTGGCCGCCCGCGGTGCTCGATGCCTATGTCGCCCGCCACTATCCGGCCTATTGGCTCAAGGTCGATCTGCCGCACAAGCTGGCGCATGCGCGCTTCGTGCGCGCAACCGAAGAAGCTAGCAAACGGCTTGCTACCAGCGTCGGCTTCGATGCCGAACGCGGCGTCACCGAACTCACCGTCTACGCGCCCGACCATCCATGGCTGCTGTCGATCATTGCCGGGGCCTGCGCGATCGCCGGCGCCAATATCGTCGACGCCCAGATCTACACCACCACCAACGGGCTGGCGCTGGACACCATCGCGGTGTCGCGCGAATTCGAACGCGACGACGACGAAGTGCGGCGTGCCGCGCGCATCGGCGACGCGATCGAGAAGGCGGTGCTCGGGCTCATCAAGTTGCCGGAAGTTCTGCCGAAACGGGCGCCCCCGAAAGGCCGCCTAAAGGCCTTCACAATCGAGCCGGAAGTGACCATCAACAATCAGTGGTCGCAGCGCTACACCGTGGTCGAAGTCACCGGCCTCGATCGCCCGGGCCTGCTGTACGAACTGACGACCACGCTCTCCAAGCTCAACCTCAACATCGCCTCGGCGCATGTTGCGACCTTCGGCGAACGGGTGGTCGACGTGTTCTATGTCACCGACCTTTTGGGCGCCAAGATCACCGCCCCGACGCGGCAGGCCGCCATCAAGCGCCCCCTGATCGCGCTGTTCGCTGCCCCGAAGGACGACGGCGAGCGGGACGCGGCGGCGCGGTAGTACCCGCCGATACGGCAGTTAGGCGCAAGTAACCGCCCCTTAAACCCGAGTTACTACCGTTGCCCGGACACGGGGACGGGCCATGGCCTGGCGAGTGAGACGCAAGAATAGCGGTGGCGCCGGCGCTTTCGATTTCCGCCTGCGCCCGCAAGACCGTATCGGCGGGCCGTCCACAGCGCGCGGCGGTGGCGGTAGCCGGCGCCGCGCCGATCCACCGCGCAGCAAAACCAAACCGCGACGCGGGCGCGGCAAGACCCGATTCGGCGTTGGCAGCCTGATGTACTGGGGCGCGGTGCTGGCGCTGTGGGTGTTCATCTGCGCGATTGGCGTGGTCGTTTGGATCGGCATCCACCTGCCGCCGATCCAGTCGCTCGAAATCCCCAAGCGGCCGCCGTCGGTGCTGATCCTCGGCTTGAATGGCGCAACGCTCGCGACGCGCGGCGACATGGGCGGCGCCGCGGTGCCGCTGCACGAATTGCCCGACTACGTCCCCAAGGCGTTCGTCGCCATCGAGGACCGCCGCTTCTATTCCCATCACGGCGTCGATCCGTTCGGCATCCTGCGCGCGCTCGCCGCCGACATTCTGCGCCGCGGCGCTTCGCAGGGCGGATCGACAATCACCCAGCAGCTGGCGAAGAACCTGTTCCTCACCCAGGAGCGCACCGTTTCGCGCAAGCTGCAGGAAATGGCGCTGGCACTATGGCTGGAGAGCAAATTCACCAAAGCGCAGATCCTCGAACTCTATCTCAACCGCGTCTATTTCGGCTCCGGCGCCTATGGCGTCGAAGCCGCGGCGCAGCGCTACTTCGCCAAATCGGCGCGGCAACTGACGCTTGCCGAGGCGGCGCTGCTGGCCGGCCTCGTGCAGGCACCATCGCGGCTTGCACCCAGTCGCAATCCGGACGGTGCCGAGCGTCGCGCACGGATTGTGCTTGCCGACATGGCCGAGCAGAAACTCGCAAGCGAGGAGGCGGTGCGCGTTGCGCTTGCGCGTCCGGCACGCGCGGTGAAAGTAGCCGGCGCCGGTTCGGTCAACTATGTGGCCGACTGGGTCATGGATGCGGTCGACGATCTCGTCGGCCGCTTCGATCAGGACATCGTGGTCGACACCTCCATCGATCCTGCGCTTCAGGCCGCGGCCGAGCACGCACTCGCCGACTTGCTGGCGCAAAAAGGCGAGAAGCTCAACATCGGTGAAGGCGCGATGGTCGCCATGACTCCGGACGGCGTCGTCCGCGCCTTGGTCGGCGGCAAGAGCTATGCTGAAAGTCAGTTCAACCGAGCGATCGCCGCCAAGCGCCAGCCCGGCTCGGCCTTCAAACCCTTTGTCTATCTCACCGCGCTCGAACACGGGCTCACGCCCGATACTGTGCGCGAAGACGGACCGATCTCGGTGAAGGGCTGGAAGCCGGCAAACTACGAGCACGAATATATGGGTCCAGTGACGCTGACCCAGGCGCTCGCCAATTCGCTCAACACAGTTTCGGTGCGGCTGACGCTGGAATTCGGGCCGGCCGCCGTCATTCGCACCGCCTACCGCCTTGGCATCACCTCGATGCTCGAGCCCAACGCCTCGATCGCACTCGGCACGTCGGAAGTGTCGCCGCTCGAACTCGTCTCCGCCTATGCGGCTTTCGCCAATGGCGGCTTCGCCGTTTCGCCGCATGTCATCGAGCGGGTGCGCGGCGCCGACGGCCACATACTCTATGCGCGATCGAGCCAGATGCTCGGCCGCGTTGTCGACGCGCGCTACGTGGCGATGATGAATGCGATGCTGCACGAGGTCCTCGTCGGCGGCACCGCGCGCCATGCCGACCTTCCCGGCTGGCAAGCCGCCGGCAAGACCGGCACCAGTCAGGATTTCCGCGACGCCTGGTTTGTCGGCTTCACGTCGCAACTGGTGGCCGGCGTTTGGCTCGGCAATGACGATAATTCGCCGACGCGAAAGGCCGTCGGCGGCGGGCTGCCGGTCGAAATCTGGAGCCGTTTCATGAAGACAGCGCTGGCGGGCGTTGCGCCCGCCGCGCTGCCGGGCGCAGGCGGCTTTACAGCAGAGGCGCCCCTGACCGCCGCCAATCCCGGTGCTGCCGCGCCACGGCCGGCCCAGCCCGACCAAGGAGGTCTCGATACCTGGCTGCTCGACAAATTGTTCGGGCGCCGGTGAAGCTTTACCCGCCGTCGGCTTTTACGACCTATTACACCTCGCGCCGGCTAGCCCACGGCAGCGCATCCAGATCCGTCAGCGTTTCGACATTCGGGCAATATTCCTTCCAGACCGGATCGGCGCTGTCGCGGTGCATGTCGCGCATGCAGCGCCCGTGTTCTGCGCACACAGAGCAAACGCGCTGCAGATCGTGGAATACTGCCGGCTCAACCTGCGCTACCTCTTTGGGATCGAGGTCGAGCGCCGCCATGCGCCCCAACAACTGGTCGGCCGAGTGGGGCCCCTTGTTGGCAAGTCGGTTGAATTCGGATGCGGTCACGCCGGCCTCGTGCGCCATGCGCTCAACCTCCTCGTCGCCGCAATATTGCAGCTCGGCCGTCGAATCCGCGGCAAACCACTCGCGGCACCGCTGCCAGAAAGCTTCGATCGGCGACCATATCGTTGTATTGCGCAGTGACATTTGACCCTCCTTTTTTCGCCGATCGTTGCACCCGAGGTGCCTCGGAAAGGCAAAGAGTTTCGGGTGGTCGATAAATTAAGGACGGCGCAGTACCCCCGTAGCTACGCCGTCCCTCGCGCGGACTGTCTTGCGATAGCCGTTGCGAGGAGACGAATTTTGCGCCGGCGGCCCGGCGGCGCTTTGATCTAGCTCAAGTCGGCGATCATTCTGGAATTGTTATCGCGGAACTGCGCCGCAGTTCGGACCGCAGGTCGACGTCCGCGCCTTTCAAAGCGGCTATTCCAGTCGTTCAACGTCGCGCAGCTTCGGAAATAGCTTCATCCACAGCAGCGCCACGATGATTGTACCGACCCCGCCCAGTGCGGCCGCCGGCACCGCGCCCAGCAACGCCGCGGTTAAGCCGCTCTCGAATTCCCCGAGCTGATACGAGGCATTGACGAACAGGTAGTTCACCGCGCCGACCCGGCCACGCATGCCGTCGGGCGTGGACAGTTGTACAAGCGCGATGCGGACCACCATGCTCACCATGTCGGCGGCGCCCAAAACCGCGAGCGCGACGAGCGAGAGCCAGAGCCATCGGGAGAGTGCAAACACCACCGTCGCCGCGCCGAAGGTGACGACCGCTTGCAGCATGCGCATACCGACCCGGCGATTGATCGGATAGCGGGCCAATACGGCGCCCATTGCCAGCGCGCCGACCGCGGGCGCGCCGCGCAGCACGCCGAGGCCCCAGGGTCCGGTGTGGAGAATGTCGCGCGCGAAAATCGGCAACAGGGCGGTAGCGCCGCCGAGCAGCACCCCGAACAGATCGAGCGATATCGATCCCAATATCGGCGGATTGCGCCGAACGAAGCCGACACCGGCAAACAAGCTCGCAAAGGTAGATTGCTCGGCGGCCGCGATCGGGCGGTCGAGCTTAATCGCACCGGTCAAGAGCGCCGCCGCGAACCAGGACACCGCCATCAGCGTATAGGGCGCGCCAGGCGCGACGGCGTAGATCAGTCCGCCGACGGCCGGACCGGCGATGGTCGCGATTTGAAACGCGCCGGTGGACAACGCGGCCGCCTGCTGCAGCATACCTTCGGGCGCGACGCCCGGGAGAATGGCCGCGACCGCCGGGCTTTCGAACGCGATGGCCACACCGAACACGGCGACGGCGGCGTAAATTTCCGGCACGGTCAGCCAGCCGCCAAAACTGCCCCAGGCCAAATACGCAGCCGCCAGCGCCGCGGCCACTTGCGAAAGCTGCGTCACGCGCTTGCGGTTATAGCGATCTGCGGCATGACCGGCGGCAAAGGTCAAAGCCGCGGTCGGAATGAACTGCACAAGCCCCACCAGTCCCAAATCGAACGCGCTGTTGGTCAGCGCGTAGACCTGCCAGCCGACGGCGACGGCGCCGACCTGGTAGCACAGCTTGGAAAGTCCGCGCCCGGCGAAATAGAACACGAATGGACGATGCCGGATAAGGGCTTTGGCGCCCACGTCAGGTACTGACGACATGCTCAATGATTACTATCGCTGGTGCGCATTCTTGGCGAAAGGCCCGCTAGCTCGCCAGGCTTAGATTTTCGCCGGCCAAATAGCGCGCGCCCCATTTACGGATTTCGCCGATGACCGGGATGAAGCTCTTGCCCATTGGGGTGAGGCGGTATTCCACCTTCGGTGGCATAACGGCGTAATCCTTGCGGATGACGAGGCCGCTCGCGGCGAGCGCCTTGAGTTCGCGGCTCAGTACGCGCGGAGCGATTTCCCGCGTGCCCTCGGTGCCGCGCAAAAGCCCGCTTCTGATCTCGCCATAGCGCCGCTGTCCATCCTGCAAATCCCAGAGAATGCGCAGCTTATATTTGCCGGCGATCATCTTCTGAAACGCGGCCACCGGGCAGCGATGCATACGCTTCGAGGTGGCACGACCCATCTGTCTGCTCCGACTGGGATTGTCCGCTCAAAGTATCATTTTTGTCCGTACTTGCACCAGCGCTCGTTAGGGACCTAAGTAGCATAATTGACATTGCGGCCAGGCATCGGCGTTTAGGAAACAGCATGAAGCATTTTCTCATCAGATATCGTTTGCAGAACGCGACGCCGGAAGCATGGCATCGCGATGTCGCAGACTTCATTGCGGCGCTGGACAGCAATCCCACGCTGCGCGGGAAGATCGCATAACGCTGCATGAAAATTCGCGACAGCGCGGACTATCTGCATGTTGCGACCGCCGCCGACGACCAGGCCGTCAAGGCACTGCAACAAAATGCGGTTTTCAAAAGCTATACGGAGAAAATCAGAACCGTCGCAGGCGGAACGGTCGACGTCGTGCCGCTTGATGTCGTCGCCGAAACCCAATGGGAGGCCTGAGGCGGCAGCCCGATCTCGTTAGGTCGCTTTTGTCAAATCCTGATTTTTGACCGGCAGTGTGCGGATGCGTTTGCCGGTGGCGGCGAAGATGGCGTTGCAGAGCGCCGGCGCCAAGGGCGGTACCGGCGGCTCGCCGACGCCGCCCCAGAAATCGCCGCTCGGCACCATGACGGTCTCCACCCTCGGCACCTCGGCCATGCGCAGCATCTCGTAATCGTTGAAATTCGACTGCACGACGCCGCCATCCTTGATGGTGATCTCGCCTTGCAGGGCCGCGGTCAACGCGAACACCACCGCGCCTTGCGTCTGCATTTCGACCGACAGAGGATTGACGACCTGACCGCAGTCGATCGCCGAAACGACGCGATGAACGTGCACGGCGCCACTGCGGTCGACGGAAACTTCGACGACCTGCGCACAAAAACTGCCGCAGGCTTCGGTCACGGCGATGCCGCGGAACACGCCGTCGCCCGGGCGGCCGGACCAATCGGCCTTTTTCGCCGCGGCGTCCAATACGGCAAGGTTCTTTGGGCTACCGCGCAAAAGCCGGCGCCGGTAAAGGTAGGGATCGACGCCGGCAGCGTGCGCCATCTCGTCGACAAAGCATTCCTTATAGAACGTGTTCTGCGTGTAGTTGATGGCGCGCCACACACCAAGCGGCACCGGCGACGGCGCCACCACATAATCGACGAGGTAGTTGGGCACGTCATAGGCCATCTCTTCGGCAAGACCGCAGAGAAAGCTGCGGTCGATGAAACTCATGCCGAAGCCCGGCACCAGCGAGGCGACGAATGACGGGCCCGTAAGCCTGATCTTCCATGCGATCGGCATGCCTTCGGCGTCGAGACCGGCAGTGAGCCGCGCCATGCCGAAGGGCCGGTAATAGTCGTGCTTGATGTCCTGCTCGCGCGTCCATACGAGCTTGACCGGCTCTTCAACCTCCTTGGCGATCAGGACGGCCTGGCGGACAAATTCCTGGATGGCGCCGCGCCGGCCGAAGCCGCCGCCGAGCACGGTGCCGTGGACGACGATTTTGTCGTTGGGCAAACGTCCGGCCGAGGCCGCGGTGACCAAGGCGGTAGTAGCATCCTGGGTCGGCACCCATACTTCGAGGCGGCCGTCCTGGAAATGAGCGGTACAGGTTTGCGGCTCCATGGTGGCGTGCGCCAGAAACGGAACCGCGTAATCTGCTTCGATCCGCCGAGCGGCGCGCTGCAGTCCCGCCGCGACGTCGCCGTCTGCGCGGCCGATTTGCGACTTTTCCGCATCCAGCGCCAAACGCACCATGTCGGTGATGCTTGCGCTTGATACGTGCTCATTACCGCGCCCATCCCAAACAACCGGCAGCGCGTCGAGCGCGCGCTTGGCGCGCCACCACGAATCGGCGACCACCGCCACCGCATCCGGCAAGCGCACCACGCGGCGCACGCCTGTCATCCCGGCGATCGCACTTTCATCGATCGCCTTCGGCGCTCCACCGAACACCGGACAATGGGCGATGGCCGCATACAGCATCCCCGGCAAGCGTACATCGATGGCGTAGATCGGTTGCGCGGTCACCTTGTCGAGCACGTCAAGCCGCCGGCGCGGCGTGCCGGCGAGCTTCCACGCGGACGGGTCTTTCAGCTTCACGTCCGCGGGAGGCGCGACCTTCGCCGCATCGTCGGCAACCGCACCGAACGCAACGCTGCGGCCGCTCGGCTTGTGCGCGATGATGCTTGACCGCGCCGAACACTCGGCCGCCGGCACTTTCCAGCGCGCCGCGGCGGCGGCGATCAGCATCTCACGGGCGATGGCGCCGGCTTGTCGCAGATAAAGATGAGAGGACGCGATCGAACGGCTGGCGCCGGTCGACATATCGCCCCACACCCGGTCGCGGCGCATATTTTCCTGTGGCGAGACGAATTCAGTGCGCACTTTCGACCAATCGCATTCGAGCTCCTCCGCCACCAGCATGGCGAGCGCGGTCTGCGCGCCCTGCCCCATTTCCGCACGCGCCACACGAATAACGACGGCGTTGTCGGGAGCAATCGTCAGCCACGCGGTGATTTCGGGCGCCGGTTCAGCAGTTCGCGCCGGCTCGAACGGAACGGCAAAAGCCAGCGTAAGGCCGCCGCCGACTGCGCTCACGCCGGCCAGAAAAGAGCGGCGGCTGACGAAGTCGCCTGCGGTCATAGATTTTTTCCTTCAACGCTCGGCCGGATAACGAAGAATACCTTCCGAAAAGAAAACAGAAACAATGAACCGCCAATTTGGCAAAAGTGCGTGGCATCCTAACAAACGCCGCATGCCAGGCAACGTCGGATTTTTTGTTGCCGCCGCGCGCTACTCGGCCATGCGCCGGCGCAATTCGCCGGTCAACGCCCATAAAAGAAATGTCAGGCAGCCCATGGTGGCGACGACACCGGCCACCGGCCAGGCCGAGCGTCCGAGGTAATTGCCAACCGCCGCGGCAACGACGGCCGCGACGGTCTGCTGGATAAGCCCCATCAACGAGGCGGCGGTGCCGGCACGATCCGGAAACGGCGTCAGCGCCGCGGCCATGGCTTGCGGCATCGCAAGACCAAGCCCGGCGAGATAAAGCGCCATAGCCGCCACAAGCCAAATGCCCGGGATTCCGGCGGCGACCACTGCCACCAGCGCCAGGCCGCCAAGCGCGATCACGATGACACCAATGCCCATGGTGCGATTAAGGCCCAGTCGGACGACAAGCCGCGCCGCGATCGTCGCGCCAACCATGTAACCGCCAGCGCCCAGCGAAAACGTGAAGCCGAAAGTGACGGCGGAGAGACCGTACACGCTCTGCAGCACGACGGAAGCGCCCGATATCCAGGCAAAGAGTCCGGCATAGCTGACGGTAAGAATGCCCAGATAAACCAGAAATTCGGGATGCCGCAGGACCGTACCGTAGCCGGCAATCATCGACCTTATTGACATCACTGCACCGGCTTGGCGGCGCAGCGTTTCCGGCAACAGGCGCGCTGCGACCAGCGCGGCCACGATCGCGGCCGCGGCCATCACCACGAAACTTACACGCCACCCGAATGCAGTTTGCAGCACGCCGCCGATCATCGGCGCTACAAGCGGCGCGAAAGCGCTGATCGAACCAAGAAGCGACAACTCGCGCGCCGCGCGCACACCGGAATAAAGGTCGCGAACGATCGCGCGCGACAATACGATCGAGCCCGAGCCACCGATGCCCTGAAGAAAGCGCGCCCCGATCAACAGATCGACCGATTGCGCCGCCGCACAGCCGAGCGTGCTGGTCAGGTAGAGCGCGAGCGCCGCGAGCAGTACCGGACGGCGCCCATAGCGATCCGACAACGGGCCGTAAATCATCTGCCCGGCAGCAAATCCGATCAGGTAACTCGACACCGTCAGTTGCACCCGCGCCGTCGGCGCCATCAGCGCGCGGGCGATGTCCGGGAGCGAAGGCAGAAACATGTCCATCGACAGTGGACCCAGTGCCGTCAGCATCGCGAGCAGCATGGTCAGGGCAAATGTGCCGGGTTTGAGCACTGGCATGAATAGGCGCCCTAGAGCTGTGGTCAGCCGCCTGGCGAGGCGTTAATTGGACCGGCGGCACAAGCCGGTCAGCAATGCGATCCGGTCAGAACCGCATCACGGTCGCCTTGGGTGGTCGGCAGTTTCGGTTATAAGAGGGCGACCTTAATCCCGACATACCATTCCGGAACAGGGCATGGATGCAAAAACACATGGCCGCACGGCGCACGAGCCGCGGGTAGAAGACAACGTTCTGGTGCGCGGCCATGGCCGCTTTGCCGCCGATGTCACGCTCCCGGGACAGTCTTACGCTTATTTCGTGCGTTCGCCGCATGCGTTCGCGCGCATCGTCAGCATCGATACCGCCGCAGCGCGGCGAGCCGATGGCGTGTTCGGCGTGCTCACAGCCGTCGACATGGAAGGCATTGCCAATCTCGGCCGCCACCCGCCGCTCGCCGGGCGTGGCGGCACAGCCCTCGTCGTGCCGCACCGGCCGGCGCTCGCCGCAGGCCGCGTGATGCATATCGGCGAACCGGTCGCCATGGTGGTCGGAGCGACCGCCGCCGCCGCGCAAGACGCCGCCGAACTCGTCGCTGTCGAGTATGAGGCGCTGACGCCAGTGACCGAAGCGCGGGCGGCGCTTGCGCCCGGCGCTCCGCAGCTTTGGCCGGAAGCGCCAGGCAACCTCGCCGTCGACTGGCCGGGACCGGCCAAAGACGCAGAGGCCAACGCGCGGCAGATCGATGAAATTTTTAAGGCGGCAAAATTCGTTGCGCGGATCGCAGTGACGAACCAGCGGATGGCCGTTGCGTCGATGGAGCCGCGCGGGGCGACCGCAAGCTATGACCCGGCGACCGAAAGCTTCACGCTGCGCGTCTGCTCGCAGGGCACCACCGCGATGCGCGATCCGATCGCCGCCATCATGCAAATCCCGAAGGAGCGCGTGCGCGTCCTGACCGACGACGTCGGCGGCGCGTTCGGGCTCAAGACCGGTCCCTATCCCGAATACATCGTACTGATGGTCGGCGCAAAAAAACTCGACCGCCCCATTCATTGGATGTCGGGCCGCTCGGAGGCTTTTCTGTCCGACAATCAGGCACGCGACATTTATTCGGAAGCGGAGCTCGCGCTCGACGACAAAGGGCGCTTTCTGGCGCTGCGCGTGCGCAACATCGGCAATCTCGGCGCCTATGTCGGCGCCGTCGGCGCCAATATTCCGACCTTTAACTTCGCCCGCTGCCTGCCGGCGCTCTACGACATCAAACACATCGACATCAGCGCGCGCTGCGCGTTCACCAACACGATCGCGACCGCACCTTATCGCGGAGCCGGCCGGCCGGAAGCGAATTATGTGCTCGAGCGCGTGGTCGAAGAGGCCGCGCGGATCACCGGCATCGATCCGGCAAATCTGCGCAAGCGCAATCTCATTTCCGCTTCCGCTTTCCCTTACAGGACCGCGATCGGCACGACGTACGACAGCGGCGATTTCGCGCCGATCCTCGATAAGGCTCTGGCACTTGCCGATTACGACGGCTTCAAGAGACGGCGCCGCGACGCCAGGAAACGCGGAAAATATCGCGGTATCGGCATCTCGTGCATGCTCGAGCATGCCGGCGGGTCGCCGATCGAAGGAGCGTGGCTGACGTTCGGTGGCGACGACACGCTCACGGTCAATCTCAACGTCCAGTCGACCGGCCAGGGCCATGCGTCGGTGTTTCCGCCGCTGATCGCTGAGCGGCTCGGCATCCGGCGCGAAAAGGTCAAGCACCGGCATGGCGATTCGGCGCTCGAAATCGGCGGCTATGCCTCGGTCGGCTCGCGCTCGGCAATGACCGCCGGCCATTCCATCGTCAAGTGCGTCGATCTGATCGTGGAAAAGGGCAAACGTCTCGCCGCAACGGAGCTCGAGGTCGCCGAAGCCGACATCGTCTACGAAGGCGGCCATTTCGGCGTCATCGGCACGGACCGCCGCATCCCGCTGTTTGAACTTGCCGCTCGGGCCGCCGAACTCAAAAGGAGCGGCGCCATCGACGAGGACCTCGACACCAAAACCACGACGGAAACGCCGTTGTCGTTTCCGAACGGCGTTCATGTTGCCGAAGTCGAAATCGATCCGGAAACCGGCCGCATGGAGATCGTCGCCTATGCCGCGGTCGACGATTGCGGCCACGCGCTCAACGAGATGATCGTCGAAGGGCAATTACACGGTTCGCTGGCACAGGGGCTCGGCCAGGCGTTGATGGAGCAGGTTTATTACGATGACGCCGGCCAGCTGATCACCGGCTCATTTCAGGATTACGCCATGCCGCGCGCGACCGACATGCCGTCCGATATCCGCGACGCACTGCACAATGTGCGCGCGACTACCAATCCGCTCGGCGTCAAAGGCGTCGGCGAAGCGGGCACAACCGCCTCGATCGCGGCGGTGATGAACGCCGTGGCCGACGCTATTCCGAACGGCGCGGGCACGCATCTCGATATGCCGGTCACCGCCCCGAAATTGTGGGAGGCATGCCGGCGCGCGACTGCCGGCGTATGAGGTGACGCGCCTTGCCACCGTAGCGCGTGTGCCTATAATCCGGCGCTTCCTTCGCGCAGGAGTGAGTCTTGGCGTCGCCGGGAGCGAAATCCGTAGCCATTATCATGGGAAGCCAATCGGATTGGCAGACCATGAAACACGCCGCCGAGACGCTTGATGCGCTCGGCGTGGGCTACGACACGCGCATCGTCTCGGCGCACCGCACCCCCGAGCGCCTCTACGCTTTCGCCAAGGGCGCCAAAGCCGCCGGCTTCAAAGTCATCATCGCCGGCGCCGGCGGGGCGGCGCATTTACCCGGCATGACCGCTTCGCTGACCAGCCTGCCCGTGCTCGGCGTGCCGGTCGAGACCAAAACGTTAGCGGGCCAGGATTCGCTTTACTCCATCGTGCAAATGCCGCCCGGCGTTCCGGTCGGCACCTTGGCTATCGGCCAAGCCGGCGCCATCAACGCCGCGCTTTTGGCGGCGAGCATCCTCGCGCTCGGCGATCCAGCGCTGGGCGGCCGGCTCGAAGCCTGGCGCGAGCGCCAGACCGCGGGCGTCGCCGAAGTGCCCAAGGACGCGAACAAGGACGTAAACAAGGACTCGGGCGCGTGAGTGCAGATCCCGCGCCCATCCTTGAGCCCGGAGCCACGATCGGCATCCTCGGCAGTGGCCAGCTAGGGCGCATGCTGGCGCTCGCCGCCGCTCGCCTCGGCTTCAAATGTCACATTTTTGCTCCTGATCGCGATGCGCCGGCCTTCGACGTCGTAATGCATGCGACTTTCGCCGATTACAACGACACGCAGGCGCTCGCCCGCTTTGCAGACAGTGTCGATGTCGTCACCTACGAGTTTGAAAATATCCCGGCGGACGCGGCGACGTTTCTCGCCGCTCGGGTTCCAGTCCTGCCCGAACCGGAAGTGCTGGCGACGACGCAAGATCGCCTGGTCGAGAAAAACTTCATCGCTCAACTCGGCATAGGCACCGCGCCGTTTGCTGCGGTCAACTCAGCCGCGGAGTTATGCGCGGCACTCGAGCGCATCGGCCGGCCGGCCGTGCTCAAAACGCGACGTTTCGGCTACGACGGCAAGGGTCAATCCGCCATCGCTGGCGACCGCGCACCCGAAACGGCCTGGCGCGAAGTCGGCGGCGCGCCCTCCATCCTGGAAGCTTTCATACCGTTCGTGCGTGAAATCTCGGTCGTCGCCGCACGCGGGGGCGACGGCGCGGTCGAGTGCTTCGACGTCACCGAAAACGAGCACCGTGAGCATATTCTGAAAATTTCGCGCGTACCCGCCGCCGTATCCGAAGCCACTGCGCATGAGGCGCGGCGCATTGCCGAAACGATTGCACATCGCTTCGGTTATGTCGGCGTGCTGGCGGTCGAAATGTTCGTGCTCGGCGACGGTGCCGTTTTGGTGAACGAAATCGCACCGCGCGTCCATAATTCCGGGCATTGGACGCTCGACGGCGCCTCGGTATCGCAATTCGAGCAGCACATCCGGGCGGTCGCCGGCTGGCCGCTGGCCAAGCCGATCCGCCGCGGCCGGGCGGAGATGATCAACTTGATCGGACAAGAGGTTGCGGACTATCGACGGTGGCTCACGATTCCCGGCGCCGCGGTCCATCTTTACGGCAAGGTGGCGGTACGCCCGGGCCGCAAGATGGGGCACGTGACGCAGGTATTTCCGGACTAAGCCGTCCATTGCGAGCCGGTGGGCTGCGGGTGGACTTGGCGGGGCATTTCTGCTAGAGAGCGCGCCGACGTGGTGCATGCGTTTACGCTTGCGCCGCTATTTCATTTACAGAGCGCACTTTAGGCTAAGCGCACTGAAAGGAGCATGCGTGCAGGTTCTTGTTCGCGACAACAATGTCGACCAGGCCCTTAAGGCGCTGAAAAAGAAGATGCAGCGCGAAGGCATTTTCCGCGAAATGAAGCTTCGCGGCCACTATGAAAAACCCTCGGAAAAGAAGGCGCGGGAAAAGGCGGAAGCGATCCGTCGGGCCCGCAAGCTGGCGCGCAAACGGCTGCAGCGCGAGGGCCTTTTGCCGATGAAGCCCAAGCCGGTCATGGCCGGCGGACCGGGCGGCGGCCGTTCCGGTCCGCCTCGCACACCGCGCTTTGGCTAAAGCGAGTTGACGTCATTTGCCGAAAGGCGCGGGCCATCTCGCCCGCGCCTTTGCATTTTCCGGGACTGTCGCGGGGCGGCCCGGTCAACTACCGTTGGCGCAAAGGGGCACCAACCGCGTTACGAGCGTCGGAATGAAAGGACTAAGGGCGGTCAGGAATTGGCGGCAGTTGCGGCGAAGGCGCCCGGCTCTTGTCCTCCCCCTGCTCGGGACGCTTGTTCTCGGCGGCTGCTCCGGATTAGGCGGCGCGTCGACAGATAGCGAGGCCGCGAACCCGACCGCACAATCCAATCTTGGGTCGCTGTCCGAAGTCATCCAGAAGCACCCCGACGACCCGCAAGCCTACAATTTGCGCGGCTCCGCCCTGGCTGCGGCGGGCAGTGACGAAGCAGCTCTCGCCGATTTCAACAAGGCCATCAGCCTCGACCCCAACTACGCGCAGGCTTATGGCAACCGCGGCTTGCTCTATCGGCAAAATGGCAAGCCCGATCTGGCGCTCGCCGACTACAATAAGGCGATCGCCATCGACGGCAATTATGCCGCCGCTTATCTCGGCCGCGGCATTGTCTATCGTCAACAAGGCCGCACCGCGCAGGCGTTGGCCGATTTCAACAAGTCCATTGCGCTGCGGCCGGACAATGCCCAAGCCTATTACAATCGCGGTCTGCTCTATCAAAGCCAGCATCAGCAACAAATCGCCATCGACGATTTCACCACGGCGCTCGGACTAACCAACCAAAGGGCCGAGCTGTTCGTAACGCGGGGACTGAGCTATCTCGCGTTCGGCGACGCCAAGTCGGCGGCGAGCGACCTCGACGAGGCCGTGCAGTTGCAGCCGCAGAACGTCCAAGCCTGGACCAGCCGCGGGCTTGCCTACGAGCGCCTCGGAGCGAAGGACAAGGCCGCCGGTTCCTACGCGAAAGCGCTCAATCTCAACGACAAATACGTGCCGGCGAAGGAAGGCTTCACCCGCGTGGGCGGCAAGGCCGGCCAATCCTACGAGACGTTCTGACGAGCGGCTTGTTAGGCTTAGGCGAACTTACGCAGCGAGGCGCCGATGACCGTCACGCTCAATCACACCATCGTGCCGGTGCGCGATAAGGCTGCGGCGGCAAAATTCTTCGCCGATATTTTCGGCCTCAAACGCGGCCGCGCCGGCTACTTCGCGCCGGTGCGGGTGAACAAGACGCTGACGCTGCTGTTCGACGACGGCGACAAGTTCGAAAGTCATCATTACGCGTTTCATGTCGGCAAACGCGAGTTTGACGCCATCTTCGGACGCATCAAAAAGGCGAAGATACCCTTCGGCAGCGCGCCGTGGAGTCTTACCGACGGCAAGCTCAACAACTGGGGCGGCGGCCGCGGCGTTTATTTCCGCGACCCCAACGGACATGTGCTCGAGCTGATGACCGTGCCGCAGTAGCGCAGGTCGTCATGGACGCGGCGGCGGCCGGTCGAGATCGCCGGCGAGGAAGCGGCCGACCGCGTGCAGCGCGCCGTGGCGGTCGAGGTCTTCGTGGTCGCCATCGAGGAAGCGCACGATGTGCCGGTTCTCCGCCGTCGTCAGTTCGAACATCTTTTCCCCCATGGCGAAGGGGATGATCCGGTCATGCACGCCGTGCAGGATCAGGACAGGGGCTGCGATTTTGCCGATGCGCTCGTCAGAGCGGAATTGATCCTTCATCAGGAGCGATACCGGCAGGTACCAATAACGCGTGGCGGCGACCGCCGCCGCCGAGGTAAACGGCGCCTCCAGGATGAGACGGCCGACCGGCTTTTCCGCCGCTATCGCAACGGCGACGCCGGTGCCGAGCGACTCGCCCCAGATCACCAGCCGCTCGGCGGGATAGCGGGCGGCGGCGAAGGCGTAAGCAGCTTCACCGTCGGCGATCAGCCCCGTTTCACTCGGGCTACCGCTCGATCCGCCAAAACCGCGATATTCGACGCCGACGAGTCCGATGCCGTCGCGCACAAGCAGGCGAAAACGCTCGGCGCGGTAGCGCAGCGAGCCGCCATTGCCGTGAAAATAAAGAATCACCGGCCGATCGTCGCGCGGCGCCACGTGCCACGCCACCAGATGCTCGCCGTCGGATGTGGTCAGCGTCGTTTCTTCGGCTTCCGGCAAGCCGGCCTGTGCCGGCGTGGTGTGGAGCGTTTCCGGAAAATACATCAGTGAGCGCTGCGCGGAATAAAGCAGCACCGCCGTGCCGATATAGAGACAAAGCAGCACGGCACCGCAAGAAATGAGTGCTATCCGAGCGTAAGGGAGCCACTGCGCGCGCACCTTTGGCGTCCACAGATGCGCGAGATACGCGCGCGCGCTTGCGAGGCGGCGATGGATAAAAGTCTGCGCGCCGTTCATGCCGGCGAATTTCGCGTCACGCCAAAATGCAAGGGAAGGCACGATCGAGCCCTTCGCTATTTCTCGCGTCGCACTATGCCGGCTGAGTAATCGCAAATCGCTCAAAAAACAAACCGGCCGGCAAACGCCGACCGGTCGAACCGAAATTCACGCCGCAGCATCAAGGACAGACTTGAATCGTCTGCCACTGATAGCCGTAGCCTTCGACCCACACCTTACGATGACCCCAATGGCAACCGGGTGCAAGTTGGGCATATTGCGGGGGCGGCGGATATCCGGGCGGAGGCGGATAATACGCGCCCGGAGGAGGCGGCGGTGGATAGTAGCCGGGCGGCGGAGGTGGCGGTGGGCTGTTAGCGATTGCGCTGCCGACAATGGCACCGACGGCTACGCCGCCGACCACACCGGCCGCAACGGCGCAACCGAAGCATCCCGCGTTCGCGGGAGCCGGCGCGGCGAATGCCGCAACGCCAACGCTCGCGGCGCCGACGAGCGCGATGAGCGACTTATGCATGTGTTCTCCTCATAGATCGGTCGGGCACCGATCCGAAATCCAATTGAGGGAAGGTTCCCGTCAACCCCCGACTCCTCGCCGCCCCACCGTCAACTAAGATAGCCAAACTCTTTGGCGGAAGTTTGGTCGCAACTGCAGCCGATGTCCTCGGGCTTCCGGGACACCGGGCTTTTACGAAGCGTTAACCCGCGGCGTCAGTAGCAGGTGCGAACCCAGTAGTAACCGTTCCACACCCGCCGGCAGCCGCCGTACGCATAAGGATACGGGCCGTAGGGATAATAAGGGCCGTAGCCGTAGTAGTACGGAGCGTATGCCCCGGCCGCGACTGCGCCGCCGACCAAGGCGCCGGCAACAAACGGACCGGGACCCCAGCCCCAGCCGCCGCGCCAGCCCCAGCCGCCACCACGCCAGCCATAGCCGCCGCCGTGCCAGCCGCCGCCACCGCCCCACCGGGCTTCGGCGGTGCCGGACGTCGACAGGGCCGCCAAACCGATGACAGCGACTGCGACGATAGCCGTCAGGAACTTCCTCATGGCATCACCTCGAACCAATGCTTCTCTGTTGTCTCTGCGCCTAAATACGCCCCTGGTCCATAAGTTCCCATATGGAGGTGAACCTTAACTGAATAGTCGTGCCCGAATGTGGCCATTATTTGCAGCCGCGACGCAGGGCACCCCGCTAATATTCCTCGCTGATTCGAAAGAGCGCTGTTCGAAAGAGCGCATGCCCGCGAAACAAAAATCGGCGACGTCGGTTGCCGGAAACACAGCGCGTCACGCGCGCCAAATGCTGCCGGCGCCGGCGTCAAGCCAAGATGACAGCGCCGGTCTGAAAGTCGCAAGGACGTCGTCG
Organism: uncultured Hyphomicrobiales bacterium; assembly: GCA_964459765.1. GTDB lineage: Bacteria > Pseudomonadota > Alphaproteobacteria > Rhizobiales > Xanthobacteraceae > BOG-931. The sequence continues at coordinate 8,611 of CAYWNY010000035.1, read as the reverse complement.
CGCGCGCTCGCCATGCGGCTGGCCGCCGAAGTTGAACGGCTTGCCGCCGAACTCGCCGCTTCGCGCGCGCGCATCGACGAACTCGAGAGCAGGGTGGACACTGATCCACTCACCGAAACGCTCAACCGCCGCGGCTTTGAACGCGAGCTCAAGCGCTCGCTGGCTTACGTCAAACGCTATGGCGTCAGTGCGGCACTGATCTATCTCGACCTTGACGGGTTCAAAGCGGTCAACGATCGCTACGGCCATTCGGCCGGCGACGCCGTTCTTAAGGCCGTCGCGGCAGTGCTGATCCGCAACGTGCGCTCTTCCGACGTTGTCGCGCGCATCGGCGGCGACGAATTTGTGGCGCTGATCTGGAACGTGGACGAGGCGGAAGCCGCGGCAAAAGCGGCCGCGCTGGAGATTGCCGTCGGCACGGCTGCAGTGCGCTTCGGCGGCGCGAGACTGAACGTCGGCGCGTCTGCCGGCGGCACCGTACTGGCGCCGCTCGATACTCCGGTCCGCGCGCTGGCGCGCGCCGATGCCGCCATGTACGCGCGCAAAATCCATGCGCGCAAAATCGCGAGCAAAACGTCGCTGCGTGCAGGGAACCGAAGCCGAAATCAGGCGATGATATCGGGCGTCAGCTGATCCTCGATGAAGGTGATGCGGTCGCGCAACTGCAGCTTCCGTTTCTTCAAGCGCTGAACCTGAATGATGTCGGCGCCCGGCGAACCCTGGAGCGCCGCGATGGCGGCGTCGAGGTCGCGATGCTCCTGCTGCAGGCGCCCCAGCTGCGCCCGAAGCTCGGCTTCTTCCTCTTGCGTCATCGCCGCCTTTGGTCGCACCCATGGCCGCGGCTTGCGGCAATGCCAAAAAGGGCACCCCTCGGGCAACGGGCCATTGACCGTAAGTTACTAGTGATTATCGCGTTTTAGCGAATATCCGACAAGTCCGGCAACGCCTTGCACAGCGGGGATTTTCCTCCAACGCGCAAAGGAGTATCTTTGTCTGCAGTTGCAGTCGTGTAGCATGATTACGCACGGGGTCCGGAGGCACATTAGAACGCAAGGGAGACAGCCCACATGGCGATGGAATCGCATCTTGCGGAACTTCAAAAAAGGCACCAGGCGTTAGAACAGGAAATCAACGAAGCATTGAACCACCCGTCCACCGACGATTTGACGATTGCGGAACTCAAGCGGCGCAAGCTGCACGTCAAGGACGAGATTGCGCGTTTACGGCAAGACATCAGCGTCCATTAGTCAACAGCGTTTAGGGACTTTAAGCCGTCCTCGCACCAGCGGGGCGAGTGAAAGGGTTTTTTCGTCATGCCCGGCTTTGTGCCGAGCACCCGACCAAATTGCCCGCGTTGACCGCGGCATTGCGCGCGCTCGGCAAGCGGCTGGTGATTGGGGTGACGGAGGCAGAGGCGGCTTGGCTCACACGGCCTTGGCCGAGTCACGCAATTTGAATTTCTGCAATTTTCCGGTCGAAGTTTTCGGAATTTCCGCGAATACCACATGACGCGGGCATTTATAGGCGGCGAGGTGCGAGCGGCACCAGGCGATCAATTCCTCGGCGGTGGCATTGGCGCCGGGTTTGAGCTCAACGAAAGCGCACGGTGTCTCGCCCCATTTCTCGTCGGGCTTGGCGACCACGGCAACGGCGGCGACCGCCGGATGTTTGTAGAGCGCGTCTTCGACTTCGATCGAAGAAATATTCTCGCCGCCGGAAATGATGATGTCCTTGGAGCGGTCCTTGAGCTGGATGTAGCCGTCGGGGTGAACGACGCCGAGATCGCCGGAATGAAACCAGCCGCCGGCAAAGGCCGCGTCGGTCGAATGTTTGTTCTTCAGGTAACCCTTCATCACCACGTTGCCACGGAACATGACTTCGCCGAGCGTCACGCCGTCGCGCGGCACCGGCTGCATCGTTTCCGGATCGAGCACGTCGAGCCCCTCCAGCACCGGATAGCGCACGCCTTGGCGCGCTTTCTTCTCGGCCTGCTGCTCCGACGACAACAAATCCCAATGGTCATGCCAGTCGTTGATCGAGGCCGGGCCGTAGGTTTCGGTGAGCCCGTAGAGGTGGGTGACATTGAAGCCAGCCGCCTTCATCGCCGCCAGCACCGCTTCCGGCGGCGGCGCCGCGGCGGTGGCGAACTGCACCACATGCGGCAGCGGCTTTTTCTCCGGCGCCGGCGCGTTCAACAGCGTCGACATCACTATGGGCGCACCGCACAGATGCGTCACCTTGTGGGTGGCGATAGCGTCGAAGATCGGCGCCGCGCGCACCGCGCGCAGGCAGACATGAGTGCCCGCGACCACCGACAGCGTCCAGGGAAAGCACCAGCCGTTGCAATGAAACATCGGCAGCGTCCACAGATAAACCGGATGCTTGCCCATGCCGCAGGTGATCACGTTGCCGAGTGCGAGCAGATAAGCGCCGCGGTGATGATAGACGACCCCCTTGGGATCGCCGGTGGTGCCTGACGTGTAATTGAGCGAAATCGCATCCCATTCGTCGCCCGGCATCAACCAGGCGAAATCCGCCGCTCCCTCGCGCAAAAACTCCTCGTATTCCAGGCTGCCGATGCGATCGCCCGCGCCGGTGAACTCCGGATCGTCGTAATCGATGACCAAAGGCTTCACTTTCGCGACCGCTAAAGCGTCTTTCATCACTTTGGAAAATTCGCGATCGACGATCAGCACTTTGGTCTCGGCATGATCGAGGGTGAAGCCGAGAATGGTGGCATCGAGCCGGGTGTTGAGCGTGTTCAGGACGCCGCTGGTCATGGGCACGCCGTAATGGGCCTCGACCATGGCCGGCGTGTTGGCGAGCATCACCGTGACGGTGTCGCCGCGCTTAATGCCGCGGCGCGACAGCGCCGACGCCAATTGCCGCGCGCGGGCGTAAAAGTCCCGGTAGTTCCGTTTGAGTCCGCCGTGAATGATGGCGGTGGTGTCGGGATAAACTTCGGCAGCACGCGCCAGAAAGCTCAGCGGCGTCAGCGGCTGGAAATTCGCTGCGTTGCGGGGAAGATCGGTATCGTAGGGCGTCGGCATCCGGCGTCGCCTCCCTTTTGCCGTCAGCCTAGCGAAAATTGCGAATTGCGAATAGCGAAATAGCAAATGGAGAACAATGCTTTCGCCGTTTGTTGGTGCTCGCTATTGGTTAAAAACTATTCGCTCTTTTTTCCTACTTAAGCCCACGAAAGCCCTGCCAGAGCAGCGCGATGGCTATCAGCAGCATTAGTACATAGGCGATGCGGTAGAACGTCTCGGTCGGCGTCTTGCGCACCAGCCAGATGCCGAGAAAGTTGGTGGCGACGGCGAGCGGCAACAGCGCCGCCGAGGTCGCCAGGTTGCGCCCCGAAAACTGGCCGAGCGCGAGATACGGAACGACCTTCATCCAATTGAGGATGGTGAAAAAGATCACCGTAGTGCCGACCAACGTAAATTTGTCGAGCCGCTGCGGCAGCATGTGGATCTGAAAGGGCGGTCCCCCGACTTGGAGCAACGTCGAGGTGAAGCCCGAGAGCGCACCCCATAGAACACCCATGGCCGGATGCGGACGCCGCGGTTGCGCCGGCGGGCGCCCGAGATAGGCGCGCCAACCCGCGCCGAGCCAGGTGTAAAGCACGAAGGCCAGCGCAATGCCGCCGACCGTGAGCGAAATTGCGGCGTTGGAAAGGTAGATCGCAAAAATGTAGGCCGCGCCGACACCGAAAATCGAGCCCGGCAGCAGCACCTTGAGATTCCAGGCGCTCCAGGAGCGGTGATAGGTCCACACCGAAATGGCGTCCTGGCAAATCAGGATCGGCAACAAGATCGCGGCGCCTTCCAGCGGCGGCACGACCAGCGCCAGCATCGGCGTCGCGATCATGCCCAAGCCGGCAAAGCCGCCCTTGGCCAGGCCGAGACAGGTCACGGCGGGAATGGCGAGGAGATAGAAGAGCGGGTCGGTGATCACGGGCTGGGGCATTTATGGTCAGGCGACGTGTGACATAGATCAAAGTGGAGCGATGCGGCCAGCGAATAACGAATGGCCGGCAAGCGAGTAGCGAATAGTGAGTGGCGAATAGTTGCGGGTCCGGCACTACTCGCTATTTGCCACTCCCAATTCGCAATAATCGGCTGCCGGCGATATAAATAATCCGGGGAGATCAGATGGACGCCCGTTCGAGCCGCTATCACGAGGTCTATGCGCGCTGGCAGCGCGATCCGCATGGCTTTTGGGCGGAGGCTGCGTCCGATATTGCATGGTTCGAACCGCCGAAAGCGACTTTCGATCGCAACGCCGGCGTCTATGGCCGCTGGTTTCCCGGCGGCGTCACCAACACCTGCTTCAATGCCGTCGACCGCCAGGTCAATGCCGGGCGCGGCGACCAGCCGGCGATCATCTACGATTCCCCGCTCGCTGGGACCAAACGGACCATCACCTATCACCGCCTCTTGACCGAGACGCAGGTGCTCGCCTCGGTGCTGCGCGATCTCGGCGTCGACAAAGGCGACCGCGTGGTCATCTACATGCCGATGGTGCCCGAAGCGGTGATCGCCATGCTGGCCTGTGCGCGCATCGGCGCCATTCATTCAGTGGTGTTCGGCGGCTTTGCCGCGCGCGAGTTGGCGACGCGCATCGATGACGCCACGCCGAAAGCGATCCTCTCGGCGAGTTGCGGCGTCGAGCCCGGCCGCATCGTCCACTACAAACCGCTGCTCGATGAAGCCATCGCGCTCGCGCAGCACAAGCCTGGCGCTTGTTTGATCCTGCAGCGCCCGCAGGCGGAGGCGACCTTGGTCGGCGGCCGCGATCATGACTGGGCGACCATGCGCGACCACGCGCTCATCCACGCCCGCTCGGTCTATGACTGCGTGCCGGTTGCCGCAACCGACCCGCTCTACATCCTTTACACCTCCGGCACGACCGGCCGCCCGAAGGGCGTCGTGCGCGACAATGGCGGCCACATGGTCGCGCTCAAATGGTCGATGAAAAATCTCTACGGCATCGAGCCGGGCGAGGTGTGGTGGACCGCGTCCGACATCGGCTGGGTGGTCGGACACAGCTACATCGTCTATGCGCCGCTGTTCCATGGCTGCACCTCGCTCCTCTACGAGGGCAAGCCGGTCGGCACGCCGGACGCCGGCGCATTCTGGCGGGTGATCGCCGAGCATGGCGCGGTCGGCCTGTTCACCGCGCCGACTGCGTTCCGCGCCATCAAGAAAGAAGACCCGCAAGCCAAGCTCATCCGGCAATACGATCTTTCGAAATTCCGCACGCTGTTTCTTGCCGGCGAACGCGCCGATCCGCCGACGCTGGAATGGGCGGAAGAGGTGCTCAAAGTGCCGGTGATCGATCACTGGTGGCAGACGGAAACCGGATGGTGCATCGCCGGCAACCCGGTCGGTTTGGGCCAGTTGCCGATCAAGTACGGCTCGCCGACAGTGCCGATGCCGGGCTATGACGTGCGCGTGGTCGACGAAGGCTGCCACGATGTGGCGGCCAACAAGATGGGCTCGATCGTGGTGAAATTGCCGTTGCCGCCCGGCTGTCTGCCGACCTTGTGGCAGGCGGACGACCGTTTCAAGGAAAGCTACCTCACGGAATTCCCGGGCTATTACAAAACCGCCGACGCCGGCTTCAAGGACGACGACGGCTACCTCTTCGTCATGGGCCGCACCGACGACATCATCAACGTCGCCGGCCATCGGCTCTCGACCGGCGGCATGGAGGAGGTGCTCGCCTCCCATCCCGACGTCGCAGAATGCGCCGTGCTCGGCGTCAAGGACGAGCTTAAAGGCGAAGTGCCCTGCGGCTTTATCGTGCTTAAATCCGGCGTCAACCGCCCGCCGACCGAGATCGAAAAGGAGTGCGTGGCACTGATCCGCGACAAGATCGGACCGGTGGCGGCATTCAAGCTCGCGATCACCGTCGGCCGCTTGCCGAAAACGCGCTCCGGCAAGATCCTGCGCGGCACCATCAAGAAAATCGCCGACGGCGATTCCTGGGCGATGCCGGCGACCATCGAGGATCCGCGTGCGCTCGACGAAATCGGCGATGCGCTGAAGGAAAAGGGCCTACGCGGCTAGTCGGTTGGCAGCTGCCAAATTCGCGATCCGGTGGGTTCGTTCTGCCAACTTACAATCGATGGTCGAAAATATCCGCATCTACCGTCTCTTAGTTGCCAAAACAGGCCAGTAGCCGCCGAGTAGCAATCAAATAGCGATCGAGTCGCTATTGAATAGCCGTTTTTAGCATCGCTCAGGGACGGTACCGACCCCAATCCGGTTGGCCGAAAGATGCAGGAAGCCGCGAAGCCGGACTGGAGCTCGGGGTTGAAGCAGGGCTTTTGGCTCACGGGCGATATGGCCCGTTTACTTCAGCACGCTCTTTGCAAAGGTGATTGTGCCTGATGTTATTACACGGGCCACTGAGGGGCATGGCACAATCGGTGCGAATGCGAAGAGAAGATGACGGGCGCTACAGCTTCACAAGTGCCGCGACCGCACGAGCACATCCGAAGCCTGCTGCGGGTAGGCAAAAATGACGAGGCAATCGTCGCGCTGTGCGGAATCGTTGTCACCCGGCCGGACGATCTCGACGCCAAGGAACTGCTGTTCGACGCGTTTTATCACAAGCGCGATTGGCCGCCCGCGTACGCGCTCGCCGACGAATTGATGCGCCGGCGGCCCAACGAGCCGCGGCTGCAGAAGCAGCTGATCGCCACGCTGTCCAATATGAAGCGCTACCACGAGGCGATCGAACAGGCGCAGCAATACCTCGCACGCCACGGCGAGGACCTGACGATCCTCGATGCGCTGAAGGTCGCCCATTTCTACATCGGTAAGATCGATGAGGCAGTTCGCTATGGCCAGCGCGGCATCGAGCTGCGCGACGCCGAAGCCAACGGCGTGGCCAAAACCATGGCGCTCGTCGAGCCGAGCGGTCCGCCATCCGGTGAAAACGTCATCTCGTTTTCGCTGTGGGGCACGGCGCCGTTCTATGCCTACGGCGCCATGATCAATCTGGTTTTAAGCCGCACAATCTATCCGGGCTGGACCTGCCGCTTTTACGTCGACGATGCGGTGCCGCGCGCTTGCGTTGCCTTTCTCAAGGACAACGGCGCCGATGTGCGCCGCATTGAAGACGAATATCCCGGCGTCGGCCTGTTTCAGCGCTTCTTGGTGATGAACGACAAGACCGTCGGCCGTTTCCTGGTGCGCGACTGCGACGCTCGGCTTTCGCCGGAGGAAGCCGGCCACGTCAAGGAATGGATCGACTCCGGCCGTCCCTTCCACGTCATGCGCGACCATGTGCTGCACAACGAATTGATGATCGGCTGTCTGTGGGCCGGCCGCACCGATTGCGGCATCGACATCGTAGCGCTGATGAAGCGCTTCTTCACCGGCGGGCCGAACGCCCGTTACGGCCTCGATCAGCGCTTCCTCGGCCTTCTCGTGTGGCCGCTGATCCGCGGCCACAGCCTCGTGCAGGACAAATATTACCGCCTGCCGGGGCTCAACACGGTGGCGCTGCCCGATCCGAAAAGCCATTTCGGCGCCGGTTATCAGAACATCAAGACAGTGCTTGCCGAAGCCGAGAAGCTGGGCATTCCGAGGGTCTTGTAGCTGCACTCACCTCGTCACCACCGGGCATAGCCGGTCGAAAGAACGGCGTCCCTTTGCTCGCCTATGACCCGATGGTCCACGATGAAATGAGGAAATCGAGAGCGGCCGACTGAAACGCCGTCGGAGCCGTTTCTCAGAATGGATTGCCGGGTCAAGCCCGGCAATGACGAGGAAACGGGGCGTGACGATCAGCTCAGATGCACCAGGCTCTGCAGATGCTGCTGCAGATAGCTCGCGGTGACGCCCGGGATGTCGATGCTGTCGCCGTGGCCGAGTTCGATCAGCGCATTGCCATGCGCGTCACTGGTGATGAGCGCGGCCAATTGCTGCACGCTTTGCACATTGGCGAAATGATTGAGCGCGATGGTGTCGGCTTGCGGATTGAAGTTGACGATGGTGTCGGCGCCGACGCCCGGCGCGAACACGAAGTTGTCGTTGCCGGGCCCGCCGACAGAGATCGATGTCTGTGTCGTTGCGCCGGTCGCGGCATAGGTATCGGTCGCGGTCTGACCGGGTGCAAGATTGATCTGGTCGTTGCCGAGCTCGAACCACGAGGCTGAACCGTCAACGTTGGTAGCGGCGGCAGAGGTTGGAGTATTCGCTGAGCCGTTGACCGGAGCCGGATCGAAAATCTCCGTACCGGCGCCGCTTCGCTCGAACACGAAGCTTCCGGCGCCGATACCGCCGACAACATCAATGGTCACGGTATCAGCAGCCGTTCCATTGCTGACGGTGAGGACGTCGGTAAAATCATAGCTGTCCGCCGCAAGGTCGAAGCTGATATTTGGCAAGTCGACGACGTCGCCGGTGGGCAATGGATTGCCGCCGCCATTGATCGAGAAGGCCGTCGTCGTCCCGCTGCTGTCAATTTGCAATGTGCCGGTGCTGCCTTCGAAAGTTACCGTATTGCTAGAAGTGCCGCCGAGTTCCAGCGTCGCGCCGCTGCCGATTTCGAGGCTTCCAGTGCCGGTGACGTTGCTCGATATCGTCAGGTTCCA